>NZ_JBVJMV010000010.1:0-240044 GCF_055584025.1 Streptomyces sp. NPDC104309 | reverse complement strand
CAATCTGGGGGGCTTCCGGCCCCCAATTGTGTTTGTTTACCGCGGGCCATTCGTGGGGTTCACCCCCGGGGGGGGGGCCCCCGGGGGCCCCCCCCCGACCCCCGGCCGCGCTGCCGACGACATCGACCTGGACAGGTACAAGAGTCAGGGACGATCTCATGGGCCGAATGAATCAGCCACCGAGGTTGCCCGAAGGCAGCTTCGCGGCCTGGACCCGCGACCGGCTGGCACTGGCGCGCCGCGGCGCGGACGAGTGCGGGGACGTCTGGCAGCTGGAGCCGGGTGTCTACGTAGCCGCTACCGCCGGGCCGTGTGAAGAAGTCCTGCGCCGCGCGCAGGACTTCCCCAGGGCACCCTCGCCTCTCTTCCCACCATTGAAGCGGTCGAGCGGAGCACCGACGCCTGAGGAGCGCGCGCACGCTCACGCCGCCCGCATGCGCGGACTACGCCCGCAGGCGGTTGAAGCCCGGATCGGTGAGATTGCGCCCAGGGCCGCTCGATTTCCTGACCAGTGGCCCACGGGTCAGGACGTCGAGATTCTGCCCCTGGTCCGGCACGCCCTGACAGAGATCGGCGTGCACTACCTCTTCTCCGAAGACGCTCCCACCCTGCTGCCCTTTGCCTCACAGCTCTTCCTGGCCCGGGAGGCGCTGGTACGCCCCTCGCGCTGGGTATGGCCGCGCTGGATCCCCACACCGGCACGGCGGTTCCGCAGACGGCAGCAAGTCGCCTTCATCAACGCTTTGCGGCCCATCGTCCGCCGGCGCCGTTCATCGGGCCGGCTCGGTGACGACATGCTGGGACAGATGCTCCGGCCATCCTCCCACTACGGCCTGCTGCCGGAAGAGGCCATCCTCGACACTCTGCCCGGAATCACCGTCGCCACCTTCGAGACACCGTCCCGGGCAGCCGGATGGATCCTGCTCCACCTGGCCCGGCACCCCCACGCGGCGGACCGCGTCGCGGCCGAGGCCGCCTTGCTGCCCGCGGATCCGGCCGTGACGACCAGCACCCACCTCGACAGCCTGCAATACACCCAGGCACTGGTACGCGAGGTGCTCCGACTGTTCCCCCCGAGCTGGCTACTGACCCGGCGCGTCAAGCGACAGACTCAGCTCGCCGAATACACCATCGACGCCGGGTCCATCGTTCTCGTCTGCCCCTACACTGCGCAGCGCGACGCACGGGAACACCCCGAGCCGGACCAGTTCCAGCCCGAGCGCTGGCTCGATGACTCGGGCTCGTCGGCGAAACCCGGAGTATTCCTGTCCTTCGGTACCGGGCCGCACGGCTGCGAGGGAGCCGCTCTGGCCATGGCGATGCTGACGCTCCTGACTGCGCAGACCGCCCGCCGCTACCACTTGAGTGAGCCGCCCGGACCGGAACCCGGCTACCGGGTCGCCACCTTGGAAGGTCTCGCACCTGTCGGCTTGCGCCTGCGTGCCACCTTGCGCAGCTGAGGGCAGTCCCGTTCCGACTGCCAACCGGGAGCGGAAGTCATCGCCCTTGGCAACGGCTTGCTCCTTCGTCCAGGCACGGTAGCTTGCGGCGGACCGCGGTAGATCCAGCCGGCTCCCTCGCCGCCCGTCATGGTCGGCGAAGCGCGTGAACGGTGTCCAGCCGTCGGGCTCGATAACGCGTAGGCGTACCCGTTTGCCAGTCCAGGGCGACGCCGACCCTATTTGATCACCCTGCAGTGCGCGCGAGGCTGAGAGGCACGCTCCCAACCTCTAGGCAACGTTGTCTCGACTGGCTATGGTTCAGAACCGACCCACGGAGGGCGGCAACTACGGCCTTGTGCCGGGACAGCTCGTGTCGCACTGGTCGACGGCCCTAGTTCATTGCCATCGGCTATCTGAACAGGGGCGATCCTCGCGTAAGTCGATGGGAAAGCTGCTGATGTAAAGCCAGCACCTTCAGGCAGGCGAAGGTGTCCCGAGCGAGTGTGCTGCATCGCTAGGCAACGTTGTCTCACCTCGTTGTGTTTCAAGGCCCGAACCTTGGAGGGAACCGGAGATGGCCGACATCATGGATCTGGCGCAGTTGTGGGCCGACCATGACGCGATCCACGTGCACGGCGTCGAGGTCGCTCTGCTGACCGGAGGGTCGCCTCCCGAGGTGGAGCACGACGAGGACGGCGCGGTGGTCCACCTTCGGGGCCGCCCGGCCGGACCGGTGCTGCTGCGTCTGGACGTCCCGATCGGCGACGCCGTCGGCTACTGGCACCCGGCGGCCGGCTGGGACCGGCACCTGGTCGCGGACTGGGCGAGCGGCTGGCACCGCGTCGGCCTCGTCGCCTCGGCGCCGCTGGGCTGCCTGTACGACGCGGCCGGCTCGGCGCTGCTGGCCTTCACGTCCGACCGGGTCACGGCGACGACCAGGATCCGGTTCGGCGTCGCGGAGGCCACGGCCCGCTTCGGGGTCTGGCTGGCCATGGAGCTGCGTCCGGGAGAGAGCTGCCGCATACGCGTCCAGGCCCCGGGACGCTCCTTCGCCGACACGATGCGGGCCCTGACACACCGGCTCCGCGACGGCGACGCGTTGCCCACGCCGGACGCGGCCCGTACTCCGGCCTACTCGACGTGGTACTCCCTGCACCGGGACGTGGACGCGGCGCGCGTGGAGGCCGAGGCGGCGCGCGCGGCCGAGGCCGGCTGCGGAATCCTGCTGCTGGACGACGGCTGGCAGCAACGGGCCCAGGGCCCCGGCTACTCCGGCAGTGGCGACTGGACGCCGGACCCGGCGAAATTCCCCGACTTCGCCGCTCACGTCAAGACCGTTCAGGGCCTCGGACTGCGCTACCTGGCCTGGATCGCCCCGCTGCTGCTCGGCGAACGCACCCTGGCGCACGAGAAGATGAAGGAGTTCGCCCCGCACGCCGTGCCGCGCCTTTCGTGCCGTGTCCTCGACCCGCGCCACGAGGAGGTCAGACGGTTCGTCACCGAGGCCTGCGTGGACCTCGTACGCCGCTACGGTCTGGACGGACTGAAGATCGACTTCCTGGATTTCGCGATGCTCCACGCCCAGGAGGAGGACGGCCGGGCCGGCACCGACATCGGCGTGGCGATGCGGTTGCTGCTGACCGAGTTGCGCGAGAGACTGCGCGAACTGCGTGGCGACGAACTGCTCGTCGAACTCCGGCAGCCCTACACCGGTCCGGGCATGGCCGGCTTCGGAAACCTGCTGCGCGTTCAGGACTGCCCGGCCGACGCGACCGCCAACCGGGTGCGGACGCTGGACATCGCCGCCACCGCGGCCGGATCCGTCCACTCGGACATGCTGATGTGGGACCCCGGGGCGACGGCGGAGACGGCGGCCAGGCAACTCCACTCGGCCCTGTACGCGACCCCGCAGCTCTCCGTGCCACTGGCCGCGCAGTCCGCCGAGCACCGCGCGATGACGGCCTTCTGGCTCGGGTTCTGGCGGGACCACCGCGACGTCCTCACCCGCGGCGAGATCCGCGCGGGACGGCCCGACCAGCTCTACCAGACGGTGATCGCGAGCGCCGGGAAGCGAGCCGTGATCACCTACTACGCCGAACACCGGGTCGCCCCGCTGCGCCTCGAAGCCTTCACCGAGACCGCCCTCGTCAACTCCACCGCCGCCGCGCATGTGGTCCTGGACGTCGACGGCCGTGCCGTGGAGGTCCGGCTGGACGCCGCGGACGCCTGCGGCCGGCCCGCCGGTTCGTCCGTCCGGACCCTGGGCCCCGGCCTGCACTCGATCCCCGTTCCCCCCTCCGGTCTGTGCGTGCTCAGGCCGGTGCCACCCGCGGATTGCCCGCGCTGACGTCTGGAGAGGTCCGCTCGTGTCGAACAGCCAAGATCGACGTCCTCGTACCACCGCGGAATCGCCGGCCCCCGGCGAGATGTCCCGCCGCACACTCGTGGGCCTGGGGGCGGCGACCGTCCTCGGAGCAGCGGCCACCGGCGTTCTGGCGCCGCGCGCCCAGGCCGCCGGAGCGGCCGCCCCGCAGTCCGCGGCGGCGGGACCCACGGTCACCCTCGCCTTCTCCGACCCGACCGGGCTCTACCCGGTCGACGGCGACACCCCGGCGACCCCCGACCTGCTGGTCTCCGTGACCAGCCCCACCGCGCTGAGCGGAACCGTCGCCTGGTCCGTCTCGGCCCGGAACCAGATGCCCGGAAGCGGAACGGAGCCCTTCGAGGTGGCGGCGGGCGCCCCGAGCACCGTCACGATCCCGCTCGGCCCGCTCGGCCCCGACTACTACCTGGTCACCGCGACCGTCACGGACTCGGCCGGGGCGCAGTTGCTCGCACAGACCGTCGGACTCGGCGTGATCCGGCCCACGGTCGCCGGACGGCGTCCGCAGTCGGTGTTCGGCATGGGCATCCGGCCGGAATCCACCCCGGCAGTCACCAAGCAGATCGCGCAGCGCATCGGCGTGAAGTGGACCCGGGGCATCGCCTCTGTCCAGCCTGACACCGTGTCCCCGAAAGCGGGTGTGTTCTGGCAGCAGCCCCAGATCGATGTCGCCCGAGCCGAGATAGCCGACTGGCACGAGCACGGCATCGAGACCCTCGGCGGCATCAACTACAACATGTCCTGGAACGTCCAGCCGGGCCCGAACGGCGAGCCGCTCAAGCTGTACCAGAACCGGCCCAAGGACATGGCCGCCCATGTCGAGATGGTCTACCACGCGATCGCTCCGTTGCAGGACCTGGTCCCCAACTGGGAGCTGTGGAACGAGCCGTGGGTCCATGGCTGGACCTGGAAGACCGGCGACGCACAGGACTACCGGGACATGTGCCGGATGATCTGGGAACGCGTGAAGCCGGAGTACCCGGACGTGAACCTGATCGGCGGCGGCTCGGTCTCGTACAACCGTGACGTCGTCTACGCCCAGGGCTCCAAGGACACCGGCTACATCGACGGTTCGGTCAACCACGCCTACGGCTACCCCGACGCCACGCAGTACGCGATGACCAAGACGCAGATCAAGATGGACAAGCTCTGGTCGCGGACGAAGGGGCGCGCCGGACAGTGGCAGACCGAGCTGGGCACCGCCACTCGCTACAACTTCGCCGACCTGCCCCCCGAGGAGGCCGCCTACGGGGTGGCCCGGACGCTGGCCCCCACCTATCTGCTGCACATGCTCGCCGGTGCCGAAGAGGACACCTCCATCCGGATCTTCTGGTTCTCCCTGTCCTACGACAAGGGCTACTCCGGCGACGACTTCAACATCTACGACGCGACGACCAGGACTCCGCGGCCCGTGGTGGTCGCCTACGCGACGATGACGAGCCTTCTGGAGGACTCGGCGCTGCAGGAGGAGTTGTACCCCGACGCGAAGTCCACATGGGGCTTCCTCTTCCGCGGCGCGGACGGCAAGGGCAGGGCCGCCGTCTACGCCGACCAGCTCTACGACGGCACCGACGAGCACCAGAGCGCCGGTCACACCGGCACCCTCACCCTGAACGACGCCCGCGGCATCCGCGCCTACGACTACCTCGGGCGCCGGCTCACCGACGGCAGGTCGTCCCGTGTCACGCTGACGCTGAAGCCGTGGGAGGCCGTCTACTTCGACAGCGACCTGTCACCGGCCGCGCTCCGCAAGGCACTGACCGAGGGCGCGCGCTTCGACTACACCACGCCGCTGCACGTCAGCCCCCTGTCCTTCGTGAAGCCGCTGGACTCGACGAGCACCATCGACGTACGGGTGGAGAACGTCACGCCGAAGGCGCTGGACGTCTCGCTCGGGATCACCCCGCCGGCGGGCTGGCGGCTGGGGCGGCGGACGGTGCCGGTCAACGGGATCAAGCCCGGGGAGTCCCGCGTCGTCTCCTTCCCCGTCACGAAGCTCGATGCCGACGCGACGAACCGGTACACCGTCGGATACGACGTCACCGTGGCTCACCGGCCGGGCTTCCACCAGAGCGGATCGCAGACCGTCCAGGTCGCCTATCTCCCGTTCCGGCACATCAGCGTCGGCGGGAGCGCCAGCCAGTGGAACGATGTCATCCCGGTGACGATGACCAGCGTGACCGCCGCCGGTGACAGCAGGACCTACTCGTTCCAGGCCGCCTGGGACGATGCCTTCCTGTATGTCAGGGCCCTGGTCGGAGACGATCTCCAGGTGTCGAACCCGGCGTTCACGGCCGACGAGTACAAGTTTCCGTTCCAGGCGGACAGCGTCCAACTGGCCTTCGACGCCACGGCCGACAAGACCGAGGACCTGCTGGCCGGCGACCCGCACTACGAGAAGTGCCTGCGGTCGATCTCGCACCTGTACGTCGCCACCCTGGCCACCGGCGGCCGTTCCGAGCTGCACCGGCAACTGGCGCCCGGCACCAACTACCAGACCTTCTACCCGACCAATGCCGTTCTCCCGACACCGCTCGGCCCGATGGACGCGCAGCCCGCCGACGGCACCGAGGGCCGGGTGCTCGTCTCCAGGGACGACACCGACAAGCAGACCAGATACGAGATCGCCCTCGCCTGGAGCCAGCTTCCGGAACTGGCGGCACAGGTGAGAGCCGCCCGTCCGGGGGGCGTCACCCCGGCCACGTTCGCCTTCCAGGTGCAGGACGCCGGAACGACCGGTCACGGGGCCACCTACTGGACGACGCAGTCGGAGCCCCCGACGTCGGGGTGCTACAACTTCGCCCCGTTCTGGGGCACCGGCGCACAGTTCACCGGTGGTCGCGTCGACACCCGGTGGGGCATCGGGCGCTGAGCGGCCGGGCCCTGCGTGGCGGCCGCCCGGCGGGAGTCCGGCGGCCGGGCGTCCCCGATGCCGGACTCCCCACCCGCCCCCGCGACACCCCGCACACGCAGCCAGGAATCCGGACCGACGAACCGGAAACCGGACCGAGGACGACCTGCGATCCCGGCGGAGGAACCGGAACGAACACGATCCGCATTCCCGACCGAGGAACCGGACCCAGCGTGGACCAGCGGTACCCGTCGGCCCGGCGCTCGCACTCGTGGTGAGCGCCGGCCAGAACCAGGAGCCACACCCGTGAGCGACACCCCCGACAAGCCCATCGAGCCGCCGTGGGCGCAGCCCTCCGGCGTCCGGATCACCTCGGTCCGGGCCATCCTCACCGCACCGGCCGGAACGACGCTCGTCGTCGTGCGGGTCGACACCAGCGAACCCGGACTGTACGGACTGGGCTGCGCCACCTTCACCCAGCGGGCGGCGGCGGTCGCCACCTCGGTCGACGAGTACCTGGCGCCGCAGCTGATCGGGCGCGACCCCGCCGACATCACCGACATCGCCTCGACCCTGCACGTCAGTGGCTACTGGCGCTCCGGCCCGGTGCTCAACAACGCCCTGTCCGGGGTGGACATGGCGCTGTGGGACATCAAGGGGAAGCAGGCAGGGCTCCCGGTGTGGCAGCTGCTCGGCGGCCGGTGCCGTACCGCGGTTCCCCTGTACGCGCACGCCCAGGGGCGGGACGCCGAGGAGGTGGCCGACGAGGTACGCGACCTGATGTCCCAGGGCTACCGGCACGTGCGCTGTCAGGTGGCCGTACCCGGCGCGGGCACCTACGGGGCGCCGGCCGCCGCGGCCCCGGTCGGCTCCCGCCCGCCCCTGACCCCGAACGCCTGGGACCCGGCGGCGTACCGGCGCACCGTGGGCGTGTTGTTCGGGCATCTGCGCCAGGAGCTGGGCTTTGAGGTCGAGTTGATCCACGACGTCCACGAACGGGTGCACCCCACCGACGCCGTGCGGCTCGCGAAGGACCTGGAGCCGTACGACCTGTTCTATCTGGAGGACCCGGTCGCGCCGGAGGACATCGAGTGGCTCCGTACCCTGCGCAGCCGGACCGTGACTCCCATCGCCATCGGTGAACTGTTCACCAACCCCGCCGAGTACCGGCCCGTGGTCCAGGAGCGGCTGTGCGACTTCATCCGCGTCCACGTCTCCGCCATCGGCGGCATCACGCCGGCCTGGCGCCTCGCGGGCGCGTGCGAACTGTTCGGCGTGCGGACCGCGTGGCACGGCCCCGGTGACGTGTCGCCCATCGGCCATGCCGCCAACCTGGCCCTGGACCTGGCCTGCCCGAACTTCGGGATCCAGGAGCAGCACCTGTTCGGGGCCGCCGCGCGGGAGGTGTTCCCCGGCTGCCCCGAGATCCACGGCGGCCACCTGTGGCCGAGCACCGCACCCGGACTCGGCGTCGACTTCGACGAACGCCTTGCCCTGAAGTACCCGCCCCGGTTCCCCGCCCCCGGTGGTGTGTGGAAGCCGCCGCGACGAGCAGACGGTGCCCTCCAACGCCCCTGACCGACCGCCCGAAGGAGCCCGACCCATGAGACCCCGTACACCCTTCACGATCCTCGCCGCGTCCGTCTGCCTGGCCACGGTCCTCGGCGCCTGCACCACCCCGTCCTCCGGAAGCGGCGGCGGTGGAGCGAAGCAGAACGTCACGCTGACCGTCGCGGAGTGGACCAACCCCGGCGCCGTCGAGTTCACCAAGGAGCTCAACGCCAAGTTCGAGAAGGCGCATCCGGGAGTCACCGTCAAACTGCAGACGGCCCCGAACGCCAACGGCGCCTGGCAGCAGCTGTGGAACAGCATGCTGCAGTCCAAGTCCCTCGATGTCCTCGCCCAGTTCCCCCCGACCCAGCAGGGCTACGCCCCCGACTACACCAACCTCAAACCCGGAGGGGCGGCCGCACTCATCACATCCGGTCAACTGACCGACCTCAAGGACCAGCCGTTCATGAAGCAGTACGACCCGCAGGTCCAGTCCGCAGCGGTCGGATACAAAGGCGGCGTCTACGGCGTCATGGCCGCCGAGTACGTCGGTGCCGGTGCGATCTGGTACAAGAAGGACCTGCTCGCGAAGCACGGCCTGTCCGTTCCCACCACGTACCAGGAATTCCTGGACGCCTGCGACAAGCTCAAGAAGGCCGGGATCACACCGATCTTCGTGTCCGCGCAGAGCGGCATGCACGGCGGCGTGTGGCAGGGCATCGCGAATCAGATGATCATGAAGGGGCACCAGCCCTCGGAGTCCGTCAAGGTGTCCGAGGACCGGGCCACCGCATTCTGGAAGGGCACGCAGTCCTGGACCGACCCGGTCTACAAGGAGATCTCGCAGCGGCACACCAAGATCATGCAGTACATCGAGCCCAATGCCTCGGGCGTGTCCCAGCAGACCGCGCCCGGCGTCTGGGCCACGAAGGCCGACAACTACCCGTTCCTGCTCGACGGCTCCTGGGACGGGCTGACCATCCAGCAGGCCAACCCGAAGCTCAACCTCGGGTTCTTCGCCCTGCCGGGCACCGATGATCCGGCGGCCAACCGCGTCGCGTTCAAGCCGGACCTCACCTGGGTCGTTCCGACCACCGCGCCGCACAAGGACCTGGCGATGCAGTGGCTCGCGATGTTCTCCGAGCCCGACACCTACAAGAAGTGGCTGGAGCAGACGGGCTCCATCTCCACCCAGCCGGCGCTGCAGAACACCGGCCTGCCCTGGATGGACTGGCTGAACGGCCACATGAGTGATGCCTTCCCGCAGCTCACCAACCCGTGGATCCCGGTCGGGGCGCCCATCGAGGCGGGCGGTCCCGATCTGTACAAGATGAAGCCGATCGGCAGCGACAGCATCGACACCCTCCTGTCCTCCTCGGCATCGGCCTACCGCAAGTCGGTCGGCAAGTAACGAGCGCACTCTCGGAAAGGAGGCTCGGCGTGGCACGCTGTCCCTTCGGAAACCAACGGACGCGGCGGTTCATCCCCTGGGCCAGCATCGCGATCCCGGGAGCCGGGTGGCTGCTGTTCGGGCTCTACCCGTCGCTTGCCACCATCGGATACTCGTTCACCCGGTACTCCGGGCTCCCGGGCACGCCTTTGAACGTCTGTGGTCTGTGCAACTACTCGGCGGCGTTCACATCGCTGTCCTCCGTGGTCGGGGACGCGGTGCGGGTCACGCTGACCTATGTGCTCGGTGTGACCGTACTGCAGACCGCGATCGGTCTGGGCCTCGCCCTGCTGCTGAACCGGCCCGGACGCTCCTACACCCTCTACCGCGCCGTCATCTTCATGCCGCAGATCTTCTCGGTCGCGGTGGTCGGCGCCATCTTCGCGCTCATGCTGGACCCCTACTCGGGCCCGGTGGAGAAGGTCATGCACGGCCTATTCGGCAACACCTCGGCGTTCCTCGGGTCGAGCTCGCTGGCCCTGCCCCTGGTGATACTGGTGAACGTGTGGATGTTCTCCGGCTACACGATGCTCATCTACATCGCCGGGCTGCGGAACATCCCACCGGCGGTCTACGAGGCGGCGGCCATGGACGGCGCCGGACGCCTGCGGGTGTTCCGGCACGTGACCTGGCCTCTGCTGGCACCGGCCACCACGGTGACCGTGTTCCTCACGGCGATGGGGACGCTGGGCGAGTACGCGCTGATCATGGTCCTCACCGGCGGCAACTTCGGGACCAAGACCCTCGGGCTGTACATGTTCCAGTCGGCGTTCGGAGGCGACAGCCAACTCGGTTACGGCTCGATGCTCGCCATGCTGCAGTTCCTCCTGACCGTCGTGATCGGCGGCGGACTGCTGTTCACCCTGCGCCGACGGGAGATCTCGCTGTGAAGGCCTCTCCTGCCGTCCTGGACCGGAGCGATCAGGGCCCTGCTCGGAGCAGTACACCGCAGCCGAAGGCGCCACTGCTGTCCACGAAGGCGGCCAAGTCCGCCGGGGTGAACCTGCTCTGCTTCGCGATCGCCGCCGTGCTGTTCGCCCTGCCGCTGGTGTACATGCTGCTGCAGGCGTTCAAGACGTACACCGGGTTCCTCCAGAACCCCACCGGGATGCCGGATCCGTGGACCACGGAGAGCTTCTCGACGGCGTGGAGCCAGGGCCACTTCGGACGGCAGATGATCAACAGCCTGATCTACGCGGTCATCCCCGACACGGCCACCCTGATCCTCGGGGTCTTCCTGGCCTTCCCCATCTCGCGCGGATACTTCAAGCGCTCCAATCTCTTGTACACGTTCTTCATCTTCTCCGGGTTCCTGCCCGGCGGCCTCATCCCGCTGTTCATCGAAGCGAGATCGCTCCACCTGTACAACAGCATGGCCGGGTACCTGATCCTGACCAGCCTGTCCGGCGCGGGGTTCTTCTTCTTCGTCGGCTACATCAAAGGCATCCCGCGCGAGATCGACGAGGCCGCCGCGCTGGACGGCTGCGGCTACGTCCGCTTCATCTTCACGATCATCATGCCGCAGATGAAGCCCGCCCTGGCCACCTTCGCCATCTTCGGATTCGTGCACGCCTGGAACAACCTCATCCTGCCGCTGGTCATGCTGTCCGACGCGGCGCTGTGGCCGGTCACCCGCGGGCTGTACTCGTTCTTCGGTGAGTACACGCAGAACTGGCCGCTCATCGCCGCCGGCACGTTCATCGTGGCCGCACCCATCCTGCTCCTGTTCGTGCTGCTCCAGCGCCACCTCGTCGAAGGCGTGGCGGGCGGCGCGGCGCTCGGCACGCAGGGCGTCGCCGGAGCGCCCGTCGTCCAGGGCGAGGAGGGGGACGGATCATGACCGGCCCGGTCACCTCCTGGCCCACGGGCGGCGACCGGGTGCGGTTCCGGCTCGCCGACCCGCTGCGCCACCCGGATTTCGCCTGGCCCAGGACCCTGCTGCACCATCCGGTGCGCTGGGCCGCCCCGTCGCTCCGCGCCGAGCAGCTCCGGCTGGTCGACGAGACGGGGCGGTCGGTGCCCTTTCAGCTCTCCCAAGTGAACACGGTGGACGGCCACCTGACGTACGCCGTCGTCTGCTTCTTCGCCGACCTGCCTTCCGGCGCGACGCGCGAATTCACCCTGTGCGCCGACCCAGCGGTGCCGACGGCCCACGTCCCGCGACCGGTCCGGATCACCGAGGACGGCGCGTCCACCGTCGTCGACAGCGGAGCGCTCCGGATCCGGCTGCCCTCCTCGGGCCGGTTCGCCGCCGACTCCGTACCGGGTCCCGTCCTCCAACTCGACCGAGGGCAAGGCTGGGTGGGAAGATCCGCCGTGCGCTGTGGCACCGAGAACCTCGAACAGCTGGAAGTACGGCTCGTGGAAGCCGGTCCGCTGTTCGCCACCCACGAACTGCGCTACCACTTCACCGGCACAGCCGCCTACACGGTGACGGTCGCCTGTGTCCAGGGCTGCGAATTCGTCGACGTGGCCGAGGAGATGACGGCGCTCGACTCCGGCACGACGGCATGGGAACTGAGCTGGGACGGTGTGGCACCGACCCACCGCTTCTCGTCCACCTGGCCGTTCTCGCAGTGTGCCGACGACCACGCCGACCCGGAATCACCGCACTTCTACCACTGGCTCGGCATCGACGAGCCGATCGTGCTCGGCGACAGCGGGGAGGACCCGTCGTTCTCCGGGCCCGGCGGCAGGGAGAGGCCGGACACCGACTTCGCCTTCACCGTCGGCCCGTACGCCCCGAGCCACGCGTGGAACATCCGCCCGCACGCCACGTTCTGGGATGCGGAGGGAGGCGATGCGATGGGTGTCTTCCTCCTCGACCACGCCGGGTGGGACGACCGCGTCTACGCGTCCTGGGCCTCCGCGGATCATCTCCAACTCCGCTTCCGCCACGACGGCGTACTCCACTGGACCTGGCCCCTGCGCTCCGGGATCCGCCGGACGGCGATCGCCTTCTACGATCACGAACACGACCTCGAGGTACTGCGCGACCAGAAGGGCACGCGGTACCCGTCGTCGTACGTGCGCCACCTCCATCACTGGCAGGGCACGCTCAGCCTGGATCGCGTCAAGGACTGGAGTCTGACCTACGCGGGAAGGCGACCCGCCCCGCTGTGCTCCGAAGGCGAACTCGACTCGCCCGACGACCTCACCGCAGCGCTCTTCACCGGACCGGAGGGCCCGAGTCTCATCGCTCACGGGGTCAACGAACACCCCGGCTACCTCAACATCGGGCAACGCCCCCTCTACGACCGGCTGCTGGACGGCTACGACCGTCTCGCCGACCGGCTCGAAGCGACGGACCGCGAACGGGCCGACGCGCTGCTGTTGCTGACCGCCCACGTCTCGGCCGGCGAGGAGATCGGCCCGCTGCGCCGCATGATCGCGGGCCACCCGAACTTCCTCGCCGACGGCAAGGCGGCGCTCGCCTGCCTCGCCTGGCTGTTCCCCGACCACCAGGCAGCACCGGAGTGGCTCGACCAGTTCGAGAAGTTCGTCGAACTGGCCGGCGTCTTCCACACCAGACCGGCGCTGCCGGCCCAAGGGTCGCGGGCCGGCCGCTGGACCGAGAGCCTGGCCACCTACGTGTGGGCCTTCCTGCGCCCGGTCACCCAGGGCAACTTCCTCGGCCGGCTGACCGACGGCCGCAACCGCCTGGCCACACCGGAGTTCGCGGCCGTCGGTGACTGGCTGGTGAACGCCCTGACCGCCCCGGTAGAGACCGGCGCCGACGGCGAACTCCGCCGCCTGCACCCCGCGCAGGGGGCCCACGCCTTCTGGCCCCGGCGCCCGCCCATCGAGATGCGGCTCCTCGGCGAGGCCCTGCGCCGCTACCGTCCACTTGTCGCGGAGCATCTGCTGTGGGGGAGCGATGAATGCGCCCACCGGCTCGACAGCCCACCCGGTGCGCCGGACCCGTGGCGGGTCACGGTGCGGTCCGCCGGCGATCGCGGGACCAATCCGCGGCTGAGGAGCTCGAAGTACACCGGATACGGCGTCACGCTGCGCGCCGATGTGGACCGGTCCGGGGAGGTCGCGGTCTTCCTCCAGCAGGTGGACCGCGGCCCCAACTACCGCTGGGGGATCGCCGACGACAACGGCAGCGGGCACATCTACTACTACGCCGCGGGGCACTCCTACAGCGGCCACGGCCCCGAGGACGCCGGGGACCGCAGGGCCCCCGACGCCACCTTCGCCACCTCCTGCGCGGTCTGGAAGGGCGGCGCCTACCGCTCGATCGGCCAGAACACCCTCGACCGGCCCCTCCACGACCTGGGCGGCGCGCAGTACGCGGAGATCGTCTCCGACCCGGACGGCCCGGTGGGCGGCCTCTATCTGAGTCGCAGCGTCCTGCTCGTCGGCAGCGACTACCTCGTCACGTACGACGCGTTCGCCGCGGGCCAGCGCATGGTGTGGACATGGTCCGCGCTGACCGAGGCCACCGGCCACGACGCCAACAGCTTCCCGCACCTCGCCGAGCGGATGCCGTTCATCCACGTGGTCCGCGGTGTGCGTACGGACGGAGCTCTCGACGGCACCTTCGTGACCGACGTCTCCCGCGGCGTGCGCCTGGAGGGAAGGGCCGACGGCGCGAACGGCAACACGCTGGCCGTGGTGAGCCACCGCGACGACCTGGAAGTCGCCCCCGCCCACTCGACGCCCTGGGGCGCCCGGATCCGGACCCCGCACAGCCTGGACTTCGTGTTCCGGCACGCGGCGTCCGCGCACTACGAACCGAAGACGGTCGAGTTCGCCGAGCAGGGGCTGCGCTTCTCGGGGACGGCCGGGACCATCCGGCTCTTCGACGACGGCCTGCGGCGACTGACCCTCTTCCACGGGAATGCCGTGGGAACCCCCGAGCTCCTCGTGACCACAGGGGACGACGATCTCGGCATCAGCCTCGGCTACCGGGACCCCAACGAGGCCCGGGGCGTCTACCACGCCCCGTCGGACAGTTCGGTGAGCCTCCACGTGCCCGGCGGGCTCGATGCGGCGGCCCGCTTCCACATCGACGGCGCGCCGGCACGCCTCCTCACCGAGTCGCAGGACACGATCACCGTCGCCCTGCCCCGAGGCCGCCACCACTGGGAGCTGACGGGCGGACAGCCGGAGCCACCGTCCTCGCAGGTCGTACGCACCGAGACCGTCGCCGACGGCGTGCTCGTGCACTTCTCCGCGGCAGCCGCCGCGGACCGCTACACCATCCAGCTCAGCTCCGACGGCGGCCACACCTGGGCGACGGCCGCGCAGACGGAACGAAGCCCCGTCCACCTGGCCGGCCTTGCCGAGGACCAGAAGCAACACGTCCGCGTCATCGCCCGGAACAGTCGGCGACAGGCCGCTCCGGGCGCCGACTACCCCGTTCACCCGAGCCACCGCGCACCCGACCCGCCGGACGGGCTCAGACTCCGGCTCGGCCACGGCAAGGTCACCGCCACGTGGGGCGAGGTGCTGGGCGCCGGCGGATACCGGCTCTACCGGCGCCGCAAGGGCGAAGCCACCCACCACGAGATCTTCGCCGGGTTCGGGTTCCGGCACGTCGATCACGCGCCCGGCGTCATCCCCGAACGCGACGATCCGGGCCGGGCCGGCCCGGCGGACGTGACCGTGTACGAGTACGCCGTCGCGGCCGAGAACGGCAACGGCACAGGCCCGAAATCGGCGCCCGTGGACACGGATCCGGGAAGTTGGCGGCACTGGAGTCCACCGACGGATCCCGCCTTCCGCCGGCAGCACACCTACAACCGGCCTCCCTACGTGCCCGCGTCCGCGACCCCTCGCCCCTACGACCACCAGGTCCCGCCCCCCGAACTGCCTGCCGTTGCCCACCCGGCCGGGGAGGCACCGTGACCGGGCAGCGGATCCTGCTCACCGGCGCCGCGGGCCGCATCGGCCGCGAACTGCGCCCGCGCCTGGCCCACGCAGGCCGGACCCTGCGCCTCCTGGACATCGCGGACATCGAGCCGGCCGGACCGCGGGAGAACGTGGAGACCGTACGGGCGTCCTTCACCGACCAGGATGCGATCGACGCGGCCTGCCAGGACGTCGACGCGGTACTCCACCTGGGCGGGCTGGCGGGGGAGACGTCATGGGAGCGGATCGCCGACATCAACATCGACGGCACCCGGCGGGTCCTCGAAGCCGCACGGAGGCAGGGCGTTCGCCGCGTGGTGCTCGCGTCGAGCATTCACGCCGCGGGGTTCCACACCCGGGACGACGCGGCCGACGGCGTCCTGCCCGCCGCCGTACCGCCGCGCCCGGACACCTACTACGGTGTCAGCAAGGCCGCGATCGAGGCGCTGGGCAGCCTCTACCACTCCCGGTTCGGCCTCGACGTCACCTGTCTGCGTATCGGCGCGTTCCGGCCGCGCCCGCTCGCCCCCGAGGACCTGGCCGCCTGGCTGTCGCCGGGCGACGCGGCCCGGCTCGTCGAGGCATGTCTGCAGGCCGAGCCCGCCGCGTTCCGCGTCCTGTGGGGCATCTCCCGCAACACTCGGCGATGGTGGTCGCTGGAGGAGGCGGAGGCCATCGGGTACCGCC
Source organism: Streptomyces sp. NPDC104309 (assembly GCF_055584025.1). NCBI lineage: Bacteria > Bacillati > Actinomycetota > Actinomycetes > Kitasatosporales > Streptomycetaceae > Streptomyces > Streptomyces sp. NPDC104309. Next base: position 223,821 of record NZ_JBVJMV010000010.1, on the reverse strand, counting down.
CCGAGGACGACGCGGAACACCACCTGGCGTCGATCCTCGGCTCCGGGACCTTCGGCCCGACGGACCTCGATCCCGCCGGCCCTCGCAACTTCCGCGTCGGCGCCGGCTTCTGCACGATGCCGCTCGGCTGACGACCGGAGGGCCCGGCCGATCGAGGCCGGGCCCCCTGAGGGGCAGGCAACGTTGTCCCGGATGGGGTGAGTCAGGTGTGCCCGGGTGACGGGAGGACTCGGGCGACCTCTTCGGCAGGTCCGGCGGTGGACGTGCCGGGCCGGGAGGCTTCGCGACCGCGTCCGGCCGTCGAGCGGGGATCGCGCCCGTGCGGTCGTCGGCCACGCCGCGCCCCGGCCCTGCTCGGCCCCGCCGATCGGCTCATCCGGCGAACGTGGCCGAAGGCAGGCCGACGGCGCCGCCCGTCTCGCTGACGACGAAGACGGACCCCGCCGGGTCGTCGTCCGAGAGTTCCAGACCCTCCCGGGCCGAGGTGACATACAGCGCGTCGAGGCGGGGTCCGCCGAACGTACAGGAGGACGGCTGGTGCACGGGCAGGGAGATCTCGCCGAGCAGGTCGCCGTCGGGGGAGATCCGTGCCACGCGCGCGCCGCCCCACACCGCGACCCACAGACACCCGCTCGCGTCGACGGTGAGCCCGTCCGGCAGGCCCGTGCGCGCGGGAAGCCGGAACAGTGTGCGCCGACGGCTTATCCACGGTTCTTCGTCAGTGGTGTCGAAGGCGTAGATCTCGCCCGCGACCGAGTCGGCGAGGTAGAAGGTCCGGCCATCGGGGCTCCAGCCGAGCCCGTTGGGCAGAGCGAGCCCTTCGAGGACCACCCGGCTCGTCCAGTCGGGCAGCAGGACGTGCAGGGCACCGCGGCCCGGCCGGAAGTCCATCGCCGTGCTGCCGGCCCAGAACCGCCCGTGCCGGTCGCACTTCGCGTCGTTCATGCGCTCGCCGTCCGGCAGCAACGCGCGCCGGGTGGTCATCGAACCGTCGGCGTGTACGCTCGCGAACCCCTCGGCCGTGGCCGCCACGAAGCCTCCGCCGCGTCGGGGCACCGCGGCGCCGACCTGTGTCGGCAGCCGAAGGCTGGTGGTCCGGCCGGTGACCGGGTCGCTGGTGTGGATGTGCCCGGCGGGGATATCCACCCAGTGCAGGCGCCGGAGCCCGGCGTCCCAGACCGGTCCCTCGCCCACCCCGGCCCTGCCGGGGATCGCGATCCTGGCCGTCATCGGAAGTCCTCCGTCGTCGCCTGCGGTCGAGATGCCCGCCCTCAACCGGGAAGTACTACCGCCGCGTTGGCGAGCAGCCCGCCGTCGACGGGCAGCGAGACGCCGGTGATGAAGCTGGCTCGGTCCCCGGCCAGAAAGGCGATCGCCTCCGCGACCTCGTCCGGTCGCGCCACCCGCCCGAGCGGATGCATCCGCCCCCAGGACTCGACCAGTTCCTGCGTGCCCCGGTCACTGCCGTCGGAGAAGGAACGGGCGGAGGCGCGCAGCATCGGGGTGTCCACCGACGCGGGACAGACCGCGTTCGCCCTGATCCCGTTCTTCGCCTCGTCGATGGCGATCGACCGGGCGAGCGCGTTGAGCGCCCCTTTGCTGGTGGTGTAGGCGGCGACGGCGGTCTGGGTGACGAAGGCCTGCACGGAGGAGACGATCACGATCGAGCCCGCCCCACGGGCACGCAGGTGGGGGAGCGCGTGCTTGACGGCGTGGAAGGCACCGGTCACGTTGACCGCGAGCACCTCGTTCCACTCGTCGGCGCCGGTCTCCGCCGCGGCGCCGTAGCGCTGGATCCCGGCTGCGGCGACGAGGATGTCGAGCCCGCCGTGTGCCGCCGCGACCCGGGTGACGAGTCGAGCGGTCGCGGTCTCGTCGGTGACGTCCACCTCGACGCGCTCGACACCGGGAGGCAGTTCCTCGTGCGCGCCCTCCGATGGGATGCCGGCCGCCACGACCGTCGCCCCGCGCGCGGCGAGCACCCGGGCCGTCGCGCCTCCTATGCCGCTGAATCCACCGGTGACAATGGCGACCTTGCCGTCGAACTCCGCCATGTTCCGCTCCCTCGATGTGGTCCTGGGCCCCATGCCTGGCCGAGCCCCGCCGTCGAAATGATCCAGGGGCAGCTGTGACGGGCGGTTTCGGCTGATGTCCACGGCACGGACGGCCGGGCGAACTGCGTTCCGGTGACGTCGACTTCACTCTAAACAACGTTGTCTCAGCCCGCTAGTGTGTGGCCGTTCCGTACTCCGGTGCACTTTCGGGCGGTGCTCCTCGGCCGCGTCCGGCTGTCGCTCGATGCCGTGTCGGGGTCGTTCGCGTGGGCGCTCGTTCGTCGGGCGGTGAGGAGAAGAAGCTCGTGACGGCAGAGTGGATCAGATGGCCTGCCAACGTCGTTGCCCGGTTCGGCGGGGAACCCGTGGCGTTCGGCGGCGACTACAACCCCGAACAGTGGGACGAGGGCGTATGGCCCGAGGACGTCCGGCTGATGCGCGAGGCCGGAGTCAATCTGGTCACCGTGGGTGTCTTCGCCTGGTCGACGTTGCAGCCGGAGCCCGACCGGTGGAACTTCGGCTGGCTGGACCGGCTGCTCGACCTGCTGCACGCGGGCGACATCGCCGTCGATCTCGCCACGGCCACCGCATCGCCCCCGCCGTGGCTCACCACGCGGTTTCCCGAGGTGCTGCCCGTCGACCGGCAGGGGCGGACGATGGCGCAGGGTGGACGCCAAGCCTGGTCGCCGTCGTCACGGATCTACCGCGAGCACTCGCTCGCGCTGGTGGAGAAGCTGGCGGAGCGCTACGGCGAACACCCGGCACTCGCACTGTGGCACGTCTCCAACGAACTCGGCGGCCACAACTCCCGGTGCTACGGCGAAGCGAGCGCCGTGGCCTTCCGGAGCTGGCTGAGAGTCCGCTACGGGGACTCGCTCGACGAGCTGAACGCCGCGTGGACGACCAGTGCGTGGAGCCAGACGTACGCGGAGTGGGAAGAGATCCGGCCGCCACGGCTGACATTCACCGACTCGAACCCGACGCAGGTGCTGGACTTCGACCGGTTCAGCTCCGACCAACTGCGGGCGCAGTTGCGGGCCGAGACGGCGGTCCTGCGGCGGGTCACGCCCGACGTGCCGGTCACCACGAACCTGGTGCTCTTCGATGCCGGGAAGAACATGAACTACAGCTCGTGGACCGGCGATGTGGATCTCATCGCCAGCGATCACTACCTGAGACCGACGTCCGACGCCCAGGCAGAGCTGTCCTTCTCGGCCGACCGGGCCCGTGGACTGTCCCGGGGGAGGCCGTGGCTGCTGATGGAGACGGCCACCGGCGCCACGAGCTGGCGCCCGGTCAACCCCGCGAAGCGTCCGGGACAGCTCCGGCGGGACGCGCTGGCCCACCTCGCCCGCGGATCCGACGGCATCTGTTTCTTCCAGTGGCGGGCCGCGCGTGCGGGCGCCGAGCGGTTCCATTCCGCGATGCTGCCGCACGCGGGGGCCGACAGCAGGAAGTTCCGGGAAGTGAAGGCGCTCGGAGCGGAGCTGGCACGCTGTGCCGAGGTGCTCGGCAGCCGGGTGGCGGCGGACTGCGCGCTGCTCTTCTCCGAGGAGTCGTGGTGGGCGGCCGACCGCGAGTCGCATCCGCACAACGGTCTGTCGTACATGGAGTCCGCCCTCGGGTGGTACGGGAGTCTGCGCGACGCGGGCGTCACCGTCGACATCGTTCCTCCGTCGGCCGAACTGTCGGACTACCGACTGATCATCGTGCCCATGCTCTACCTGGTCCGCGACGAGGACGTCGCCGCGCTCACCGCTGCCGTGCACGCGGGGGCCACCGTGCTCGTCACCTATTTCTCGGGCATCGTCGATCCGCTCGACCGGGTGCGGCCCGGCGGCTATCCCGGAGCGTTCTGCGAACTGCTCGGCGTACGCGTGGAGGAGTTCGCGCCGCTGGTGGACGGGGACTTCGTCGACATCGACGGGGTCACGGGACCGGTACGGGTCGCCACCTGGAGCGAGGAGATCGATCTCACCGACGCGGAGGCGGTCTGCTGGTACGAGGGCGGCGACTTCGCGGGTGCACCGGCGATCACCCGCGCGCACCGGGGCGAGGGGGAAGCCTGGTACGTGGGCGTGGAGTTGGACGCCGACGCGCGTGCGTGTCTGGTGGGGCGGCTCGTGAAGCGGTCCGGGGGGACGACGGTTCCGGCCGGAAGTGGCGTCGAGGCCGTGACGCGCCGTTCGGCCGGCAATGACTACGTCTTCCTCATCAATCACGGTGGCACCGAAGCGACCGTTCCCGGCGGGGGGACCGACCTCCTGGACGGATCGGTGCACGAGGACGGGGTCCCGGTGCCGGCGGGTGGGGCGCGGGTCCTCAGACGGGTCCGCTGAACGCATCGGGCGTACCGGCCGTAGGGTGCCGGGCCGGCACCCTCGAACTGCCGTCTGCCGCAAGGCGTCCGGCACGCACGGCCGCGTTGTCGGAGTCGTCCACGTACGTTCGGTACGAGGACGATCCGCCGCCTCGCGATCGAACGAGCCGGACGCCGCACGACCGGGACTCCGGCCGAACGACGCCGGTTCGAAGACACGTCCTGGGCCCCGTCCTCAAAGCCGCTTAGAACCGGCTGCGAAAAAGGCATGCCAAGCGTTGCTGACATGGGCTGGCTACACGCTGGATGGCCGAGATCCTGGCCGGATGCGGCGGTTGGCCACCGGGGCCGGCCGTGCGCACCACCCCTACTCGGTCGTGTGCGTGGGGTAGACCTCGACGTCGGTGTAGGCGCCCTTGATGTCCCCTGTGCCCGCAGGCCACTTCAGGTTCACGGTGTGGGTCTCGTTCGGGGGCGTCACCAGGATGTTGGTCGGGGACGCGAGGCTTTTGCCGGTGTTGTCGATGTCGTAGGCGAGGTTGAAGACAGCGGCGTCGCCGGGCTTCAGGGTGGTGATACGTGGCTGGGCGTGGCCGCGCTCGATGGGGTTCGAGGTGTGGTCGGCGTCCTTGATGTCGACGCCCGCGAAGCCCGTGGCCGAGCAGGTGGTCGAACCCCGGTTGATCATGGTGATGTCGATCCTGCCGGAGTCCTTGTCGGGCGCGGCGTCCCTGGCGTCGATGGCCAGGTCCTCCGTCTTGCAGAACGTGACCTTGCCGCCGGTCTTCGTCGCGCCGTTCGAGGCTGCCTCTGCCTTGGTGTCCTCACCGGAGCCCGCCTTCGCGTTGCCGGCCTCCGAGCCGCCGGAGCCCGAGCCGCCCTCCGAGTTCGAGCCGCCGTTCGAGGACGAAGAAGACGAGGACGAGGAGCCCTTGGAGGACGAGTCCTTCCCGGAGCCGTCCCCGCTGCAGGCGGTGAGCGAGAGGGTGGCGGTGATGCCGATGGCGGCGAGAGCGGTGATGCGGGTGTACTTCACGGTGTTCCCCCAGGAATGGCGCGGTGCGTGTGTTCGGAAGTATTTGTATCTCGCACCGAGTCACAGGCGGTCCTCCGCGACGTCTTCGTTCTGTCACAGGTGCATTGGCCTCTCGGTTCGCCCAAGAGCTGCCCCGTAATTGCCGCAGAGCAAGCAACCGTCTGTGGCAGCCGGGCGGCCTCAGGTTTCAAGATCCTCAGTCACAGGGCTGATCGACGAAGGGATTCCTGCCACTCGTTCATCACGTCGCGGGCCTCGTCCAGTGCGGGATCGCGGCTCCCGCCGGGCGCGTATGCCGGGGACCGGTCCACGCGGAGCGGCACATGGGCGCAGTACCAGGCTCGCTTGGCGCCTGCTTGCTCCGCGTCCGTGCCCGTCCGTAGGTAGTTGAGCAGTGCAACCATGACCCTGCGGCGTCCGAAGGCATAGACCGCTGGTTCGACGAACCAGCGGCAGAAGCTGGGGTCGGGGTCGTAGACGGCTGCGGCCATCAACGGCGTGAAGAACTCTTCGGGCAGGCTGGCGCGTTCGAGCAGTGGCTTGCGTGCCGCATAGGCCAGGTGTCGTGCGCGGCGGGCTTCAGGCACGTTGGCGGCCTCCCTGAGGTTGAGCAGCCGGGCCACCTCGGCCGCGCACGACAGGAATGAGCGGGCAGCTGTCTCGTGGTGCGCTTCTTCAGCCATGGCGGCATTCTGGACCGGCTCGGGTCCAGAGGGTACGGGGGGCGACGGTTGCCGATCCGCGAGCGACGGCATGTCGGAGAACCGCGGCCGCCAGGGCGGCCGACCGCCCAGCTTCGACCGCGAGACATACCGTCGACGCAACGCGGTGGGTGCTTCAACGGACTGAAGCACTTCCGAGCCATCGCCACCAGGTACGGCAAGACCGCCGCCTCCTACGAAGCGGCGGTCAGCCTGGCGTCGATCCTGCTCTGGGCGAGATCTGCTTGAAGACGGGGCCCAGTGCCGCATCAGGCAACGTTCGCCCTGTTGTCGAATGCGCGTGGGCGCCCGTCATGGGGGTGCCCGCTGCCTGATGCGGCACTAAATCACAACCGCCAGCGGCAGCCGGACCGGCGGGGGCAGCGGCGGGATGGCCGGCTCGGCCCGCATGCCCTGGATCAGCAGCGCGGCGAAGCGCCGTGAGGCGGCCACTGCGGCGGCTGGCGAGGTGGTCCGGATGCCGCCGTTGGCCATGAGCACCATGATCAGGTCGTCCAGGACGAAATCCGGGCGCAGCTTGCCACCTGCCTTGGCCCGGCGGGCGAGTTCGGCGACCTTGCCCAGTGCCTGCTCCCGGTCCGCGGCGAAGTCGATCGCGCGGGGGAAGGCCGAGACGAACGCTGCGGTGAAGCCCCGGTCCTGCGCCTGCATTTCACACACCGCCTCGATCACCAGGCAGAAGCCGCGCCATGGGTCCGGATCGGCCAGTCCCTCGTCGACGATGGCCGTGCAGGCCGTCATCTGCTCGCGGAAGGCCTCGGTGACCAGCCCCTCCTTGGTCGGAAAGTGCCGGTAGAGGGTCGCGGGTCCGACCGCGGCACGCCGCGCGATCTCGCGCATCGCCACGTCCAGCCCCTGCTCGGCGAACGTCGTGCGGGCCACGGCGAGGATGCGCTCCCGGTTGTCCCGGGCATCGGAGCGCAGGGAGTGAGGCAAAGGGTTCGTCACCGCTCTCACTTTAGCCAAACGGACGGGGTGTTCCGATAGTGTCCGACGCCATGAGAGCACTGACATTCTCCGAGTACGGTCCCGCAAGCGTCTTGGAAGTCGCCGACGTACCGGAACCACACGCGGGACCAGGCCACATCCGGGTGGGCGTGCGGGCATCGGGCCTCACTCCCGCCGACTGCCACCTCCGTTCAGGCCGGTACCGCGACATGGCGCCGCTGCGCCTGCCCCACGTGCTCGGCATGGATGCCGCGGGTGTGGTCGACGAGGTCGGCACAGGGGTAACCGGTATCCGGCCGGGCGACGAGGTCTTCGGCATCGTCGAGGTCGCGGAGCTCGGCGGTGCGAACGCCGAGTACGCCGTCTTGGCAGCCTGGGCGCTGAAGCCGGACGCGCTGAGCTGGGAACAGGCCGGCGGCGCGGCCGGGAACGTCGAGACCGCCACGCGGGCCCTCGACCGGCTGAAGGTCGGCACCGGCACGACCTTGCTGATCGAGGGCGCGGCCGGCGGGGTCGGCGGGGTCGCCGTCCAACTCGCGGCGGCCCGAGGCGCGACCGTCATCGGTACAGCCAGCGCGCACAACCACAAGTTCGTCGCGGGGCTGGGGGCGACGCCGACCACCTACGGCCCCGGGTTGGGCGAGCGGGTCACCGCCCTGGCACCGGACGGAGTCGACGTCGTCCTGGACTGCGTCGGATCCGGCTCGCTGCCCGATCTGGTGGACCTCATTGGAAGCCCGGACCGGGTGGTGACCATCGCCGACATGAACGCCGCGAAGTACGGAGTCCACCGAACACGCTCGGCGGGCCCGGGAGCGGACCCGCAGGCGGTCGAAGGACTTGCCGTGGCCGCCGCTCTCGCCGGGCAGGGCCGCTTCACCGTGCCGGTCGCGGCCGCCTTCACCATCGAGAACGCTGTCGCGGCACACCAGTTGAGCGAGACCGGCCACGCCCGGGGAAAGATCGTACTCACCCTCTAGCTGTATTGACCCGCAGGGGTGTTGACTCGGCTGATTGGTGGATTGCCGTTGAGTGCGGTGTGGCAGCGGTGGTGGTTGTAGGTGTGGAGGAAGTCTGCCAGGGCCGCGGTGCGTTCGGTGTTGGTGGTGTAGGGCCGCAGGTAGGCCCATTCCTCCAGCAGGGTGCGGTTGAAGCGTTCGGCTTTGCCGTTGGTCTGTGGCCGGTAGGGGCGGATGCGTTTGTGGGCGACGCCGGCAGCGGTCAGTGCCTGGGTGAAGAGCTTGGACTTGTAGCAGGCGCCGTTGTCGGTCAGGACCCGTTCGATGGTGATGCCGTGGCCGGTGAAGAACGCCTGCGCGCGTTGCCAGAAGGCGATGGCGGTGTGCTGGCGTTCGTCGGTGAGGACTTCGCTGTTGGCGAGGCGGGAGTGGTCGTCGACGGCGGAGTGGATGTAGCTGTAGCCGATCACCGGTTTGCAGCTCTTGCGCAGGTCGGTGGTGGACTGCCGGTTCTGGTTGCCGGCAGTCCTGCCGACCGTGCGCCAGCCGCCGCCGTCAGGGATGTTGCCGAGTATCTTGATGTCGACGTGCACCAGTTCGCCGGGGCGGCTGCGTTCGTAGCGGCGTATCGGCTCGCTGGTCGGCCGGTCCAGCCAGGCGAGCCGGTTCAGGCCGTGACGGGTCAGGATCCGGTGCACCGTGGAGGCCGGCAGCCCGAGGATCGGACGGATCCGGGCAGGACCGAGCTTGCGGGCCTGGCGCAGATCGCAGACAGCGGCTTCCGTCCCGGGAGCTGTGCGATGCGGGGTCGTGTGCGGCCGACTCGAGCGGTCGAACAATCCCGGATGGCCTTCCGTGCGCCACCGCCGCACCCATTGGTGGGCGGTCGCCCGCGAGATTCCCATCTCATCGGCCACATCAGCGACCGGGCGGCCCGAACAGACACGCTGGATCAACAGCCGCCTGCCATGAACAGTCAGTCGGGCATTACGGTGGGACACGAAGACCTCCGGTGTGGTGCAGTCCTGGACAGCTCCACCACACCGAAGGTCTTCGCCTTTGATCAAGACCCCCGTGTCAACAACGCTCGTGATCAATACACCTAGATGATCGATTCCAAGGGGTTTAGTGGTCGTAGGCAGTCAGTGCGCGCATGACCGGCCGGCCGGTGTGGTCGTTGTGCCAGATGGCGGCCGTGAGCGCGAGGATGCGCTGCAGGATGCGGACCGCCACGCCTGCGGGTGTGCGGCCACGGTGCCGTTCGAGGTCGAGCTGGCCCTTGAAGGTCTCGTTGATCGATTCGATGACTTGCCGCAGCGGCTTGAACAGCTGTGATCCGGCCCGTTCGGCTTCGCCTTTGCGGGCCGGCCGCAGCAGCCGGATGTCCAGCTAGGCCAGCTGCTGCTCGAACTCGCGGCCGAAGTAGTTCTTGTCGCCGATCAGTGTCTGGCCCGGGCGGCCGGCGGTGAGCTGGGGCTCGACGGCGAGCAGGTCCAGCAGGGTCTCGCGTTCGTCTGCCTTGGCGCCGGTCAGGGCGAAGGCGACGGGCAGGCCGCGCAGGGTGCACACCGGGTGCAGCCGCAGTCCCCAAAAGAACCGGCTGTGGCTGGCGCAGTAGCCGTACTGGGCCCATCCGGCCAGGTCGGAGCGTTTGACGGTCTCGCGGGAGCGCCCGCACTCGACGGGCGTGGAGTCCACCACCCACACATCGTCGGTCCACAACGTGGTGTCGACGTCCAGCGCGCGGGTGACGCCCCGGATGAGCTCGGCGGCCTTGCGCAGGCGCTTGTTGTAGCCGGGCTGCTGGGGCAGGTAGGGGAACAGGTGCCGCAGGTGAGCGCGGGCGTGCCGCAGCCACCGGGCCTCGGAGGTGAAGCCGAGCATGGCCTGCATCATCGCCAAAGTCACTAGCTCGGCATCGCTGAGCTGCGGCGCAATGCCCACGGCCGGCCGCCACGGGGCAAACTGCGGCGAATCCTTCAACAGGTCGTCGGTCTTCACATAGAGTGCGGTCGCGAGGGAGTCCAACTCTGTCTTCACACACTGACGTTGGACTCCCTCCCTCCATGACCGCACCGACCACGCCGGCCACAAGGAGCAGGGCAGCATGATCCGCCGCTACATCATCTGGCGGAACCGCCACGCCGACGGCACCCGCCTCCGTCAGGTCTTCGCCCGGGCCAACGTGGCCTGACCAGCGACTACCCGAACAACCAGTCCTCAGCCCGCGGTCTTGGTTTTGATCAGCGGCGTGTCCCGCGTGAACTCCCGGAACCCGACGCTGTAATACAGTCCGCGCGCCTGGGGGTGCCCCGGCGCACCCAGGCAGGCGACCGTCATATGAGTGGCCCCGGCCGCCCGCGCCAGATGCATCCCGTGCAGAAGCGTCGCCCTTCCCAGCCCCAGACGCCGGTAGTCTGGATGCGTCCCGACCGGCTCGAACTCAGCGGTCCTGTTCGCTTCGTCGAGCCACATGATCGTCGAGGATGCCATCGTTCCGTCCGGCGCCTCCACCAGGATGTGCAGATCGCCGCGATACCCCGCCGTCTGCCGGACGCCCTGGTAGCCCTCGGCCGTGTACATCGAGGGAGCCCAGGCGTCCAGATGGGCCTGGACCGCGGCCTTCGGCCCGGCCTCGTCGGCGGTGCGGAACCGGAATCCGTCCGGCAGTACCGGCTGTTCCACGTCGATGAGGTCCCGCTCGTTGAGCTGGGTCCAGGACCCGGCGTCGCCGAGCGCGGCCGGGTCGGTCTCATAGCCGTGCGCCGCCCATCGCTTCAGGGCGAACTCATCGGCGGCGCTGGGCATCACCGTACGCTCGATGTCCGCCGCCGTACCGTCGTACCAGTCGATCACCTCGTCAACCAGCCCGGCGCGGTCGGGATGGACCTGATACGCCAGATAGGCGTCGGTGACGTCCTTCACCGACCCGTCGCTCAGCCTCACCCGGTGCGGAAGAAAGGCCCAGCTCCACGCCACCAGATCCCCGCCGGAGAACCACAGCCGACGCCGCCAGCTTGCGCCGTCGCTGGTGTGTCCCTTGCCCCAGACCCAGGCCAGCTCGCCGAACGACGCGTCGGTGTTCACCAGGTCCGGGCGGGCGGCGGTGACACGCTGCGCCAGACCCTGCATGAGCTGCACGTCCGCGGCGGTGACAAGTTCGAAGTTCGCCATAGTGCGCCACTGTGTCAGGACCTCGCAAAGCCGTCGAACCGATTTCCGGGGCTGCCGATCGCGGCAGTCAACAGCACAACGCGCGCATCGTCGTGGCGGCGGAGCCGATGGCAGGCCGGGCAGCCACGTCCGTCGATCTCACCGGCCGACTGCGGACATCGATCGACGCGCGTCACGACCTGCAGGGCGAACGTTGCCTGCTACAGGACTAGTTGGGCGGTGCCAGGGTGCGCAGGACGCAGAACTCGCTGCCCTCGGGGTCGGCCATGACCACCCAGCTTCGGTTTGGGCCTTGGCCTACATCCGTCTTGGTGGCGCCGAGGCCGAGCAGTCTGGTCACCTCGTCGTCGGTGCTGCCGTCGATTAGGCTGACGTCGAGGTGAAGCCGGTTCTTCACAGTCCTGGCCTCGGGCACCTGGATGAACAGCAGGGTGGGCGACATCTGGCGGGCCCGAACGTCCTCGACGGTCGGTACCCAGGAGCCGATCTCGACCTTGCCCTCGTTCCGGTCGATCACTTTGAAGTCCAGGACCTCGCACCAGAAGGCCGCGAGTCTCTCCGGATCGTGGCAGTCAACGGCCAACTCGGTGAACCTACTTGTCATGCCTTTCTCAGATAGTGCGGACGGGGCTCAGCTTATGGGGCCGCGCCGCCCATCCGGCAAGTCCGGGATCGCTACGACCACGAACCCTTGGAATCGATCGTCTAGGGCATTCCGGGAGGGACGGGCTCCGTGGCACCGCGCCGCGCCACGAACACGAACTCCCTGCCCGGCCGGTCGGGTGCGTCGCGTACGTCCTCGACGACGAAGCCGTGCTCGTGCAAGTCCCGCTCGATCTCCGTACGTTCGCGGAAGCGAAGTGTCGATTCCGAGGTCAGTACGTCCCCGTCCGCAGCGAACACGTGCGTACCCCGGAAGCTCACCAGCGGCAGGCTCACGTCCGTCAGCTCGGCCCAGGTCTCGACGTGGCCGACGCCCGGGATGTCCGTCATGCGGTACGTGGTCTCGCGCGTCCACTCCGCCCACTCCTCCCACACGCGCTGCGCCGGATCGCGCGTCTCGAAGACAAGCCGCCCGCCGGGCCGCAGTGCCTCGTACGCGCCGCCCAGCGTCGTACGCCACGTCTGCGGATCGGCGAGCGCCTGGGCGACGTTCCCGGTCATCGTCACCAGGTCGATCTGCATGGGCGGCAGGTCCCCCGCGTCGCCGTCGAGCCAGCGCACCCGCTCCGCGCCCGGCTTGCCACGCGCGACGTCGACGGACGCCCGCGCGGGATCGATCCCGGTGACCGTAATCCCGCGCTCGGCGAGCAGCAGCGCGAACACGCCCGTACCGCACCCGATGTCCAGCACGGACCGCGCCCCGAACTCCTCCGCCATCGCGAGATACGCGTCGAGGTCGCTACGGTCCGGATCGAGTGGGTCGTAGATGGCGGCGAGGCGCGGATGCCCGAAAGTTGCGTCAACCATGGAGGCGAACGTATGTGGCCCGAGCCCGCGCGGCCACTGCTTTTTCAGGTTACGGCGCCAAGCGGGCGCGGCGAAGTGCGCCGCTGATCCCAGCGCCCCTATCGGGCGCGGCCGTACCGCAGCGAACCTCGGCCAGGCCGCTTAGGAGTTGCCTTCAAATGTCACGCCCACATCAGGAGCGAGGCGAGGGTGACGGCCGCTTGGTAGGACTCGGCGGTCTTGTCGTAGCGGGTCGCGATGCCACGCCACTGCTTGAGGCGGTTGAAGTACCGTTCCACGACGTTGCGCTGCTTGTAGAGCTGCTTGTCGAAGCGCGGCGCCGTCCGCCCCGGCTGCCGCGGCGGGCCCGGTTGCTCTTCTGGTCGGCCCGCTCGGAAATGGTGTGGGCGATGCCGCGCTGCCGCAGCCAGGTGCGTATCGCGCGGGAGCTGTAGCCTTTGCCGCCCAGCACATGAGCGGGCCGCAGCCGGGGCCGTCCCGGCCCGAGGCGGGGCACCCGGATCGCCTCCATCACGGCGGTGAACTGCGTGCAGTCGTTCGTGTTGCCGCCCGTCGGCACGAAGCCGAGCGGGCGCCCCAGGGCATCGCAGGCCAGGTGGATCTTGCTGGTATCGCCGCCGTCCCGGGAGCGTCCGAGTGCGGGGACGCGGAGCCCCCATTTCGGGCTCCGACGGCATGCTGGTGGGCGCGTACGACGGTGGAGTCGACCGACACCAGCCAGTCGATCTCGCCCGCCGCGTCCGCCCAAGCCTGGGCGGCCCGGAGCATCCGATCGAAGGTGCCGTCCAGGGCCCACCGGCGAAAGCGGGTGTGCAGCGTGTGCCAGGAGCCGTACCGCTCCGGCACGTCCCGCCAGGCCGTGCCCGTCCGGAACTTCCACACGATTCCGTTGAGCACAGTTCGGTCGTCCAGCCGCTTCCGTCCGCGCAAGGAATGGGGCAGCAACGGACGGAGGAACTCCCGGTCCGCAATGGACAGTTCATGGCGACGTATCACCCGCCCCTGATCCACTACTCAAGGTCAATTGAAGACACGCCCTAGTATGATCGACCGCCAACTGCCGTCGGCTGGAGAGAGCAGTGCCGCGCAATCCCACCATGAACGACGTCGCCCGCGAAGCACGCGTCAGCCTGAAGACCGTCTCGCGTCACGTCAACGGGGCGACGAACATCGATCCCGAACTCGCGGCTCGGATCAGCGCGGCGATCGTGAAGCTGGGCTACCGCCGCAACCTCTCGGCGGCGAGCATCCGGCCCGGCTGGACCGGCAGGACCATCGGCCTGGTCATCAGCGACCTCGCCAACCCCTACTACTCCACGCTCGCCGGCGCCGTCGAGAGTGTGGCGGACGCCGCGGGCTACCTCGTCACGATCGCGAGTTCCAACGAGGAGGGGCCGCGGCACGACCGCCTGGTCGACCGGCTCATGGAACAGCGGGTGGACGGCCTGATCGTCGTACCACCGCAGCACTCGGCCCGTGACTGGTCCGAGGTCGCGTCGCCCATCCCTCCGCTGGTCTTTCTCGACCGGCCCACGCCGTACCCGGCCGCCGACACAGTTCTCGCCGACAACGGGGGCGGGCCCGCGAGGCGACCTGGGCGCTCCGCCGCGCCGGTGCGCGGCGCATCGCTTATGTGGGCGACTCGCCCGGCATCCACACCATGCGCGAACGGCACGCCGGATACGCCGCGGCGCTCGCCGAGGCGGGGATCCGGGTGGCGGACGCGCCCACGATCACGGCGGCCCACACCAGGGAGCAGGCGCAGCGCGCGGTCGGCGCCCTGCTGCGCGACGGCTCGGCCGACGCCGTCTTCGCGGCCAACAACCGTGCGACGATCGGCGCGTTGCTCGCGTTCCGACAGGCCGGTCGGCGGCTGCCGCTGATCGGCTTCGACGATTTCGAGACGGCGCTGCTCGGCAGCCCTCCGGTCTCGGTGGTGAGCCAGGACATCGAGCTGATGGGGCGCACGGCGGCCGAGTTGATGATCGCCCGACTCAACGGCGACAGCTCGGAGTTCGCCACCCGAGTGTTCCGCACTCGGCTCGTCCTCAGGGGATCCGAGAGGCCGGATCCGGAAGAAGGCCGGTACGCGAGCCGTCCGCTGCGGTGACCGCGAGTCGGGCGGTCACCGGGGAGCAGGCCGCGCACCCCGGCGCAGGACGTGCCGCATCCGCGGCCCGACCGGGCGAACCCCCGGTCGGGCCGGGCGAACCCCACACGGTCACGCCGACGTCCCGCCGTTCGCCGGTACGGCGCGTGGTCCGGCCGGTTCGTCGAGCGACAGGCCGTTCAGGACGCCTTGCAGATATCCGATCGCGTGCGCCCGGCCCCGGCTGCAGTACGCCTCGGACGAAGTGTCCCCCCAGGTGTCCAAGTCGCCGATCATGGCCGGAACATGATCGTCAATCAGGAAGCCGTCGAATCCCGAGGCTTCGAGCCGACGGATCACTCGTGCCGGGTCGAAGTTGCCCTCGCCGAGGAAGCATTCCCGAAAGCGCGGCACCGTGCCGCGGACGTCCCGGAAGTGGACGTAGCAGATGGCCGGTCCCAGCAGGTCGATGACCTCGTTGACGCTCTGCTCGCCGGCCATCTCCGACACGGTGCCGAGGCAGAGGTTCAGCCCCCATGACGGGCTGCCGCCGGCTTGGGCGTGGGCCCGTCCGATGGCATCCGGGGAGGTGAAGATGCGGGCGATGCCCCCGAGCGGCTGTGGTGTGGGCGGATCGTCGGGATGGAGGGCGAGCCGTACCCCGACCTCTTCCGCGACGGGCAGTACGGCGTCCAGGAAGTACTGGTGGTTCGCCCACATCCTCTCGGCGCCGATCGGCTCGTCCGGAGTCCGGTCGGGGGTCAGCCGGTAGCCGGCGAGCGCGTTGCCCGCCGGGACGTCGGCCAGGTCGAAGGCGGTGACTTTGGCTCCGCCCCGGCCCTTCGCCGCCATGTCCGTGCGCCACACGTAGGTGGCCAGGAAGTTGTAGCCGAGCACGTCGACCCCGACGGCGGCGAGGTTGCGGATGGTCTTCTGGTAGTTCTCGATCTGCTCGTCGCGGCCGGGCAGACCGCGCTGGATCTTCCAGAAATGGGCAAGGGGGACGTTCTCGATGCCGTCGATCGCCAGTCCGTCGGCGTCGCAGCGGTCCCGCAGGGCCCGCAACTCCGTCAGGCTCCAGAAGCCGCCGGTTCCCGGCAGCAGATCCGGAGTGTGGAACTGGACGCCGGTGAGCCCGAGTTGGTGGGCGAAGGTCGCGACCCTGGCGTCGTAGGTGTCGATGTGGCCGAGGGAGAGCCGTATGGTCATGCCTGCCCGACCCGATGCCGGCCGAGCCCGTCCGTGTTCTCGAAGTCCATGACGTCGCCTTCCTTCAGGTAGGGGAAGGGCCGGACAACGCTACGCCTGAGGGCGTGCCGTGCTGGCGGTCCGGCCGTGTGTCCTGATCGATGTCAATCGGTGAAGTAGCCCGGGTACTCGGCGCGCAGCGCCGGGCCGCGTTCCAGGGCGCGCCGGGCGTGCCGGCTGATCAGGGCGCGGCCCGCGGGCAGATCGGCGTTCTCCAGAGCGTCGACGATCAGCCGGTGCTCGTCGATCAGTGCGCGCATCGCGGCGGAGTCCGGCAGGGAGAGCCGGCGCAGCCGGTCCAGTTGCAGCTTCATCCGCTGCACGGCCTGCCATGCCCCCGGATAGCCGCTGAGCGAGAAGATCTCGCAGTGCAGGGCCTCGTCGGCCAGGAAGAACGCGTCGTAGTCCTCGGCACGGCAGCTGTGCTCCTGCCGTTCGAGCAGTTCACGCAGCACGGTGACGTCCACCGTCGGGTCGGCGCACGCCACTTCGAAGGCCGAGACCTCCAGGCTCTCGCGGACGAAGCGCGCCTCTTCGACGTCACGCAGGCTGATCAGGCCGACCCGTGTGCCGACTTGGGGTACGACCCGCACGAGCCCGGCGTCGACGAGCCGTGCGAGTGCTTCGCGCACAGGGGTGCGGCTGACGTGGAGTTGTCCGGCCAGGTCGGTCTCGGACAGGGATGCTCCCGGAGCGAGCCGGAGTTCGCGGATCGCGGCGACCAGCTCCTCGTGGACGCGGTCGGACGTCCGGGTCCGCGCCCCGTCCCGGATGATCGGGGCCAGTCCCGCGTCGCGCCCGGCCAAGTTCCGTTCAGGGATGCGCGGTTGTTGAGGGAGATTCACGAAATGATCGTTGCACGCCGTATGCTTGTATGCAAGTATCCCCACCATCGACCCACTCGTCGGGGAAGGGAAACACCGTGTGCGCCGACGCGCGAGACCCGTCACCGTAGGACCCTGCGTGAGACTCCTTCCCGTGCGGCGAATGTGACGGCGGAATCCGGGCCAGGTGTCCGTGCGGGGAGGCAGTGCCACGACCGCGACCGCGGGAAGGCCCGGCGTCCCTGTCCCATCGGCGACCGGAGCCGTGCCTCTTCGCGAGCGGCTTCCGTCGAGCTGCCGGAACACGCGTGGACGACCGCGATTCCGGTACGCCCGCACAGTGCGCGAACACCTTTTGCGCCCAAGTCCGTTGCCCGCACCACCGGCCTCGGACCCCAAGCCGTCATCCGGGCCTCGCGGACGACCCGTCCGCGCCCGGCCATGTGCCAGTACGTCCACCGTGCCCCTTCCGGCGGGTTTCACAGCCGTCCGCGGGCACGGGACCGGGAATCAACCGACGTACTCGACCCAGGCCAGAACGTCCCGCAAGACCAGCCAGGCAACACCCCTGGCCGTCCGCGAGGACTGCCTCGATCCACGCAGTGAAACGAACAGCGCTGTACAGAGCCGAATTTGAGAGGACGTCATGGTCATGCGCAAGGCGAGACTCGCTGCGGCGGCCGTCATCGCCGCCACCGGCATCATGCTTTCGGGGTGCGGTGGCAGTACCGAAGCGAGCACCGACGGACCGGCCGAAATCACCTTCTGGGGGTGGGCGGAGGGCTACGAGAAGTCCGTCGAGCTGTGGAACAAGTCGCACCCGGACATCCACGTGAAGTACGAGGCGATAACCAACGGCGGCGCGGGCGGC
Source organism: Streptomyces sp. NPDC104309 (assembly GCF_055584025.1). NCBI lineage: Bacteria > Bacillati > Actinomycetota > Actinomycetes > Kitasatosporales > Streptomycetaceae > Streptomyces > Streptomyces sp. NPDC104309. The sequence goes on along the minus strand of NZ_JBVJMV010000010.1, from coordinate 206,106 downwards.
TACAACAAGATGCTCACTGCCGCCAAGGCGGGGAAGGCCCCCTGCCTGGCACAGGTCGGCTACGAAACCTTTTCGAGCTTCCTCGCCGCCGGCGTGCTGCAGGACGTCAGTGGCTACGTGAAACCGCGGAAGGACGAGTTCGCCGACTGGGTGTGGGGCAACGTCGGCGTCGACGGCAAGGCCTACGGCATTCCGGTCGACACCGCGCCGATGGCGATGTTCTACCGCGCCGACCTCTTCAAGAAGGCGCACATCGAAGTCCCCAGGACCTGGGACGAGTTCACCACCGCTGCGGCGGCGGTGAAGGCCGCCGACCCGTCGTCGCGCCTCATGAACCTCCCCACCGACCCCTACCTCTACGCCGGATTCGCCTGGCAGGACGGTGCCCCCTGGTTCGGCACCGAGAACGACGCCTGGTCCGTCTCGCTCGACAGCGCGGCGAATGGCAAGGTCGCCGGCTACTGGCAGGGACTCTTCGACAAGGACCTCGTCACCTCCCATCCCGCCTTCGACGCCGCGCTGTACTCGGCATGGAGCAAGGGAAAGGTCTGGGCGGAGGTCGGCCCGGTCTGGTCCGCCTCCCTCATCCGGGACAACGCCGCCGGCTCCGCGGGCAAGTGGGACATCGCGCCCATGCCGCGGTGGGGCACACAGGACGCCGTCGGCAACTCGGGCGGCTCGGCCACGGCCGTGATGAAGGACTGCGCGCGGCCGAAGGAGGCCACCGAATTCGCCCTGTGGATGTCGACCGACTCCGGTTCGGTCTCGAACCTGATCGACTCCGCGGCCATCCTTCCCGCCTCCAAGTCCGGGCTCGCCAACAAGGCACTGGACGCCCCTCAGAGCTACTACGGCGGCCGCCCCATCTACCAGCTGTTCCGTCAGGAGGCGGCCAAGGTGAACCCCGACTGGCAGTGGGGCCCGGTCATGTCCACCACGGCCACGACGCTCGGTGACGGTCTCGGCAAGGTGCACACCAAGAAGGGCACCTTCCAGGACGCCCTGAACAGCACCCAGAAGGGCACGGTCTCCGCCCTGCGGTCCCAGGGATTCTCCGTGAGCAAGTAGTCCCGCGCGGGGGCCGCGCCGACGCGGCCCCCGCTGGATCCGCAAACCCGCCACCCCACGGAAGACGTGACCATGCCCTCCTCGACGATCCGGCGGCGCCGACTGCGCGAACTGAGGCGAGCCGCGCCCTTCGTCCTGCCGTTCCTCCTGCTCTTCGTCATCGTCTACCTGGTACCCACCGGGTACTCCGTGGGCCAGAGCTTCTTCGCCGAAAAACGCTCCGGCCTCGGCCTTTCCGGAGCCGAGTCCGTCTTCGCGGGCTTCGACAACTACATCCGGGTCTCCCACGACACGGACTTCATCTCGTCGCTGGGGCGGGTGGCATTCGTCGGCGTCATCCAGGTGCCCGTCATGCTCGCCATCGCACTTTTCCTCGCCCTGCTCATCGATTCGTCCGCCACGAAGGGACGCCGGTTCTTCCGGATCGCCTACTTCATCCCCTACGGGCTGCCCGGTGTGATCGCCGGTCTGGTCTGGTCCTTCCTGTACGCGCCCTCGCTGAGCCCCATCACCCGGTACTTCGAGTCGATGGGCGTCCACTTCAGCTTCGTCACCGACGGCGCTCTGCCCTTCTCGATCGCCAACATCCTGACCTGGGCATGGACCGGCTACAACACCATCCTGATCTTCGCGGCCCTGCAGGCAGTCCCCGAGGAGACCATGGAGGCCGCCGCGCTCGACGGCTGTTCCGGCTGGAAGGCCGCGCTGCTCATCAAGGTGCCGCAGATCCGACCGGCCCTGCTGCTTACCCTCGTCTTCTCCATCATCGGCACGTTCCAGCTGTACAACGAGCCCGCCACCATGAAATCCGTGGCGCCGAACCTGTCGTCCACCTACACACCGATCATGGCCGCGCTGCGGTCGCTGTCGGCCAACGACTTCAACTACGCCGCCGCGCAGTCCGTGGTGCTCGGCGCGCTGATCTGCGTACTGTCCGTCCTTGTCTTCCGCGCATCGGCCAGGAGCGTCGACTGATGACCGCCACCCTGCAATCGCCCACCCGAACCGCGCCCGTGGCCCGGGAACCGAAGCCGCGGCGTTCCCCGGCGGGCGCCCTCACGACGGTCAACCCGGCATCGCGCCTGTTCGTGCTGGCCGTCATGACCCTCTTCGCCGTGTACTTCCTGCTCCCGGTGTGGTGGCTGGTCGTCTCCGCCACCAAGGGCTCCGGAGAGATCTTCTCGGGCAACGGCTTCTGGTTCGGCGGGCACTTCGCCCTCTTCGACAACATCCGGACCCTGTTCGAGGCCCAGGGCGGCATCTACGCGCGCTGGCTGCTCAACTCGCTGCTGTACGCGGTCGGCGGCGGGATCGTCTCCACGGTCCTGGCGTCCATGTGCGGTTACGCACTCGCCAAGTTCCCGTTCCCGGGGCGCGAGGCCGTTTTCGGGACGGTACTCGCAGCCGTGCTGCTGCCCGCACCTGTGCTCGCCATCCCGCTCTACCTCGTGTTCAGTTACACGGGGACCATCAACACTTTCTGGGCCGTGTTCATCCCGAGCATCGTCAGTCCCTTCGGCGTGTACCTCAGCCGGATCTACGCGGCGTCCTCGATACCGGACGCCCTGATCGAGTCCGGGCGCATCGACGGAGCCGGCGAGCTGCGCATCTTCGCGATGTGCGCGCGGCTCATGGCTCCCGCGATGGTCACGATCTTCCTGTTCCAGTTCGTCGCGATCTGGACGAACTTCCTCCTGCCCTCGCTCATGCTCGCCGACACCTCGCTCCAGCCGGTGACGGTGGGCCTCGTCGGCTGGCGTGAGCTCCAGGGCTATCCCATCAGCTACACCACCGTCGTCACCGGCGCGCTGGTCTCCGTCGTCCCCGTCGTCGCCATGTTCGTGTCGTTGCAGTCGTTCTGGAGCAAGGGCCTCGTCACGGGAGCCGTCAAGTAGCCCATCCACCCCGAAAGGATGATCCATGAACATCCTGACGCGAAGAGTGGCAGCAGTGTGTGTCGCTCTTCTTCTGGCGGTACCAGGCACCACCGCCGTAGCAGCCGACGACCCACCGACGAACCTGCTCGCCGCGGACCTGGACACCGGATTCGACAGCGGCAAGAGCCCGCTGACCATGGCCGGCCAGACATCGGGAGGCACCCAGCAGATCGTGCAGGTCGACGGCGACAACGCCCTCGAACTCCGCGACGCCTCCCAGGGCACCAACCTCTCCAGCTACTTCTACCACCGGTGGTCCACCGGCGTACTGAAGGACCGGATCAACGCCGTCTACAGCGAGCCGGTCGGCAGCCCCGCCCGGCAGTTCGTCCTCCAGTACGACCTGGCGCGGAGCGCGGCCAGCGACAAGCCCGTCGCCAAGGACATCTACGCCCAGATCCAGTTCGGCAACTTCGACAACAACCTCGTGCCGCGATTCCCGGTGCCCGCGGTGAGCGTCACCACCACCTCCGCCTACACCGGCACCTCCGGCAGCCTGTCGCGGGTCGACGACACCGCCCTCCCCCCGTACCGCTTCACGATCGTCCCCAACGGCGGGCAGCGGCTCATCTCCACGGTGGAGCTGGGCTTTTCGGTGCGCGTCGACACCGGCGGCACCGACGAGGCGATCACCGTCGACAACCTCGGCGTCTACGAGGTACCCGGCGGCATCACCGACACGGAGCCCCCCACCGCCCCGACCTCACTGACCGCCGGCGTGACGGCCGGCAGTGTCTCGCTCGGCTGGACCGCCTCGACCGACAACCTCGGCGTGACCGGGTACGACGTCTTCCGCGACGGCTACCAGGTCGCTTCCGTCAGCGGCACCACCACCTCGGCCGTCGTCACCGGCCTGATGCCCGCCACGCGCTACGACTTCACGGTGCGGGCCAGGGACGCGAGCGGCAACAGCAGCGCGCCGAGCACGCCGCTCAAGACATCGACCGGCCCGTACGTGCCGGAGTCGCCCGCCCCCTACCCCGGCACCCAGAAGACCCGGACACAGTGGCTGTGGAACAAGACCAAGGCCATGAAGGAGGAGAGCGGCGCAATCAACGTGGCCCAGTACACCGCGCAGCTCGCCGACCACGAGAACGTGACGACGAACCTCGCCAAGCTCGACGCCCAGTTCCAGAGCTACGACTACGAGCAGTACAAGACCATGGCGAAGATGTACTCCTACCTCATGGTCGGGGACCAGTTCAGCCCGGACATGCTGGCGCACGTGCGCGGCTACTTCGCCTCGTACGGCTACGCGAAACTCCCGCAGACCGAGAACCTGCGGATGAGCAACTACGCCACCGGATACCTCGTCGGCCAGTACTTCCCCGACCTCGCCGACCTCAACGGCCGCTCCGGGGCACAGCTGAAGGCCGCCAACAAGGCGAACATCCTTGAGATGGTGAACGCGGGCGTGCGCAGCGGATGGGCGGAGTACCAGAGCCCCGAGTACACCTTCATGACGTATTTCTGTCTCAACGCCCTCTACCAGTGGGCCGACGACGCCCAGTTGCGCCAGCAGGTGAGGATGGCGATGGACGTGATGTGGTTCGAGTGGGCCAACGACTGGATCGACGGCTACATGATCTCGTCGGAGAGCCGAGCCAAGGGCGACCTGTCCTCCGTCAACGATCCGACCTGGCGGCCCGCGGACCACTCGATGCTCGCCTGGACGTACTTCGGCGCCCACCGCGCACAGCAGGGTGTCGGCGAATCCGACAACCCGGCGCCCTCGGCGTACCGTCCGAACCTTGAGTACGCCGGTCTTGTGGCCTGGCCGGGGACCAAGTACACACCGCCCGGGGCGGCGGTGGAGATCGGCCGGAAGACCGACAAGTCCTACACCGCGCACAAGACCAACCTCCAGAACTCCAGTGGCAACGCGATGGACATCTACCGCACCGGCTACGTGCGTCCCACGTGGGGCCTGGGCACCGAGGTCCAGTACCGTCGGGTCGACAACTGGATCGAGGATCTGCCGGTCGTGCTCCGCTGGCACTCCGACGCCGCGAATCCGCTGTTCCGGCTGTCGGTCGACCAGGGCAACGCCTCGATCGGTGCCTATGACCAGCCCGCCAACCAGCGGGTGATGCAGGACGGTCCCACGGCGGTCGGCGTCTACAAGTCGTCGGGCGATCAGGCCTCGAACTACATCAACGCACTGTTTCCCGCCAACGGTTCGATTCGGGAACGGCGTGAGGTCGACGGGTGGACGATCGCCGACACGGGGCCGATGTACTTCGCGTACAAGCCGGCGAAGCCCGGAACCTGGTACCACCAGACACCGAACGACCCTGCCAACAAGGTGAAGACGACTGCGCAGAACCACCCGACCGCCACCCTCAGCTACAGCTATGACATTCTGCGCAGCCAGGCCGACAGCAACGGCTGGGTGCTGGAATCGGCGGACGCGTCCAAGTACGCCGACCTCGACGCGTTCGCGCACGCCCTCACCACTACCACCAGCCTGGATGTGAGCCATGTCGACGAGGCGAATCCGCGGCTGGTGTACCGCAGCCTGGGCGGGGACGACCTGGACATCACCTTCGACTCCGCTTCGGAGGCGCCCGGCGCCACCCATCTCGTGAACGGTGCACCGGTCGACTACGACGCGTTCAAGCTGTTCGACACCCCGTGGCTGCAGCAGGACAAACGGGGCTCGACGTTCACCGCCACAGTCGGTGGCGAATCCGTCGTCTACGACTTCGACCACTGGACCGTGACCGCCGTGGACGGCAGGGACCAACACCGGCGCAGCGGCCCCCGGCCCGACGACGCTCAGAGGGCGGGCCACGGACCCGGGGCGTGTCCGCAGGGTCACGGGAGCCGGAATTGCAAACAGGCGAGGGCGACCACGGCTCGGTAGTGGACGGCTCTCGTGTCGCGTCGCCGCCGCCCGCACGGCGGCGACCGGCGGCCCGTCACCGAGGACGGGGGACAGTTCGACCTTGTGAAGGCAGGCCCGGCCGGATACCGATTCCGGGGGATGGCTGTCCCAAGTCCGTGGGCCACTGCGGCAGGAGAGTCCGAGCACACCTCGGAGCGGGATCCGTGGACAAGACCGGCTTCGGCGCCTTGCGCCCTCCACCCGGTCCTGGCGGGTGGGACGGTGGAAGAAGCCCCAGTCGATCCTCGCGGGGCACTTCGTCAGTCGACAGAAACCGGCTCGGTGGGAGGCATATTGAGCAGCGTGGCGGCGGATTCCTCGGCCAGATCCTCGGCGTGGCGGGGGAGGGGCTTGTCGGCTCGTAGGTGGCGCCGTACCAGCGCGAGAGGCAGGTCGACCAGGGCGAGAGCGACGCGCTCGGCGGCCTGGGGGCCCTCGGCGCCCAGAGCCGCCGTGACGGAGGCCAGGGCGGTGCGCACGCGCTGGTTGCCCCGGTCCGCGCGACGGATGTGTTCCTCGGACCAGTCGGCGCGCCCGAAGTCTTCGGCGCCGTAGAGGAGCAGAGCGGCTTCCTTCGGGTGGGCGCGGCTCCATGCGACGACCTGTCGGGCCGCGGCGGGCCCGGATCGCTGCGGGTCGACGTCCGCTTCGAGAATCTCGACGTAGCCCGCCTGGAAGCTCTCGACCGTCCGCAGCCACACCTCGGCGAGCAGGGCTGTCCGCCCCGCGAACCGGTGGTAGGCCGAGCCGCTCGGGGCGCCCACCGCTGCGGCCACGCACACCCGGCGCGCCGGGGGCGGTACGTGCGGCTGCTGCGCAGCCTCGCTCGTTGACCGCCGAGTGCGGGGCCGCCCGGACCAGGGGCGGGTCGCCCGGAGGCGGGCTCCTCCGGGCGACCCGACCCCCCGTCGATCCCGTCAGCCCTTCGGAATTCCCCTCATCACCAGCACGACCCCGCCCGACCCGGCCTCACGGTCCACGGCGAGGACCGGCCCGGCGCGCGTGGCGGGCCGAATCCCTTCGCCCGTGGACGCGGCCGTCCGGGCTCTGCGGTGCCGAGCTGCCGTCGGGCCCATAGGCTGCCGGTCACAACCATCCGCAGCGCTGGGCCTGCAAGGCCAGCTGGAAGCGGTTCTCGGCGCCCACCTGAGCCATCAGGATCTGCAGGCGGCGGTACAGCGTGCGGCGACTGATTCCCATCTCACGGGCGATGACGTCGTCGCTCGCTCCGCCCGCGAGGAGCCACAGCACACGGCGGTCGGCGGGCGGCAGACCGCCTGGGCGGGTGGCGCGGCCGTGGAACGGCAGAGCACTCTGCCAGGACTGTTCGAACAGCGCCACGAGCGCGGAGAGCAGGCCGCACGGCTGCACGACCAGCATGGTGTTGTGCACGTCGGCCTCTTTGATCGACAACGACACGAGCGCGTACGCCTCGTCGATGATCACGAGCTTGACCGGCACCGACGGCACCACCCTGGCCTGCTCGCCGGCCTTGATGCACGGTTCGATGACCTCCTTCAGATGGCCCGGATGCTCCAGCGACTCCCGCGAGTACACGACACGCTGTGTAACCCCGCGCGCGAGCGTGGCCAGCGCGTCGTCCGTGGCCCCGGACAGCGGGAAGTACGGCGGTGACTCGAACTGCCGGATCTGATCGCGGGCGCTCGCCCAGGCATGACGAATCCTGGGCCCGACGGCGTCGCCGGTGACGACCTCGACGAGATGGTCGTTGTACGCGGCGAGCCGCTGTCGCCGGAACGACTCGAACGCGCCCCCGACGGTGATGCGCGACTCCTCGACCTCGGCCGCCCGGTGCCGGGCGAGAATCTCCAGGCCCGCGGTGGGCGGAACCGGGGCCACCACGTCCCCGCCCTCCTCGGCGGCACTGGCCAGACCGGCGTCCACCAGTGCGCCGTAAGCCGTGGCGAGTTCCGCACCGCCCAGACCGGCCGCGGTTCCGATCGCACTCAACGGAGCAGGGGCCAGCTCCAGCAGCGCCAGATAGACCTGGCCCGTCGCGTGATCGAGTCCCAGAAGCCGAAGGGCCTCGCGGAGTTTCGCGTTCGTCATACGCCGAATTATCGACGACTGCTCGCGACGCCGTGGCCGATCTGTGCCAGTGGCGGTCTTCGGCACCAAGGGTGTGCGGTGCGGGATAACGTCCGAGAGCCGCCGGCGACCGGCGGCAGCGAGGGCGCCCGGGCCGCACCGGGAGGGAGCTCGGCCTGTCCGCAGGGCTCCGGCTGCCCCTCGCCGCCGAGGAACCCACCCAGAAGAAGGTGTATGACGTGGCGAAAGCCCGAAAGAACGGTCTCTACTCAGGGATCTCCGAGGAACTGTCCGCTCTGATGCGGACGGGATGGGCGGACACCGAACGGCACGACCTGAGGCTCGGCGAGCAGTCTCCGTACGCGGCCCGCCGCCGCGCCGCGCTCTCCGCGCGCTTCCCCGGCGAACGCCTGGTGATCCCCTCGGGGAATCTCAAGGTGCGTTCGAACGACGACACCTACCCGTTCCGCCCGTACTCGGGCTATGTGCACATGACCGGAGACCAGGCCCGGGACGGCGCGCTCGTCCTCGAACCCCGTGCCGAAGGCGGCCACGACGCCTACTGCTACCAGCTGCCGCGGGACAGCAGGGACAACGACGAATTCTGGGTCGGCGCCACGGCGGAGCTGTGGATGGGCCGGCGCCGCTCCCTCGCCGAGTCGGAGCTCGTGCTCGGCCTGCCCTGCCGCGACGTCCGCACGGTGGCCCGGGACCTTTCCGCCGCCTCCGGTGCGCCGACACGGATCGTGCGCGGTGTCGACCCGTCCCTGGAGGCCGTAGTCACCACCGAGGAGGAGCGCGACGCCGAACTGGAAGAGGCGCTCAGTGATCTCCGCCTCGTCAAGGACGACTGGGAGATCGCCGAGCTCCGCAAGGCCGTGGACTCCACCGTGCGCGGATTCACCGATGTGATCGGTGAGCTCTCCCGGGCGGTCGCGTCGTCCGAGCGGTGGATCGAGGGCACGTTCTTCCGCCGTGCGCGCCTTGAAGGAAACTCCGTGGGCTACGGCTCGATCTGCGCCGCGGGTGAGCACGCCACCATCATGCACTGGACGGACAACGACGGTCCGGTGCGCCCGGGGGACCTCCTCCTGCTCGACGCCGGTGTGGAGACGCACACCCTCTACACCGCCGACGTCACGCGCACGCTGCCGGTCAGCGGAACCTTCACACCCCTGCAGCGCAAGGTCTACGACGCGGTGTACGAGGCCCAGGAAGCCGGCATGGCGGCCGTCAAGCCGGGCGCCGCGTACCGCGACTTCCACGAGGCGTCCCAGCGTCACCTGGCGGCCCGGCTGGTCGAGTGGGGCTTCGTCGAGGGCCCGGCCGACCGCGCGTACGAACTCGGCCTCCAGCGTCGCTTCACCATGGCGGGCACCGGTCACATGCTCGGTCTGGACGTCCACGACTGCGCGGAGGCCCGGCACGAGGAATACGTCGACGGAGTCCTTGAGCCGGGCATGGTGCTCACCGTCGAGCCCGGTCTGTACTTCCAGCCGGACGACCTCACCGTGCCCGAGGAGTGGCGCGGCATCGGCGTCCGGATCGAGGACGACCTGGTCGTCACCGACGACGGTCACGAGAACCTGTCGGCCGGCCTGCCGCGGTCGGCGGACGACGTCGAGGCGTGGATGGCCCGGTTCGCGGGCTGAGTACGCCGCAGAAGGTGTCCGGTGCCGGATCCACCGGATCGAACGGCTACGGCGGCCGGCCCGAGCCCGCCCTGCGCCTGTCTGCCAGAATCGCCATATGGCTGATCACGACGCTGCCCGCGGCTATTTGCTGGACAACAGACAGTCCGAGGCGGGTATCCGCTTCGGGGCCCTTGCCGAGCTGTTCGACCCGGTGACGTTCCGGCACGTCGACCGGCTCGGGATCGGTGCCGGCATGCGGTGCTGGGAGGTCGGCGCCGGCGGTCCGTCCGTCCCCCTCGGACTCGCCGAACGAGTCACCCCGAGGGGGACGGTGATCGCCACCGACATCGACGTGTCCTGGACCCGGGACATCGCCGGCGGCGTGATCGAGGTGCTGTCCCACGACGTGGCGGCCGACCCGCCGCCGCCCGGCGGCTTCGACCTCGTGCACGCACGGCTGGTCCTGGTGCACGTCACCGACCGCGCCGAGGCACTGCGCCGGATGGTCCAGGCGCTGAGGCCCGGCGGCTGGCTGCTCCTGGAGGACGCCGACCCCGCGTTGCAGCCGCTGCTCTGCCCGGACGAGTCGGGTCCCGAACAGCGCCTCGCCAACCGGTTGCGGTCCGGCTTCCGCACCCTGATGGCGGCGCGCGGCGCGGACCTCGCGTACGGGCGGACCCTGCCCGGAGTGCTTCGCGAAGCCGGTCTGCACGATGTGCAGGCCGACGCGTACTTCCCGATCACCTCGCCGGCGTGTGCCGTGCTCGAGGACGCGACGGTGCGGCAGATCCGCCACCGTCTGGTGGGGGAAGGACTTGCCACCGACGAGGAGATCGACCGCCACTTGGCGAACGTCGCCACCGGGCGGCTCGACCTGGCCACCGCCCCGATGATCTCCGCGTGGGGACGCCGCCCGTAACCCCTCCACGACTGCTCATCGGGCGGCCGCGGGCCCCGGCACGATCCCGTCACCGCTCGGCTCGTGCCGGGGTCGTACGCGGGGACGCGCGACACGCCTTCGACGCCGAGCCCGGCGGCTTCCCGCTGACTACGATCCGGCTGGGGGACGGTGCCGACGGGCGAGGAGCAGTTCATGGCCGAATTGGTCTCCGTGAACGTGGGGCTGCCCCGGGACGTCGCCTGGCACGGCAGAACGGTCCGGACCGGTATCTGGAAGACCCCCGTGACAGGCCCGGTGACGGTCCGGCGGCTCAACCTCGACGGCGACGGCCAGGGCGACACCGTGGGACACGGCGGCGAGATGCGGGCCGTGATGGTCTACCAGCTCGGCTCCTACCACTACTGGGCGAAGGAGCTGGGCCGTGACGACTTCGTCCACGGCCAGTTCGGCGAGAACTTCACCGTGGAGGGCCTGCCGGACGACGAGGTGTGCATCGGCGACCGCTACCGCATCGGCGACGCCGTGTTCGAGGTGAGCCAGCCCCGCGTCACCTGCTACCGGGTGGGGATCCGCATGGACGAACCCCGCATGGCGGCGCTGCTCGTCGCACACAAGCGGCCCGGCTTCTACTTCCGTGTCATCGAGGAGGGCGAGGTCGCCGCGGGCCAGGAGATCGTGAAGATCGCCGACGGGCCGGGACGGCTGACCGTCGCCGAGGTCGACGGCTTGCTCTACCTGCCCCGCCCGCCGCGTGAGCGGGTCCGGGCCGCACGAGGCATCAAGGCCCTGAGCGCCGGCTGGCGGGAGTCGTTCACCGCGATGCTCGATCAGCGGGAGTACGTCACCGGTAACCCGGGGCTGAGCGCCGAGGGCACGTCCCCGCCGCCCGCCTGGCCGGGATTCCGCCCCCTGCGCGTGACCGGGACCGTGCGGGAGAGCCGCGCGATCTTGTCCCTCCAGCTCGCCGACCCCGACGGAGAGCCGCTGCCGCCGGCCCTTCCCGGCCAGTATCTGACGCTGCGTCTGTCGGTCGACGGCGACGGCGACGGCGACGGCGCTCCGGCGCTGGTCCGTTCCTATTCGCTGTCCGGACGGCCCGGCGCGCCCACGTACCGCATCAGCGTCAAGCGGGAACCGCACGGTGCGGCCAGCACCTGGCTGCACGAGCGGGTGCGGGTCGGTGACCTCCTTCAGACGGCCGCTCCGCGCGGAGTGTTCACTCTGCGGGCCGAGGACGCCGACCCGGTCCTACTGGTCTCCGCCGGCGTCGGCGTCACACCCGTGCTCGCCATGCTCCACGCCCTGGCCGACGCGCGAACCGCCCGTCGGGTCTGGTGGGTCCACGCGGCGCGCGACAGCCGGGAGCACGCCTTCGCGAAGGAGGCCGCCCAGTTGCTGGGCCGACTCCCACACGCCCGGCTGCGCATCTGCTACAGCCACCCGGCGCCACAGGATCGGCTCGGAACCGACTACACCGACCGGGGACGCCTCTCCCGGGAACGGTTCGCCGAACTCGCCCTCCCGTCCACGAGCCAGGCCTACGTGTGCGGACCGCCGTCCTTCATGGTCGACGTCCACGCTGCCCTGGAGTCGCTGGGCCTGTCGGCCGGGCAGGTGCACACGGAGATCTTCGGCGCCGGCCCCTCCACCACCCCCGGCATCGCCGCCGCACCAGCCCGTCCTCCGCACGCCCCGGAGGGCCCGTCCGGCACCGGCCCGACGGTGTCCTTCGCCCGCAGCGGACTCACCGTGCCCTGGCAGGACGGCTACGGCAGCCTGCTGGACTTCGCCGAGGCCTGCGATGTCCCCGTCCGCTGGTCCTGCCGCACCGGGGTATGCCACACCTGCGAGTCCGGAAAGCTGTCCGGAGCCGTCATCTACGACCCCGACCCGCTCGGGCCGCCCGCCGAGGGCGACGTCCTGATCTGCTGCTCCCGGCCCGACGGAGACGTGACACTCGACCTCTGAGCCGGGCGTGGCACCGACCGGTGGCGCGGGCGCCCCGGGCGCAGGCCACCGGCTCCGCGCCGGTGTCGCCGATGGCCGCGAGGAGATGCCGCCGCACACTCACCCCGGCCCGCAGTTCGTCAGCGGGGGAAGGCGAGCACAGCGGCGGCATCTGATGGCGCACCAAACGCTGTCTCTGGGACAAAACGCTCTTCAAGGGTCGCTGAGTGACCCGTGTCTTCCCCCGATGCCCGCCGGGCGCCGAGACTTTGACGGTCAGTCCCGGAACGTCGAACCGTCGAGCCGGGATCGACCGGCCTTCTCGTCACTCGTGACCAGTGAACTCGCCCGCACCGCTCCTATAGCATGATCGAACCCACGACGAGCACCGTCATCGCAGTCCTTCACCGGAAAATCACGCTGTCCGGCACGAAGGGTGACCTATTCGATCAACATCTAACAAATCGGCCAAATAATTGATATCTATAGCGTCGCGGATGTTTTCGCGAATAAGCAGAATGACGTTCTCCGCGGGGCGTCAACCGCGGGCAATACTCTGGGCCGCGGCGGGTGTGGTGACCCTCGGCTTCCTCATTGCGTTGGAGATCGCCGCGCGGCACTACGGCCTGCCGGGGCCGATCGTCAGCCAGGTGCAAGAGGTGGTAACAGCCCCCAAATCGGGTTTCCTCTTGTACGCCAGTATGGCGTTGATGATGGTGGTGCTCACCTGGCGGCAACGGTTCATCGCGGCTGGTGTCGCGATCGGCATCGACGTCGCCTTCCTGCTGGTGCGGTGGGCGGCCGACATCAAGGTGACCGACGGTCATCCCTTCGGCAACGGCGCGTTGTGGGTGATTCTGGGCTATGCGGTCATCGCTCTCACGCGCCGCACAGGCCGGGAACGAGCCCTGCTGTTGAAGGGCGTCGGGCTGGGCCTGCTGCTGGTGGCCGGCCGCAAGACCGGTGATACCTGGCTGCTCATCACGTCGAAGACCCGCCCGGCGGTGCTCGACCAGTACGTGGCAACCGCCGATCACGCGCTGGGCAACCCGTCGTGGCTGGTAGGCCGCATTGTCACGGCCACCGGCCCGATCGGCGCCCATCTTCTCGACTCCGTCTACACCCTGCTTCCGGTGGCGGCGGTCGTCGTCACGCTGTACCAGCTACGTGCCGTGGCGGTCGAGCGCTGCTTCCCGGGCCATCATCTGGTGCGCACCTTCTTGGTCATCGGCCTCCTCGGGCCGGCCATCTACATGATCTACCCGGTGGTCGGACCGATCTTCGCCTACGGCGCCGACGGCGGGCACTGGGCGGTGGCCGACCTGTGGCCGGACACGCCGCCGCCGATCAATACCCCGCACCACATGCCGTTCGACGAGATCACCCCGCGCAACTGCATGCCCAGTCTGCACACGGCGTGGGCTACCGCGATCTTCATTCATTCCCGCAAGGGCCCACGGACTCTGCGGATCGGCGGCGCGTTCTGGCTGATCGCCACGCTCGCCGCGACACTGGGATTCGGCTACCACTACGGCGCGGATATCGTTGCCGGTGTGGTGTTCGCGCTCACGATCGAGGTGGCGCTGCGTTCGCACGAACGCGGTTGGGACCGGCGAGGAATCCAGCTGGTCACCTACGGTGCAACGGTCTTCGCCGCGCTCCTGGTGTCATATCGCTATCTGTCGATGGAGATGGCCGAATATCCGTGGATGTTCGGGCCACTTCTCATTCTGGCGATGACGTCAGTGGTCTACGGCTACGTACGGATCACCAGACTGTGGGAGCCGAAGGCCGGACCGGTGCCACAACCGGAACCGCAACCCGAACTGGTTTGAGTCATGGTGCGTCCGGAGGCGTGCGAGCTCCAGGCGCGACTTGTGCCGGACGCCAATTCTCCTGGTCTCCGGCTTCTCGCGCCGCCTCACGACGTGTCGGATGCCGGCGTCTCATCCTTGTGTCGTCTGCTCGGCGGTCCGCGCCGACCGGGGTGAGCCGTCGGACTCGTCTTGTCGCAGCACACTTGGCCGGAGTCACGATGCCGGCCAGTGTTGTTGCCATGCCGACCGAGAAGGTCGGGCTCATTGTCCTCGAACGACATCGCTGTCGCGGAAGAGGCGACAAGTCTGCCCTTGCCCAACCTGGTTGACGGAGCGTCACCGAGGAGAACTCCGAGCTGGTCACCCGGTTCCTGGAGCCCCGGAGAACAATGCTCAGCACCTGTGGATCCGCCCATCGACGGGGTCATCGAGCAAGGTCGACGTTGCGGCGCCGGTCGAGAAGGCGCGCCCGGCGCTGCGGCGTTGCACCGGACGGACGTCTGTTCCGCGGCGCAGTGTGGAATGACGTCGATGCCTCGGCCGGATGCGGGCCTGGCCCCGTTGGCCCGGTGTGAGCAGAAGGGGTCGGGTCGAGCCACGCATCCGCCGGCGTCGGGCGGAGCCAGCCTCACCGGCGTTGTGCCGGGGGTGTTGCTGTCACCAGGATGAGAGGGATCCCGTTGCAGGGCCGCAGTTGCTGCCCGCCGTGTTCCGTGCCGATTCCCGGTCCGGCCAGTACCGCCGCGAAGTCCGGGCCCCTGGTGAGCGATCCGACCAGGTGGTGGGGATCGGTAGAGGCGGCGACCCGGCCGCGCGCGTTGACCAGGCGGGCGGTTCCCGGCAGGCGTTGGAGCAGGGGCATGACGACCGCTTCAAAGCGCCGCAGGTAGATGTCGGCAGCGGCCACTCCCATGAAGCGTCCCCCGACCGTCACCGGTGAGGAGAGGGTGAGGCTGTACTCGTCGGAGCAGAGGTAGTCGACGTACGGTCCCGCGACCGCCCGCTGTCCGGTGTCGCGGGGCAGGGTGAACCAGTCCCAGTGGGTGTAGTCGGAGTACGCCGAGTGCTCCGGGTCCAGGTCGAGCAACAGCGGATGTGCGGCACCGTCCGCGCTGGTCTGCCACCACTCCAGCCACGCGGGTACGTCGTCGAGCAGTCCTGGCGCCGCCACGAAGCCGAGCCCCGAGATCAGGTCGTACCGGGCGAGACCGGCGCGCAGGCCGGGGCGGAGCGCGGCCAGATCGGCCGAGACCGGCCGACGGCCGTCTGTGACGGCCGAGGCCAGTACCGACTCCGTGTCCGTAGCGGTCCTGCCTACGGCGTCGAAGACTCCTTCGAGCGCGTCTCGGACACGGGCGGCCGCGTCGGCGACTGTCATCTCGTCAAGTACTGCCGATCCGGCGCTTGCGAGATGGGGACTGCTGCCCATCGGGGCCCTCCTTCGGACGGCGACCGCGCGCATCGTCGGCCGAGCCGAGCCGGAGTTCGATCAGGCGCGCCATGGAGGCCTGCACGCATTGTTCGGCCAGCGTCCTGGCGCGGTCATCCGCCCCATCATGCACGGCTGAGATTACGGCGCGGTGACGATCCGCTGCCTCCTTGAGGTGCCGGTCCTCGCAGAGCACGAGGCGCAGAAGGGCCCCCACTTCGGTCTGGAGAGTGACCTCTTCCCTGGTCAGCCGGGCGGACTGGGCGGCCGCGGCCAGTTCGACATGGAAGCGCCCGAAGATGCGACTGCGCGCCCCCGAGCCCTCGGCCACCACCAACTCTCCCAGAGACCTCTGCAGTTGCTGCAGATCCTCGGGGTCGGTGCGCTGGGCCGCGAGCCGCGCGGCGGCACCCGAAACGGCTGCCCAGTGGTCGGCGAGATCACGGAGTTCCTCGGTGCTCCAGTCGGAGAGGCGGTCAAGCAGCCGGTCCTCCGCAGGACCGTCGGGCACGGTGACGAAGCTGCCCCCGCCACGGCCCCTGCGGGTGGCGACCAGGCCCCTTTGCCGCAGTGCCATCAGCGCTTCCCGCAGGGTCACGGTGGAGACGCCGAGCTGGGCGGCGAGGTCGGTCTCGCCGGGCAGCTGCTCGCCGTCCGCGAGCAGTCCGAGGTCGATGGCGTCACCGAGCCGCCGCACGACGGCATCCACGCGGGCCAGGGTGTCGACCGGCGTGAAGACAACTCTGCGGGCGCCGGGTCTGTCTTGGTTCACGATCACCACCTTGCCAGTTGACCGAGCTTTTACCTTAACGGGCCCTTGAAATTAGAACTATGACTTCATATGTTTACGGTCAACTCCCGACAGCACCAGAAAGGTTCCCGCCCATGGAGGGAATGGCCGTCCGGTTGCAGAACCTGCGTAAGTCCTTCGGCCGGACAGAGGCTGTGGCAGGAGTCGACCTGGAGATCGCGGAGGGCGAGTTCTTCTCGATGCTGGGACCGTCCGGTTCCGGCAAGACCACGGTGCTCCGGATGATCGCCGGCTTCGAGGCACCCACCGGCGGAACCATCGAGCTCGCAGGCTCCGACGTCACCGCTCTGGCACCCTTCGAACGCGACGTGCACACCGTCTTCCAGGACTACGCGCTCTTCCCGCACATGACCCTGGAGCAGAACGTCGCCTACGGCCTCAAGGTCCGCAAGGTGCCGAAGGCCGAGCGTCTGAAGCAGGCCAGGGAGGCTCTGGCGAGCGTACGTCTCGCGGACCTCGGCACGCGTCGCCCGTCCCAGCTCTCCGGAGGCCAGCGCCAGCGCGTGGCACTGGCCCGCGCCTTGGTCGGTCGTCCGAAGGTGCTGCTGCTCGACGAGCCGCTGGGCGCCCTCGATCTCAAGCTGCGCGAGCAGATGCAGGTCGAGCTCAAGGCGATCCAGCGCGAGATCGGCATCACCTTCGTCTTCGTCACGCACGACCAGGAGGAAGCACTGACGATGAGCGACCGGATCGCGGTCTTCAACCAGGGCCGAGTCGAACAGATCGGCACCCCGGCCCAGATATACGAACGTCCCGCCACCCCGTTCGTCGCAGGCTTCGTCGGCACGTCGAACCTGCTGACCGGCGACGCCGCGGAGCAGGTTGTGGGCGGCCGGGGAACGTACAGCATCCGGCCGGAGAAGATCCGCGTGCTCAAGGAATCCGCCATCGCCGACGAGCCGCAGCACTCCAGTGCCACCGGCACGGTGGCGGAGGTCGTCTACCTGGGGGACGCCACCCGCTTCCTGGTGGACCTCGACGCAGGCGGCCGGCTCACCGCCTTGCAGCAGAACTTGGAGACCTCCTCCGAGGACGTCGCGGCCCTCCGCGGCTCCCGGGTCACGCTCCAGTGGCACCAACGGCACAACTTCCAGGTCCCTGAGGCCCGGTGAGCGCACACACCCGCACGACCCGTACCCGCCCCTTCCCTCTTCCGTGGAGATCCCTGTGCGTCTGAACCGAACGTCCCGAGCAGCGGCCGCGCTCGGCGCCCTGCTCCTTGCCGGCGCCTGCGGCACCTCGGACACCGCTGCGACGTCGCCCGGTGGCAGCGGCTTCACCCCGCCCAAGCTCACCGCGCAGAAGACCCTCGGCAAGACGGAGGGCGAGGTGAACCTGATCGCGTGGGCCGGATACGCCGAAGACGGTTCCAACGACGCGAAGGTCGACTGGGTCACCGACTTCGAGAAGCAGACCGGCTGCCAGGTCAACACCAAGACCGCGGGCACCTCCGACGAGATGGTCAGCCTGATGAAGACCGGTCAGTACGACGCGGTCTCCGCCTCCGGTGACGCGGCGCTGCGGCTGATCGCCTCAGGCGACGCCGCACCGGTCAACACCGAGTTGGTGCCCCACTACAAGGATGTCTTCTCCGGGCTGAAGGACCAGCAGTGGAACTCGGTCAAGGGTGTCTCCTACGGCATCCCGCACGGCCGCGGCGCCAATTTGCTGATGTACAACACGAAGAAGGTCTCCCCGGCGCCCGACTCCTGGTCCGCGGTCTTCGACAAGTCCTCGGCGTACAAGGGGAAGGTCACGGCGTACGACTCGCCGATCTACATCGCGGACGCCGCCCTGTACCTGATGAAGGCCAAGCCGTCCCTCGGCATCAAGGACCCGTACGCCCTGGATCAGAAGCAGTTCGACGCCTCCGTCGACCTGCTCAAGGAGCAGAACGCCAACGTCGGCGAGTACTGGAGCGACTATCTGAAGGAGGTCTCCGCCTTCAAGAGCGGTGACTCGGTTGTCGGCACCAGCTGGCAGGTGATCCTGAACACCGCCCAGGCCGAGAAGGTCCAGGTCAAGGCCGTCCTCCCCAAGGAGGGCGCCACCGGATGGTCCGACACATGGATGATCTCCGCCAAGGCCGAACACCCCAACTGTGCCTACAGCTGGATGAATTGGATCATATCTCCGAAGGTGAACGCTCAGGTCGCCGAGTACTTCGGTGAGGCCCCGTCCAACGCGAAGGCCTGCACTCTGACCGCGGACAAGAACCACTGCGCCACCTACCACGCCGCCGACGAGTCGTACTGGAAGGACGTGCATTTCTGGACCACGCCCATCGCGCAGTGTGTGGACGGACGTACGGACACCACGTGCGTGCCGTACGCCAAGTGGGTTCAGGCCTGGACCGAGATCAAGGGCTGAGGGTTACCCGCCGATGACCACCACCGCGCCTGCCGCCGGTCCCGTCCGGCGGCTCGCCGGGGCCCTGCACCGCCGCCCCCGGCTGCAGCTGTCCCTGTTGCTCTCCGCGCCATTGGCATGGCTCGCCCTGGCCTACCTGGGCTCGCTCACCGTGCTGTTCCTCTCCGCGTTCTGGACCACGGACTCCTTCACCTCCAACGTGGTGAAGATCTGGAACACGGACAACTTCACCGCACTGTTCACCACCGATGTCTACCGGCAGGTCGCCCTGCGCAGCATCGGCGTCGCCCTCGCGGTCACCGGGCTGTGTGTGCTGATCGCCTTCCCGATCGCCTTCTACACCGCTCGCATCGCGAATCCCAAGCGGCGGCCGCTCCTCGTCGTGGCGATCCTCACTCCGTTGTGGGCCAGCTATCTGGTCAAGGCGTATGCCTGGCGGCTCATCCTCGCCCACGGCGGCCTGCTCGACTGGGCATTGAAGCCACTGGGACTCGAAGGGCCCGGGTACGGACTCACCGCGACTGTCCTGGTGCTGACCTACCTGTGGCTGCCGTACATGATCCTGCCGATCCACGCCGGACTCGAGCAGCTCCCGGCCAGCCTGCTGGACGCCTCCGCCGACCTCGGCGCCCGCAGCGGCCGGACCTTCCGCTCCGTGGTGCTGCCGATGATCCTGCCGTCCATCGCGGCCGGCTCGGTCTTCACCTTCTCGCTCAGTCTCGGCGACTACATCGCCGTACAGATCGTCGGAGGAAAGACGCAGCTCATCGGCAACCTCATCTACTCCAACATCACCCTGGACCTGCCTCTGGCCGCCGCACTCGGCACCGTGCCCGTCGTGATCATCGTGATCTATCTGCTCGCGGTGCGCCGTACCGGAGCCCTCAGCAGCCTCTGACCCCTCTCCTCAACCTCCGTAGCACGCACAGCGAAGGCCCCCATGAATCTCTCCCGCCCCGCGCGCGTCACACTGCGCATCGCCGCCGGGCTCGGTTTCGCGGTGATCTACGTCCCGCTGCTCCTGGTCCTCGTCAACTCCCTCAATCCCGACCGTAGTTCGGGCTGGCCACCGCCAGGACTCACCTTCGACTGGTGGGTGGCCGCCTGGCACAGCTCAGGCGCGCGCGACGCGTTGTGGACCTCGGTCAGGGCCGGGCTCGGCGCGACCGCGATCGCACTGGTCCTCGGTACGCTCATCGCCTTCGCCTGCCAGCGATACAAGTTCTTCGGACGTGAGGCCATCTCCTTCGTGGTCGTCCTGCCGATCGCACTGCCGGGCATCGTCACCGGCGTCGCGCTCAACACCGCCTTCCGTACGGTCCTCGAACCGCTCGGAGTGGGCCTGGGTATGTTCACGGTGGTCGTCGGCCATGCCACCTTCTGCATCGTGGTCGTCTTCAACAACGTGATCGCCCGGCTGCGCCGGATGCCCGGTTCGTACGAGGAAGCCGCCATGGACCTCGGGGCCCACAGCTTCCGTACGTTCGTCGACATCACCTTCCCGCTGGTGCGTTCCGCGCTGGTGGCGGGCGGACTCCTGGCCTTCGCCCTGTCCTTCGACGAGATCGTCGTGACGACGTTCACCGCCGGGCCCGGTGTCCAGACCCTCCCCGTCTGGATCTTCTCCAACATGGCCCGACCCCAACAGGCCCCCGTCGTCAACGTCGTTGCCGCCGTCCTCGTCCTGCTGTCCGTCATACCGATCTACCTCGCCCAGCGGCTGTCGTCGGACACCGCCTCCGGCAGCCGCATCTGAGGGGAGCACCTCCGTACCCCCAGCGATGACTGACATGCTCACCCTGAGCGGCCAGGAGCCGGACGACACGCTGACGCACAACCGATCGGCTCTGATCGATCAGCACAGCGCAAGTGACCCGTCAGGATGCACCGGATCCCTGAAGGCCACGCCGCCGAGCGGTGGTTCACACATTCGGCGCACCTGACTTCCACGTACCCGGACTGCACCCAGTAGGGCCGCAGCTCCCCTCGGCCAGGGGCCCGGCCGGCCACCCTGCCGAATCAACCCGGCCGAGCCGCTGTCCACGCGCTCGTCGGCGAAACCGCCTCGCCCTGCGACGGCGGCTGAGGTGATCACATCGTGGCCGCTCCGGTCACCATTGCCGCTGTTCCGGTGAGCAGGAGGGCGACGATGAAGGCGATGCTCTTCACTCCGGAGCGGCGGTCGGCCGCGGGGTCGGGCGTGTAGACGGCCGGATCCGTGGGGGCGTAATGGATGGTGAGGTCGCGGCCGAGGGACAGGCCCGGGTCGGGGATGCCGTTGCGGGACAGGACGGTGACATGAGTGCCCTGACGGGTGGTGAAGACGACGACGGGGGCGTGGCTGACGATCTCGTCGCCCTCCCCGTCGGTGTAGACGTCCTTGGTGACGGCCACGACATGCGCCGGTACAGCGACGGCCGAGGCCAGCAGGCTGTTGCGGGTGCGCGCCAGGCGGATGTCGGGGCTGATCGCCCCGACGGCGGTCAGCAGGGCGCCGAAGCCGAGCAGTGCCCACGGGTAGCCCCGGACGACGGTCGCATGGATCGCCAGCCCGATGAGGAGCAGGACGACCGCGCAGTCGGGGCCGCCGCGTCCGCTCTTCTCGCCCGCGGTGTCGATCACGATGAGGAACCGGTGTGGTTGCCCGGGTGGGTAGCGCACGTCGAGTTCCCGGCCCACCCAGGCTTCCTGGATCGCGTCGCCGTGCCTGCCCGCGTTCGGCAGGGTGAACTCCTGCCCGGTGGCCGGGTCCTGGAACGCGATCGTCACCAGTATCCCGGGCTTCTGGGAGTCGCCGTGGGCCGGCTGCTCCACTTCTACGATCCGCGCCTTCACCCATACCGCTCGCTGGGCCCGGGTCACCCCGGCGAGCGAGCGCCCGTAGCCGAGCAGCGCCAGCCCCGCGGGCACCACCCACCACATCTCCAGTACCTCGTAGCCGCTCATCCGAGCCTCTGCCCTTTCTCCGCGGAAGGCAGCCCGCGGGACGCTTCGGGCGCGCCCCCGGCGCACGGGCCGCGCATGTACGAATGAACCCACCCGTAGACCGACCGCGACGCCGGATTCGTCCCCACCCGGGTCGAAGCCGGCCATGTCGGTGCTCCGAGTCCTCGGGCCGGCTCCGCGTCCAGCCGGTCCGCCAGGACTTGCAGGCCGACGAGCCGGTGCGGGTCGTACAGGATGGAGTGGCGTCTGCCGTGCTTGGTGCTGATCGTGAGTCCGCGGTTTCGGCCGGGACGGAACGCCGGACGAGGCTCCTTCCGGATGTCACCGGGCGGCGTCGATGTAGCCGAACACCTCCAGCACCCGGCCGTCGAAGGAGACCAGGACGGAATCGGTCGCCGGAGCCTCGTGCAACGGCGTCGGGGTCACGGCGCCAGGCCGTCCCCGGCGTAGAGGTATCCGCCGGGCCGGGCGGGGTCGGACACCAGCAGCACCTGGTCGCCGGTGCGGGGGATCCGCAGTTTGCAGACGATGGTCTGGAGTGTGATCCGGTCGGTGGTCCCGGAGGGTTGCAGGACCAGGTCGACGACCGGGTCGAAGTTGACCAGCTTCCCGGTGTCGCTGATCGATACGACGACGGCGGGTGTGGTCGGCGCCCCCATGGCGAGCAACTGTCGTACGTCGAGGCCGGAGTGGTACGCGCCGATCGACTGCTGGACTCTGGCGAAGTCCTCTGCCCCCAGGAACGCACGCGTGGCGCGACCGTAGAAGCCCTTGCCGTCGGCCACCTTGCCGGCGATCTCGGCCGCCCGCTCCTCGCGGTTCTGGCGGCTTTTCCTGAAGATTCCCATGACGGCTCTCCTTCTGGTGATGTCCGGTGCCGTGCGGACGCGGGGGGTGGCCGGCACTCGGACGGTGACCTCGTTCGCGATGTCCGGCAGGCGCGGGACGGTGATGATGCGGCCGACCTGGAGGCGGCCGGTCAGGCGGTCTGACAAAGGCTGTTCGACGGTCGTCTCGCACGACGATCCGCCGGGGCGGCCGGCGAGTTGCGCGGCGACCGAGGTGACCGTCCCACGGCCGTTGTCGCGCGGTTGACCGTCCTGGTCATGGGTTTGCCTCCTCGCCGTGGACCCGGTCCGACGGTGTGGACGCTAGCGACCGGGGACACCTACCGATCCCAGGTTCGCCCGCCCTTTCCGGACGACGTACTCTCCTCACATGCCGCCTCCGAGCCAGCAGACCGGCGAGCGCCGACCGCGCGCCATGGTCATCGACGGGGCCTGGCGTGGCCTCGGACCAGGGCTGGATTCACTGAGCGGCCCCGGTGGCGCACCGTTGACCCGGACGGTCAAGCTGATCGTGCTGCCGCTGATCGTCAGGCCGGCGCTGCATCCTGAACTCGCGGTGGACTTCCTCGGACCGGCGCAGGCCGCACGCCTGGACGCGCTGATCCGCGAGTCGGGTACGCGTCTTGCGGCGACGGCACAGTGGTTCACGCTGCTCAAGAGGACCCGCCGTGCACTGGGCATCGTGGCCGGCAACCCCCAGGACCTGTACTTCCAGCGGTGCTTCGAGCTGGCCACCGAGCACGGAATACCCTCGGCCGGTGCGGACACGGTGGCCAGGGCCGTGGTGGAGGACGTGGTCGGCGCGGCCGGCGGACGCACGGTGGAAGTGCTGAAGGACCATCTGGCGGACGCTGCCCGGCGCGCCCGGCTCGATGGGGAGCTGACCACCGCGTGGGAGAGCCGTCAGCCGGCCCCGGCCGCTGACGCGGTCACGGCGGTCGCACTGTCGGCCGAGGTACTGGAAGCCTGCGGCACGCCGGGGCGGTCGCGGAACTCGCCGCAGTACACGGCCATGGTCGAGGCGGGACACGGAGAGTTGTTCGGCCGGGCCCTGTGGGCGGACGCGAGCGGTGTCTGGGGCCGCGACGATCTCCCGGCGCATCTGGGGCTGACCGCGTGGCAGGTGCCGCCGTGTCCGGATACCGGGCGGGGTGCATCGACGGCCACGCTTCCCGCGCCACTGGACCGCACGCTCTTCGAGCGGCTCTTCGTCGTTCTGCACTCGTCGGCCCGGCGCGAGGAGCTGCCGACGGTGCCCGAGCTCGTGGGGCGGGAGGTCGGACGCAGTTGCGCTCCGCTCGGTCTTCACGACGAGAGCCTGCGCGTCGCCGTGGTCCTCGGCGGCCGGCTCGCGGTCGGTCTCGACCCGCTGGGCAGCGGGGATTCCGCGCTGGGGCGGACTGCGGCGCATCGGACCGTCAACAGCCGCTGGCGCCGGGAGGCTTCGGTTCTTCGTGCACGGCGGATGACCGTTTCTCCCGGCCCCGACCCGGACGGCGGCGTCCTGGACACCCTCGCCCAGGACCTCCGTACCCCCTGGGCCGCCTACATGCGGCGGCTGTGGGTGCGGCTGCACGGGCGGGATGTCCGCGACGCACCGCTGGGCGACATCGCGTCGGCCTGGGCGGTGCTCGACGGGGTCGCGCGCTCGGTGATGATGGACCACCGCGCCAGGGTCCGGTCGGCGCTGCGCTCGCTGTCGGCGACCATCGCGGAAGCGGCCGAGCGGAGCGGCGCGTGAGGGCGCGGGCCGGCATCGACGTCCATGTCGCGCGGGGCGAGGGCGGCACGATCCGGGTCGCCGCCGGCCCTGGCGTGGACCGAGCCGAGGACGGCAGCGACGTGGCTGCCGCGGGTCCCGGCTTCACCGGGGCCGTTCTCGACGTCGCGGGCGCGGTTCTGGTCTGGCCCGTCCTCGGGGAACCGGGTTTGCCGGTGGCGGAGGTACATGACGTGGGGCGGGCGCAGCAGTGGCTGTGGGCGGTCTACGGCGAGTGCACCGCCGCTGCCGTGCACGCCTGCGCGGCAGGGGAGTCGCCCGGTGTCCGGGTGACGGCGGACATGACCGCCCTCGCGGGCGGCGCCGCCCGGCTCGGCTTCGGGCACTGGGTGTCCCGGTGGTGGCCGGCGTCGTACCTCGACGGGATCCCGGCGCTCGAACCGGACGTGCTCGGCCTGGAGCTGGCCGCGCTCACCCACCGGTGCCAGCAGTTGTTCGACGACTTCGGTGATCAGCCCGATGACTGCGTGGCCGAACTGATCGAGGAGCACGAGGCCGCCCTCGACCCGCTGATCCAGTGGTGGCGCGCGGCACCGCAGCCGGCGGACACGGCACGCCACCTGGAGAGCGTCCTGCGGCTGATCGACGACGCGGCGGACAGCGCCGGGCTGGACGGGTCGGCGCTGCGCCGCCTTCGCTCATCGCTGGACCAGCCCCATCAGGGCGGTACGCCGGTCGGCCCCGGTGCGGTGTTCGCACGGCACGACAGCTACGCACTCGCGGCGGGCGAACCGCACCACGCGGGCGGCCGGGTGATCGCCCGAGGCTCGGGTACCAACGACTGGCGCCGCTACCCGCCCGGCTTCGTCGACGCTTCCGAGCACGCGGTGTCCTGGACCGCTCGCGCACTCGGCGCGCGACGGCTGATCGAGGTCGAGGTCGTCGCGCACGTCGCGGCGCCCACCGGCGGTGCGCCCCTCGTCGCTGAGGTCCGTGTGAACGGTGGCCACCCGGACCGGGTGTTCCTCGCCGGACGGGACGACATGTGGATCGGCCGGGCGGATCTCGACCCGCACCTCCCGGCCGGGGCGATGCCGCCACGTTTCGAGGTGGGTGTACTGCTGCCCGGATTCGACCCTGGTCCGGGGCTCGAAGGCCGCGAGGGCCGCGAAGTGATTCGCGCACTGGTCCGGCGGCGACTCGCAGCCGCGGCACAGCCCCTGGCGTACAACGGGTCGCCGCACGAAACGTCTTCGGGGCTGTTCCTTGCCGAGATCGCAGCTGCTGCCACCGGTGAGGACTACTGACGGATGCCGGACGAGGACGAGGAGAACGCAGCGGTGACGCAGCTGTACGGGGAGCCCTTCGACAGCGGCTTCGCCCGGGCCGAGGAGCATCAGCTGGCTGCTGATCCCGGGGCCGCGTGCGCCGTTTACGAGGAGTTGCTCACCGTGGCCGAGTCCATCGAGGACTCGCCCGATGTGCGGTTCCTGCGGGCGCACCTGCTGGCCGACATCGCGAGCGTCCGGCTCACCGCCACGGACCTGGTCGGGGCGGAGGAAGCCGTCGAGCGGTCCCGCGGGCTGCTCAACGGCATCGAGTCGGTGCCGATGGGGCCGCGTGGTCGTCAACTGTGGCTGGAAATGCTGCTGAAGACGCTGTTCGCCAGGGCCGACCTGCTGCGCAGGACCGGGCGCCTGGACGAGGCGCTGGGATGTCTGGACGAGGCGGCGGTCCGGCTGCCCGAGTTCGACGACCCCGAGAGGCTGCGTACTTCCGAACTCGGCCTGAACCGGGTGCATCTGCTGATGGAGCGGGGCGAGTGGGGAGCGGCCGAGGAGCAGGCCTCGGCGCTGCTGTCCATCCTCCCCGAGACCGTCGTGGAGACCGTGCCTCCGCTGCTCACCGCCCTCGGCCTGATCTGCGCCTCGACCGGGCGGTTCGACCTGGCCGAGGACTACTTCGCCCGCGCGGAGGACGGTTTCCGGGCGATGGGGGACACCGGTGAGCTGCAGTCGCTGGTCGCCCACCGGGCGTACGCCGCGATGCACCGGGGCGAACTCGACCTCGCGGAGCGGCTGTTCGCCGAGGCGTCGGCGCTCTTCGAACGGCAGGGGCGGTTCGGCGACCTGGCGGTCTGTGAACAGGCCCGTGGCTTTCTCGCCGGCCGGCGTGGCGACACCACCGACGCGGACGACCTGCTGGGGGCGAGCCTTGCCCGGTTCGAACGGCTCGGCGCCTCGATCGCGGCCGCCGACACCATGCTGCTCGGCGCCCAGCACGCCTATGACCGGGGCGACATCGAGGAGATGAAGCGACTGGCCCACGAGGCCCGCGAGGTGTACCAGGCCCGAGAGGTGTACGAGCGGTGCGCGCAGGTCGACCTCATGCTTGCGAAGATTCTTGAGCACAACCTGAACCTCACGCACCACGGCGACCACGAGACGGAGTCCATCGGCACCGCGCTCTCCCTCGCCCTTCCCGCCGCACTGGCCCTGGAAGCGGCGCGTTACGACTTCGTCACCGCCCACGCGCGCAGTCAGTGGCTGGAACTGGCGGACGACGCCATGCGGTTGGTCTTCCGCCTTGCTGTACGCCGACAGGACCAGGGACTGCTCTTCGAACTGGTGGAACACCGCTGTGCGGGCGCCTCCCTGGCCTTGGACCGTACACCGCCGTCGGCGACACGCACCTCGCCCTCCGGGCCGGCCGGGTCCGCCGAAACGGTCTTCCCGAATGCGGCCATGAAGGCGTACGGGCACGTCGAAGGCCCGACGACGCTCGGGGGTGTGGCGGCGGAGGCAGCGGCCTCCGCCGGCCTGCGCGTCGCGCCGCCGCCGAAGGTGCGGATGTCGCCGGACTCCGGCCGCGCCGCGCTCCAGGAGTACATCGCGGCGGCCGAGTTCCGCTATCACCGGCGGATCGTGAACGCGGAAGAGGTGCCGTTCTGGATCACCGACGACCTGACGAGCCGCCCGGTGGTCCAGGTCCGGCTGGCCGACGCCGGCGATCTGTTCATGACCTGGACATGGGCCGGCGGGGCCCGGGGGTTCGGCACCGGCCGCGGGCCCGGTGACGAAGTCGACCAGGCGGTCGGTGCGCTGGCCGCCGCTCTGCCGGGGGCGGGCGGCGGAACGGACGGGATACGGCGAGCGTTCGATTCGGGAGCGATGGCCGACCACCGGACCGAACACCTACTCGCACGGGTGCTGGCCGAGGCGCTGTGGCCGGAGGGGCTGACGGCGCAGATACGCCAGGTGTCGGCGCGGGCGGGCCGTCCGCTGGTACGGATCCAGCCGTCGCCCCGGGTCGCCCAGGTCCCCTGGGAGTTGCTCGCCGTCGACGACGATGTCCGGCTCATCGATCTGGCGGATGTCGTGACCACCGCCCCGGTGTCGTTGCGGCGGCAGGATCCCGTCGCGCGTCAGGCGCCGGACGCGGACACCGATGCCGACACGGTCGTTCTCGTCCTCGACCCCCGGGTGCCCGGATTCCGGGCCGACTCCTCGCTGGGCTCGGTCCTGGGACCGCCCGGCTCGGACCCGGAGCTGCTGTCGTTCGTCCAGAGCCGCCTCGACACGGGCGCCGTCGTACCTTCCGTCGCCACCCCGGCCGAGGCATTCCGCCGCACCGACCTGGACCGGGACTGGCTGAGCGGCGTGCTCCGCAAGGGCGCACGCAGACTGATGTATGTCGGACACGTGAGCGGCGCGCCGGTCGAGGGCGGGCAGAGCGAGGACGGCACGCTCCATCTGTGCTGCGGTCCGGGGACCGACGGCCTGGCCGAGCCGATCCGCACCCATCGGCCGCTGTCCGCCAAGGACCTCCTGCTCGGCACGCTGCCCCTGCGCGCGGACGGGGAGCCGGGTGCGCGGATCTGGCCCGCGCCGTCGCGGGTCGCCCTCATCGGCTGCGAGAGCGGCGGCGACCTGCGGTTCGCCGAGTCGTTCGGCCTGGCGACAGCGATGATCCACAACGGTGCCGAGCTGGTCACCGCCACCCGCTGGGTGCTGCCCACCAGCTTCGCCTTCCACCGGCTGGCCGGCCTGGCCGAGTCCGTACGCCCGCTGTCGGAAGCGATCACCGCCGTCGACACCGCCCACGAGCACAGCGACCCCGTACACCGGCTCGGCCAATGGCAGCGCGAGCAGCTCAACCACTGGCGCGCCGACGGCCGGATCGAGCACTCGCCCCTGCTGTGGGCGGCCATGACCTGCATCGTCGTGTGACCAGCAAGCGGTCCGCCGGGACCTGACACACAGCTGGGACGGAGGAACGGCGACGACACCCTGCTGCTGCGCGGCCGGGTGTACGACCATGACGACCCTAGGCTGCGGCCGGGGCAGGCGCGACCGTTGTGGCGAGCGAATCCCGAGATCACGGCCACCATGATCCGTCGCAGCGAGATCGGTCGCCGGTCCTCTTCCGAATCCCTGTTCCGTGCGGAGAAGCCGCGGCATTGGCACCTACCTCATCGGCCCCGGCTCCATTCCGGGCGGGACACCGTGCGTCATGATCCGTGATGCTCCGATCCGGCATCTCTCCGCCTGGATCTCGGACCGGCTCTCGAATTGCGGCAGACCTCTGTCGACGCTCGCCCCTGTGGTCACGAAGCCGCACGTGGGCGGTTTCGGCAACCCGCGTCGGAAATCAACCTCGGAGAACGGCGCTTGGGGTAGTTTCCGACCGTGCCTATCGGCTACTGCCGCTTCTCGACGGCCGACCAGAGCCCTGATCATCAGATCGACGCCCTGCCGCGGGTCGGCGTCGACCGCGACAACATCCACGTCGACACCGGGAGCGGCGCGAAGCCGTCCCGCCCGGAGCTGGACCTCGTCATGCGACCGCTGCGCGAGGACGACACGCTGAAGGTCACCCGCCCCGACCGGCTCTCCCGCTCCGTGCCGCACCTGATCACCCTCGGCGCGGAGCCGCGTGAGCGGGGTATCGGGCCGCACTTATCGAACAGGGCATCGACATCTCCACCATGGAGGGGCGAGCCCGGGACGGCCCCGGCGGGGACTGGTGCCGACGCCGTCGGCGCCGCTGAGTGAGATCACCCGCGGCGCGATGGAGCGGCTGCTCACTTCGTAGTCGCCGCGTGAATTCGACTGGACCGAGGCCGATCTGCTGCGGACGACCGTCGACACGTGCTTCACGGGGCGATCGGCTCAGCACACTCCCGGCACCGACGACGAACAACTGGGCGGTCAAGCCGACGGCCCGCGATGATGAGCAGGAGGTGGGCCCGTGACTGGGGCAACCGACAGGGTGGCATTGGTGACAGGGGCCAGCAGCGGAATCGGTGCGGCCACCGCGCGCCTGCTGGCCGCGCGAGGGATGCGCGTGGTGGTCAACTACCTTCGCAGCGGCACGGCAGCCGAGGAGGTCGTGGCCGGCATCGAGGCCGCGGGCGGCCAGGCCATGGCCGTACAGGCCGACGTACGCGAGGCAGCGGCGGTCGAGAGCCTGACCGAGCAGGTCCAGGCGGCATGGAGTGGCATCGACGTGCTCGTGCACAACGCGCTCACTCCGTATGTGATCAAGCCGTTCCAGGACATGACGTGGGACGAACTGGGCGGCAAGCTCGACGACGAGATGCGTGCGGCGTTCGCGGTCACCAAAGCAGTTCTGCCGGCCATGACCGAACAGGGCTGGGGACGCATCATCTATCTCGGTACCGGCCTCAGCAGCCGGCCTCGGGAGGGCATGATCGCGCTGGGCACGGCCAAGGCAGCACTGGCGCAGTTCGCCCGGTACCTCGCCCAGGAACTGGGCCCGCGCGGCATCACGGTCAACATCGTCGAGCCCGGCCCGGTGGAGGACACCCGCATGGCGAAGGCGCTCGACGAGACGCACAAGCAGCGGCAAGTGGCCGCTACCCCCCTGGGCCGCCTGGCACACCCGGGCGACGTCGCCCAAGCGGTCGCCTTCTACGCCAGCGAGGACAACGCCTTCATGACCGGCACCACGGCCGCGGTCAACGGCGGGATGTCCATGTACTGACGCCCGCCGTCCTCCGCACACGGCGCCATACCGTCCCGGTCCGGCTGACGGCAGGCCGGACGGCATCCGGCACACCGTCACCTCAGCACCATGGGCCGCAGCCGCCGTGCCGGCGACACGCGCGGGCGCACGGCGGTGGCACGATCAAGGAAGAACGTTCATGTACACGATCGATCTCGCCTACGTCGGGCGGGGCCTGCACGAGGAACTGGTCGCGTACATCGCCGACCAGCAGGGCTACTACGCCGACGAGGACGTCCACGTAGCGCTGCGCGACGGCTGCGCCTGGGACGAGGAGCGGCTGCGCCGGTGCGCCACCATCGGCCTCGGCCGGGCACTGCTGTCCCGACTCGCCCATGGCATCCCCTGGGTCGCACTCGATGTCAACACCCACAGCCCGCTGTTCTGGTTCCTCGCCCGCCCCGGCCTGACCTCCCTGGCCGACCTGGCCGGCCGACGGCTGGCGGTACACGCCCCCCACACCGCACCCGGGTGCTTCGCCCGGATCGTGCTGCGTCAGGCCGGCCTCGACCCGGACCGCGACATCCACACCATGGTCCGCCCGCCCGGCGACTACGGCATGGACCTGCGCCGGTTGAACGACGGCACGATCGACGCCGCCCTGGTCGGCAGCACCATGGCACCGGAAGCGGTAGCCGACGAGCACGGCTGGCAGGTGCTGGCCTGGGTCGGTGATTACTTCCGGATCCCCACCGTGGGCGTGGCCGTCGACCCCACCTACGTCCACCCGGACGACCCCGCGGTCCAGGCCGTCGTACGAGCCCACCGGCGTGCCCTGCAGATGATCCACGACGAACCCGACACCACGGTGCGGTACGTCCAGACGTTCCTCGGCCGACACACCGCAGACGAAGCCCGAGCCCACTACGAGACGTTCATCGCACCGTATTTCACCACCGACGGCCAAGCCGACCTCGCCGTCGGCGCCACCGCGATCACCGCGGTTGCCGCCGAACTCGGTGTCCCCGCCACCGTCACCGCAGCCGAGTTCTATCGCACCGCAGCCACCAGCCCATAGGGGCCCGGTGATGCCGACGCCGTCGTCATCTGGGCAAATCAGAGCCTCATACGGCGTATATGGGGCATCAATCATCGAAAGGCGCATGTCATGAAGTTCGCAGTCATCGGCGGAACCGGGCTGATCGGGTCACGGGTCGTCGAGAACCTGAACGCGGCCGGGCACCAAGCCGTACCGCACTCGCTGTCCTCAGGCGTGGACGTCATCACCGGCCAGGGGCTGGAGGCGGCCGTGGCGGATACCGACGTCGTCATCAACCTGACGAATTCCCCGACCTTCGACGACGCCTCGCTCGCCTTCTTCCAGACTTCGATGGACAACCTTCTTGCCGCGAGCGAGACGGCCGGGGTCGGGCACTTTGTCATCCTCTCGATCGTCGGCGTGGACCAAGTGCCTGATCTTGACTACTACCGGGCGAAAGTGCTTCAGGAAGACATCCTCAAGGCCGGGTCGATCCCCTATTCCATCGTCCGCGCCACGCAGTTCATGGAGTTCATGGACGCGACCCTGTCCATGACCACCGACGGCGACACCGTCCGCCTGCCGCGCACGCCCATCCAGCCGATCGCCGCCGCGGATGTCTCCACCACGGTCGCCGAAGTCGCCGCAGGCAGTGCTCTGAACGGCGTCGTCAACATCGCAGGTCCCGACGTCTACCCCCTCGACGAACTCGGCCGTCTCACCCTGACCGCCAAGCGCGACGGGCGCTCTGTCGTCACCGATGACACCGCCGGCATGTTCGCCGCCGTCCACGGCGACGTCCTCACCGCCCGAAGCGATGCCCGCATTGCCCCCACCAGTTACACCGGCTGGCTCTCCTGAATCAGCTCCCTCCGACGGAACCATCAAGTGCGGGACGCACAGGACGGATCGCTCACCAGAACGGACACGGCCGGGGCACCTTCGGGCGCCCCGGCTGCTTCACGGGCAAGGCGTTGTCGGAACACGGCATCGGCATCCCCGTCCTCGCGGTTCGCCATGCGATCGGGAGCTGACCGACGGCAAGGCACCCGCGGGCGCCGACGAAGTCGTCCTCGATCGGGAGCTCGCCGCGGTGCTCGGCACGGCCATCTCGCTCGCGGTGCTCACCGCCTTCAGCGTCGGGATGACGGGCGCCGCCCAGCCGTCCGTCCACCTGCCGATGTTCCTCGGGGTTCTCGGCTTCGCCGCGGTGCTCACCGCGGTGGCGACGCTGGTCCCCGGCCGAGTCGCACTCGGCGGACGCCCGGCGGACGTCATCAGCGCCCGCCAATAGACCGGCGCACCACGCCAACACCGCTGTGTCGCAGGGGAGTTCAGCTGCAGTGCACCCCTGCGTGCTGCATGGCGCGGCGCACACGAACGGCCGAGGGGCCGGCTCCCTGTGGAGGGGCCGGCCCCTCGGCCTGCCCGTCGGACGGCGGATGTCGCGTGCGTGGCCCCGCTCAGCCGAAGACCGCGCCGTTGCCCGCCCGGTCCACCCGGCTGCGCCGGTGGTCCAGGTGCGCGGACACCCGGTTCAGCCGGCGGTCCGCACCGTCGTAGGACGGAGTGAACGACGTACGGCCATGCACCGCGAGGCGGTTGTCGCCGACGCGCAGCGACAGCGCCGACATCGTGACGACCGGCGCGCCGGTCGGTGCTGTATGGCCTGCGCGATCAGCGCCGCCACCGGGGCCGCCGCGGTGCTGCTGCCGTAGGCAGCCGCGCTGCTCGGCAGTGTCTTCGAATGATCTCGTGTGGTGGATCACGGTTGGGTGTTCGTCACCATGAACTGTCGGATACGGAGCGGTGGTTCGTCCAGACACTGTTGCCCGCTTCGTCGCAGGGGCGCGAGAGGCTGGACGACCGACGGGTCCTCAACGGGAGCGTGTGGCAGTTCCGCACCCGTTTCCGGTGGTCGGCGGCGAACGAGTTCGCCATTCCGCCACGATCTTGCCCAAAGCCCTTCTAAGATCGCTGGCAAGGCGGTTCTCCGCATCTCTATGTACTCCCCCACGAGCAGGGCATCAGGCCCTTCTGAACGCTGAGAGCAGGAGATGACTTCTACGAATGAACAAGCGAAGGGAGCCGCGCCCGAGCAGCGTCGGCGGAGGCCGGGCATGCCCGGTCGTCGCACCGTTGGCTGCCTGGCCGCGCTCGCCTTGGGAATCGGTAGCGGCTCGTTAGCCGTGGCGCCTGCGGCGCACTCGCAGGCGGGGGACGGATCGGTGACGGTCCGGGTGATCCGGGCCGTGGACAACAGCGGCGTGTGGACACCCGCGCTGGAACCGGGCATCGCGGGCGTCAAGGTGACCCTCACCGACGACGCCGGAACGGGCATGGAGGGGGTCACGGCGGCCGACGGCACCGTGACACTGACTCCGGCGGCCGAGGGCACCACCAGCGGCAAGTACCGGGTGCAGGTGGTGAATCCGAAGCCGGGTGTGCTGTTCCCGGCCTTCGCCTCGCGCAAGGGACTGGACGGTGCGCCCGACCAGTTGAGCAGCAATGAGGA
Source organism: Streptomyces sp. NPDC104309 (assembly GCF_055584025.1). Taxonomy (NCBI): domain Bacteria; kingdom Bacillati; phylum Actinomycetota; class Actinomycetes; order Kitasatosporales; family Streptomycetaceae; genus Streptomyces; species Streptomyces sp. NPDC104309. The sequence continues at coordinate 172,221 of NZ_JBVJMV010000010.1, read as the reverse complement.
GTTCGTCGACCTCTCCGGCGAGAAGAACGTGGCGTACACCACCGGGCTGTGGAATCCGGGTGACTACTGCCAGAAGAACGCACCGCTGGTGACGACCTGTCAGCCCACCACGCGCGAGGGCGGGACTCAGCGCACGCTGGTCTCCTTCCCGTACGACGCACGCGGTCAGGACGGCGTCGACGTCAACGTCACGAACATCGCCACCAACGCCGAGACCGGCACGCTGTTCGGCATCGCGTGGAACAAGGCCGACAAGCGGGTCTTCTCCTCGGCGCTGGCCAAGCGCACTACGGACTACGGTCCGGGCGGCGCCGGCGGGATCTACGTGACCGACCGCGCGCAGAAGAAGACCACCCTGTTCACCGTCGTCCCGGACGCGGGGACGACGGCGCACGGTCCGGGTACCGACGACGCCTTCCTCACCGTGCCCGGCAAGGAGAGCCTGGGCGGCATCAAGATCACCGATGACGGCAGGGACCTGTTCGTCGTCAACCTCAACAACCGCAAGCTCTACCGCTACGACGCCACGGCGGCGACCGCAGCGGCGCCGAAGACCGTCACCGCCATCCCGGACCCGGGCTGTCCGGCGGCGGGGGACTGGCGCCCGTTCGGCCTGGGGATGCAGGACGGCACCGGCTACCTCGGCGGGGTCTGCTCGGGCGAGTCCACCGGGAAGGTCTCGGACCTTCGCGCGGTGGTTCTGCCCTTCGACCTGGGCACCGGCGCCTTCCAGAAGGCCGTGCTGAACCAGCCGCTGGACTACCCGCGCGGCTCGACGGTCGGCGCTGGCCCGTGCGATGGCGCAGGCTGGTTCCCGTGGACGAGCACCTACCCGGTCTCGCAGGACGGACGGCCGTGTGGCGACTCCACCATCGCCAAACCAGAACCGGAGTTGGGTGAGATCGCCTTCGAGACCGACGGCTCGATGCTGCTGGCCTTCCGCGACCGCTTCGGTGACCGCGCGCCAGCCGGTCCCACGCCGAACTCCGCCGCCCTCGTCATGTCGGGCGGTGACCTGAACAAGGCCTGCCCGGCGGACGGCATGTATGTGATGGACACGAACAACGGCTGCGGGCTGTCCCCTCGGGGCACTCGGTTCTTCGACACCAGCTGGGGTGGTCACCGCAACACGGCGTTCGCCGGCATGGCGCTCTCCAAGGCCGAGAACACCATCGCGACCTCCGCTTTCGACCCCAACCACACCGCCCTCGGGTACGGCACGTCGTTCCTCCAGCGCGATGGCACGCAGGATCCGGAGTTCGGCCTGCGCCTCAACCCGGCAGGCACCGTAGCCCCGTTCGGCAAGGGTGCCTCGATGGGCGATCTGGAGGTGCTCTGCGACCAGGCCCCGCTCCAGATCGGCAACCGGGTCTGGTACGACCCCGAGCGCAAGGGCATCCAGAGCCCGGGCCAGCGCCCGGTCGTGGGCGCGACCGTCAACCTGTACGACGAGTCGGGCAAGCTCGTGGGGACGACCGAGACGACGGAGCGTGGCGAGTACTACTTCGACGACTCCAATGTCACCGGCGGCCTCCAGCCGAAGACCAAGTACACCATCCGCCTCGACAATCCGGTCGACTACGCCAAGGGCGGCCCGCTCTACCAGTGGGTACCCACGGAAGCGGATGTCGGCGACAACCACTTCATCGACTCCAAGGGCATCGTCCCGCGCGGCGCGAGCTTCCCGGAGCGCGCGCTGACCACCGGCGGGCCGGGAGAGAACGACCACACCTACGACTTCGGCTTCCGACAACAGGAGGGCGTGCTGCGCCTGGTCAAGCACGACCAGGACGGCAAACCACTGGCCCGGGCGAAATTCCAGCTGTGGAAGGAGACGAACGGCTCCGACGACTTGCAGACCACAGGGGCGGAGCCGGATACGCGGGTCGACGAGTCCTGCATGACCGGGACCGACGGCATCTGCCAGGGCACCGGCGCACCGGGCACGTACTACTGGCAGGAGGTCAGCCCGCCCGCAGGTTACGCCGCACCCGACGTGGCGGTGTTCGGGCCGCTGGTGCTGACCTCCGACAATCTCGACGACGGGGTCTCGGTGACAGCGGTCAACCGACGGCTTCCCACCACCGAGCCGACGCCGGTACCGACGACGCCGGTACCGGACACACCCGGCAAACCGGGTTCGCCGGGGGCCCCAGGCGCACCGGGTGGACCCGGTGCACCCGGCCACGCACCCAACTCGGGCCTGGCGTCCACCGGCATGAGCCAGGTGGTTCCGCTGGCCTTGGCCGGCTGCGCCGCGCTCACCGTCCTCGGTGCGGCACTGGTCGTACTGATGCGCAGGCGAAGGGCACAGCACCGCTAGCCCGGGGGCGGGGCGACCGGCTCAGGTGACCTCCGGGCCCGCTCGGGCGGGTTCGCGGACCAGCGGTTCGCGAACCCGCCCTCCTGTGTGACCGACCGATGAGAGAAGGCGACCGCATGGCTCGGAAGAGGAAGACCGACGGCCGTAAGCCGCGTCGGGCCCTCTGGTTGAGAACACTGATCGCGATCACGGCGTGCGGCGCCGCAGTGGGCGGCCTGGCCGCCTACCGGACCTACTCCGACGACACCACCACCGAGCGGCCGGTGACGATGGAGGAGGCGTCCAGGCTGGCGCTGTCGCGGCTGAATCTGTACCAGGCCAGTCCCGTGGCGGTGACCCTCACCGTCATCGAGGGCGGCGGAGTGGTGGTGCGGGTCAAGGGGGTCGTGGACTACAGAACCCACCGGGCCGTGGGGAGCTACCGGGTCACCGGGTCCTCCGGGTCCTCCGGGCCCGCCACCGGGCAGTTCGACCACGGGCTGATCGTCTGGGACACCGGCGGCCTCGGCCTGGCCCCCGTGCCCAAGGGCGACAACAGACCGCCCTGGCAGCAGGCCGAGCGCATCCCGCGCTCGGGCTGGTCCGCGCGCTCCTACACGACCGATCCCCTGGACGCCGGGCTCCAGTTGCTGATCGAGCTCGGCGCGGACCGTCCCGACAACCCGCTGTTGCTCGCACAGTCCGGGGCTCGCCGGCTGGAACGTGATCGCATCGACGGCCGCAGTTACGATCGGTTCGCCGGGCCGCGCGCCCAGGGTGCCACGCCCGGTGCGGGTCCCGACGGCGGACGGTCGCCGCTGACGTACTGGGTCGACGGTGACGGCGGCCTGCGACGGGTGACGATGCGGATCTCGGGCCTGGGAACTCCCACCACCATGGAGTTCTCCGGACGCGACGGCAGCGCGAAGCTCCCCGAGGCGCCGTGGGGCACCGGCTGACATCTCGGTTCTGATGCGCCCCGGCTTCCGCGGTTGCCGACGGCCTCCTCGACCCACCCTTCGGGGCAGCAGGGTGAACGGGGGCCGAGTCCACCGCAGCGCCGTGCTCAGCGCGAGTGTGGTACGGCGTCCACATCCTTCGGGAGCGGATACGCGGCCGCGTCGACGGCCCCCGGCAGGTCGGTCGCCGGGCTGCCCGGGGCCGTCGGGTCCGGCATGGACGGTTGGGCGGATGGGGCCGGCACCTGGCTGAACGGGACGCCGGGCGGCGCCTGCACCGGCGCGGTCCGGCCGGTGGGCAGCGCGCCCCGGCCACGGGTGCCGCAGCCCGCGCGACCCTCCAGGCCGTTCGGGCTCTGGACGTCGGGCCGGTTGTCCGCGAAACAGTTGCCGGGGTCGGCCGAGGCCAGCACGAGGTCGATGCCGTTGCCGGTGGCGCGATTGCCTTCGACGCGATTGCCGCTCGCCGGATGCCCCGGCGGGTCGGTGACGACCACTCCGGCCGCCCGGTTGCCCCGGACCAGGTTGCGCTGGACGCGGTTCGCGGTGCCGCCGCCGATGCCGATGCCGATGCCGAAGCCCCCGTCCGCCTGCTCGGGCGTGTCGGCGGCGTTGTTGTCGGCGACCACGTTGCCCGCGATCACCGCGCCGTGCTGCGGGGCGAGGGCCTCCAGGTCGTTGGAGTTGACTGTGACGCCGACCCGGTTGCGGGTGACGCGATTGCCCAGCACCGACAGGCTGTCCGAGGCATTGGTCAGTTCGATGCCGACCGCGTTGCGCTCCACGGTGTTGCCGCGGACGACAGTGCCGCAGGGCTTGCACTGGCCGACGTAGATGCCGGAGTCGGCGTGCCCGGAGGCGTAGGAGTCCTCGATCACGCCGTCGCGCGCGTCGAAGGCGTAGATGCCGTACAGGCCGTTGTTGTATGCCGTGACCCGGGTCGCGCGGAAGCCCCGGACGGCAGGGAAGCGGGTCGTGTCCAGCGGGTCGTAGGCGGAGCCGCCGGCGCCGCGCTGTTGCAACCGCTCGTCGGTGACGCCGGTGAACAGCACGCCGTTGGCGAGGTAGCCGTGCACGGTGAGGTTCTCGACCACCGAGCCGGCGCCGGTCACGGTGATGCCGTTGGCCAGACGCACACCGCCGTCGAAGACCACCTTGTTGCGGTCCGTTCCGCGCAGCACCAAGCGGGGCTTGGTGACGCGCACGCTCTCCCGGTACACGCCCGGGCCGATCAGTACCGTCTCGCCCTCACGAGCGACGTCCACCGCCTGCTGCACCGAGGGGAAATCCTGCGGAACGCGCAGCACGCTCCCCGCCGGATGCCGCGCATCGCCGGACGTCGACCCCGTACCGGAGCACCCGGTGGCCGCCAACGCGACCGAGACGACCAGCACCGACAGACGCAGCGCCGCCCGGAACACCGACGTCGGGACTGCCGAGCGGTTCAACAGGCTTTCTGCAGACAGGGTTTGCATGGCAGATGTTTTATCGTCTCCAATAGGCCTATGCCCACCGAACAGGGAAATACGCCCGATCCATCCCGACCCGCGGCAGCCGGTTTCGGGCGGCGCCGGGCACTGCTCGCAGCCGGAGCGGTGCTCGCCGCCGGGGTCGGCGCGGGGGCCGACGAACTGGCGAGAGACGACCGGACAGTCGGCCGTGCCACCGCCGGATCCCCGCCGACCGAGGCCGCTATTGCCTTCCACGGCGCCCGACAGGCAGGTGTTACGGCGCCCCAGCAACCGGCGACGCACCTGCTCTCCTTCGACCTCCCGCAGACCTCGGCCGCCACCGACCGGAAGACCCTTCGCAGCGTCCTCGGCGCGCTGACCAGCACGCTCGCCACCGCAGCCTCCGACGCCCCGCCCGACCCGCGGCTCCAGGGCGGTGACGCGACCCGGCTTGCCTCCCTGGTCGGCATCGGCCCCGCTCTCGCCGCTCGGCTCGACCTCAACGTCCCCGCCTCACTGGGGGAGTTGCCGTCTTTCCCCGGTGACCGCCTCGACCCGCGCCGCAGCAACGGCGATCTTCTGGTCCAACTGTGCGCAGCCGACCGCTGGACGCTCACCATCGTTGCCGAACTCGCCGACCGGGCCGCGCACGCCGCCGGCGCCGTGCCGCGCTGGACCCAGTCCGGCTTCCTGCCCCACACGACCCCGGGCACCACCCCGCGCAACTTGTTCGGCTCCAAGGACGGCACCGCCAACCCGGATCACGCGGCGGCCGAGCAGTGGGTCTGGGGCCCGCCCGGAGCCCACGGGGACGGCACCGTTCTGGTCTACCGCAGGATTCACATGGACGTCACCGGCTTCGCGGCCCTCCCCGAGCGCCAGCGCGACCGGGTCATCGGCCGCCGCGCCCGCGACGGCGTCGCCCTCAGCGGCACCGCCGAGCATGACGAGCCGGACATCTACGCCAAGAACCCCGACGGTTCCTACGTCATCCCCGCCACAGCCCACGTGCGTCTCGCCAGCCCCCGCTTCGACGGCGGCGCCCGTATGCTCCGCCGCAGCTACAGCTACGACGACGGCCCGACCGACCGCGGCCTGCTCTTCTGCGCCTTCATGCGCGACCCCGCCCAGTTCACCCGCGTCCAGAACCGCCTGACAGCCCGCGACGCCCTCACCTCGTTCCTTCAACACCGGGCCTCGGCCGTGGCCTACGTCCTGCCCGGCGCCGCGCCCGCCGGGACTCTCGGTGAACAGCTCTGGACATGAGGTTCGCTTCGCTTCTTCCGCCCGCAAGCGCCCCGGAACGGCCGGTCAGGGGTGCGCCGCGCCTGGGAGAAATCGGGAGCTGGGCCGGATTTCGACACGCTGCGTCATGGAGAGCCGGGCAAGGGCGCCTGCTCAGCTTCCGCGAGGTCGAAGAGCTCATGCTCCAGCACTATGAAAGGAGTGGGTTCGTCGGCGCGCTCACCCGGGGGAGCGGGTCAGCGGGCCACGGTGAGGCGGCACAGACCGGACGGTGGTATGACGAGCGCGTGAATGCCGCCGGTGAGCAGTCGCGTGGCGGCCGGCCGGGGACGTCCGTCGGCGCTGTAGGAGTGGACGCGGACGACGACGGGCTCGGCCGACTCGGGGGATTCGACGAGGAGCCGGGCCATGGGGGTCGCGTTGACGAGGGTGAGAGTTTGCCATGGCCCTTGGGGGAGGCGGAGGACCGTGTCGGTGTAGGCGGTGATCACCGTCTCGGTCGCGGAGTGGGCGGTGACGTGAGGATAGAGCTCGTCCGGCCGCCCCGTCTCGTACGTGCCTCCGATGAGTGCCGGCCGAAGCCGGTGCCAGCTTTCGAGCCAGAAGGCGAGGGTGGCCCGGTGGCCGGGGGAGAGCCGGGAGAGGCGGGTGGAGATCTGGGGCACCGCGTGCAGGGCGCCGTGGACGTGCCGGGCGACGGTCTCGGGTGTCGCGTCCGGGTCCCACATCAGCATGTCGGAGTGCACGACCGCGCCCGGGGTGAGCAGGGCGACGTCCAGGGTCCGCACGCGGTTGGCGACGGGGTCGGCCGGACAGTCCGACGCGCGCAGGGCGTTGCCGAACGTGGTCATGGCCGGTCCGGTGTAGGGCTGGCGCAGTTCCAGGACCACGTCGTCCCCGCGCAGGGACCGCAGGCCGTCGCGCAGCCGGGTCAGAAGCTCGGCCAGGGCATGCCCGACGTCGGCGATGTAGCCAGGCGCCCGCGCGCTGGACGGCGGGGTGTGCGCGTAGGCCATGACCTCGTCCAGGAAGTCGAGCTTGAGTCCGTCGAGATGGTTCTCCTCGACGAGTCCGCGACAGGTGGTCACGACGTGGTCGCGTACGTCGCGGTGGCGCGGATCGAGAACGTGACAGTCCAGATGCGGCACGTACCGAGGTGCGCGCCCCGCCCACGCCCTGTGGGCGTCCGAGCGGTTGCCGAGGAGCAGCGGCGCGATCCACACGACATGGCGCAGCCCCAGGCCGTGGATTCTCCTGACATGGCCGGGCAGGTCGGGGAACTTGGCGGGATCGGGCAGCCAGTCGCCGCAGCCCGCGTATCCGCGGCCGGTGCCGTGCAGTTGCCAGCCGTCGTCGAGGAAGAGCTGGCCGAAGCCGAGTTCGGCCGCGAGAGCGGCCTCGGCCTCGACATCGGCCGCGTTCACGTCCTGAGTGAAGGCGTACCACGTCGAGTACACCGGTGTACGGGCGAAGTCCGGCACCGGCAGCGGGCGTACGGCCGGAAGCTCCGTCAGCCAGTCCCGTAGCTCTCGTAGCGCCGCCGCCACGGTGACGCCAGGGGTGGCGAGGCGTACGAGGCAACTCTCGCCCGGCGCGAGCGGGAAGCGCAGCCACACGCCGAAGCGCTGGTGCTCCTCGGACACCCCGAAGCGGATCAGGCTCTGCCCCACGACGCGGTCGGTGGCGAACGCGAGCAGGCTCCGCCCCGCCGCGTCGTACAGGCATCCGGCCGGTGCGGAGCGGATGAGCGACAGGGGCCGCCAGGCCGACCAGTCGGCGGGCAGCGTCCGCTCCCACCCCGCGTCGGGGTGCCAGAAACCTGCGGCGTCGCCGAGCGGGACATCGAGGCGGACGGTGACCTGGGCCGCCGCGCTCGCCGTGACGTGCACGAGGGACGGCTGCCCAGGGGGCGTCCCCCCGGCCGCGCCGACAGCGCCGCCGGGGGCACGGACGCTGACCGTCGCACCGTCGACGCGGAGGGCGGAGGGATCCTGCCACCACTGGTCGTCGTCGAAGGGCGATGTCGTGACGTGCTCCGCCGCGCTGGGTGGGGAAGGGGTGGTGTCCACGGAAGTCCTCCGGTCGGATCACGGGGCGAAGGGGGTGCCGTCCAAGGTCCAGTGGGAGTCGGGGGTGATGCCGAGGGCGGAGTAGACATGGGCGGCGACGTCGGAGTGGTGGAGGGCCGACGGAGCCTTGCCCGCGGGCAGACCGGGACCGCACGCGGCGACCCAGGCCGTTCGCTCCTGCGGGCTGCGTCCCCCGTGGCCCCCTTCGTCGCGATGGCCGTGGTCCGTCACCACGATGATCGTCCACTGCTCCGCCGCGTTGCCGGGCCGCTGCTGTACGGAGGTGAGGAGCCGACCGAGCCGCCGGTCCGCGGCCTCGATCGAACGGCGGTACTCCTGGCCGCAGCCGAGGAAGTGGGCGGTCTCGTCGACGGCGCCCAGGTAGACGAAGCCGGCGTGGAGTTCCTCGTCCAGGCCGAGAAGGTGTTCCGCCTCGGCGGTCACCCTGTCGTCCACCTCCTCCCATGCCTCGGGGGTGTCCGCGCGCGGGGCGACGTAGCCGAGCCGGGTGGGGGCGACGAAGAGCGGGCCGCCCTGCTGCGCGAGGAAGAGCGGTGCCCAGCCTCCGACGGCGAAGGTCCGCAGTCCGCAGTCGGCGGCGAGGCGGGTCGTGAAGTCGGGGAAAACGTCCAGGCGGTTGCCGTCGAGGCGGTTGGCCCACACCCCGTGCTTGGTGACGCCGACGCCGGTGACGATGGTGGTCCAGCAGGGGCCGGACATCGTCGGTGTCCCGGAGTCCACCTCCACGGGGGCCAGGAAGCCCGCGCGGACTATCCCGTCGAGGTGGGGGGTGTCGAGTTCGGGGAGCAGGTCGAGGCGTACGCCGTCGATGCCGACCACCAGTACGCGGGCGGTGTCCTGGGCGGTGTCCATGGGCGGATCCAGAGGTGTCGTGGGTGGGCGGGGGAAGCATGAGTGGAGAGGCACGACGCTCAGGGGCCGACGCGGCGGAGCCGGATCAGGTTGCTGGCGTAGTCGCCGACGGGAAGTCGCGGGTCGATGCCCCGGTGGACCAGGACGGCACCGCTGTACACCCGGTCCTGGTCCGGATCCAGATAGCGTGCCTCGGGGTCGAGCGAGGGCAGCCGCACCGGGGCGGGGCGGTGACCGAAGCGGGTGGTGGGGCGCCAGACGAGGAGCACGTGCTCGCTGTCGTCGGGTGCCGCGTAGTGGACGGCGGTCAACGGCCCGGGCGGGGTGACGCGGTGCTGGGTTCCCCGCTGCACAAGCGGGCGGATCCGCTTGTACTGGGCGACGAGCTCGGCGGCTTCCTTGAATTCCTCGTCGGACCAGGACGCCAGGTCGCCGCCGAGCCCCAGCGCCCCGGCCATGGCGACGTGGAAGCGGAAACGCAGGGGGGTGCGCCGGCCGGTGGCGGGGTTGGGGCTGTCGGTGACCCACGCTGCCATGGCCTGGGCGGGGAAGACCTGAGAGAAGCCGTGGTGCATGCCGATCCGGTCGACCGGGTCGGTGTTGTCCGAGGTCCAGGCCTGGTCGGTGCGGGCCAGCATGCCGAGGTCGACGCGCCCGCCGCCGCCCGCGCAGGCCTCGATGCGCAGTCCGGGGTGGGCGGCACGGAGCCGGTCCATGATCCGGTGGACGGCCCGGGTGTGATCGATCCACAGGCGGTCGGGGTCGGAGCAGCCGTCCCAACCGGCCTCGGTGAAAGCCCGGTTGGCGTCCCACTTGAGCCAGTCGACGTCATGGTCGCGCACCAGACGGTCGAGGGTCTCCTGGGCCCAGGCCTCGACCTCTGGCCGGGCGAAGTTCAGCACCAGTTGGTTGCGGAGCTCGGTCGCGTCGAGTCGGGGGGAGTGGACGACCCAGTCCGGATGGGCGCGGTACAACTCGCTGTCCCGGTTGACCATTTCCGGTTCCACCCACAGCCCGAACTCCATGCCGAGGCGGTGCACCTCGTCGGCGAGCGGACGCAGTCCGCGGGGGAAGGCCTCGGGGCGAGGAGTCCAGTCGCCGAGCCCGGACCGGTCGTCGCGGCGGGTGCCGAACCAGCCGTCGTCCAGGACGAAGAGCTCCGCACCGAGCCGGGCGGCCAGGTGTGCAAGGCGGATCTGGCCGGCCTCGCTGACGTCGAATCCGGTGGCCTCCCACGAGTTGTAGAGGACCGGCCGGTCCCGGTCGGGCTCCGGCAGTACGTGCGCGCGCACGTAGTCGTGCCAGGCGCGGCTGGCCGCGCCGAAGCCGTGCGGGCTGTAGAGGCCGGCGTACACCGGTGTGCGAAGGCTCTCGCCCGGCCGCAGAGTCCAGCTGAGGCCCTCGTGACCGAATCCGCCGGTCCAGGTGGTGCGGCCGACCGGATCGCGGTGCACCGTGACGCGCCAGCTCCCGCTCCAGGCGAGCGCGGTGCTCCACACCTCGCCCCGCTCCTCGCTCGCGGTGCCGTCATCGAGCGCCAGCCAGGGACTCGCGTGGTGGCCGGTGAGCCCCCGACGGCTCGTCAGTACGGTCTCGGCGACGGGGAGCCGGTCGTGCTGGAGCTGGAACTCGCTGTTCCAGCCGCCCACCAGGTGGCTGAGCCGGTAGTCGGAAAGTGCCGGAGCGGTCCAGGAAGCCGAGTCCAGCCGATCGACGGTGACCGGATCGGGCGGGCCGTCGGCGGCTCCGGTGTGGGTCAGTTCCGTCCAGCGCTCGACGATGTCGGTGCCGGGCCGGACGCTATAGCACAGTTCGGCGCGTAGGGGGCGGCGCCGGTCGTCGAGGCGCAGCCGGAGATCGCCGCCGTCGACGGTGTGCCCGGCGAAGCGCCACTGGGCGCCGCGGGTGCCGTCGGCGAAGCGGACCTGAAGGCCGGCCGGTCCGAAACGCGCCCCGGTCTGCGGTGCGAGTTCGTCGGCGGCGGCGTCCGCCTCGAAGCTGCTCGCGGCGGAGGAGACCGCGTCCGGCAGCGAGGCCAGGGTGTCGGCGTCGAGCGGCGCGCCCCAATACAGGTGCCGGGGGCTGCCGTCGGGGGCGACGCGGAACGCGTACACGCTGTTCGGTGTGGACAGGACCGCGAGGCCGAGGTCGGGATCGAAGGTGACGAGCGAGAGCGTGGCAAGCACGGATGGGTCCCCAGACGTGCGGAGAGGAACAGGGTCGTATCCAGGGCGGCGTGGACGGAGCACAGCCCACGCCGCGATCCGGTGCCCCGGGACGGGCACGGAGGCGGCCCTGAGCGTAGGACGGCACCAACTCCTAAATCAATACTGGAAGAAGTTATTTATTTGCTCTACGTTGCTCCCGTGTTTCGACATCACTCCCAGCCTTCCCGGCCTTTGGTCAGCGCGCCTGCCGAGACCGCGGTCCTTGCCCTGCTCCTCGCGGAGGGACCGCTCAGCAGAGTGGAACTGGCCCGGCGGACGGGGCTCTCCTCGACGGCCGTCACCAAGGCGGCCAGGCCGCTCATCGACGACGGCTACCTGTACGAACTCCCGCCGGAGCGCACCGCACCCGGTGCCGGCCGGCCGGTCAACCCGCTCGCGGTCGCTCCCGACCGGGAGTACTTCGTCGGACTGAAGATCAGCGGCGACCAGGTCTTCGGCGCGGTCTGCGATCTGCGGGCCGGCATCCGAGCCACGGCCGGCCGGTCGCTCGACGTGTGCACCCCCGAGACGGTCGCCGCCCGCGTCGCCGAGCTGGTCGGCGAACTGCTGGACGCCGAACCCGCGTTCCGGGACCGTACGCGCCACCTCGGCGTCGCCGTGAACGGCGACGTGGACCGCGACACCGGCAGGCTCCGCCACTCCGGCCTCCTCGGCTGGCGCGACGTCCCACTCGCCGAACTGCTCACCGCCTCCACCAACTTGGCGGTCACCGTCGAGAACGATGTCCGGGCCCTGGCCGTCGCCGAGCACTGGTTCGGCGAAGGCATCGGAACCGGCCACTTCGCGCTGGTCACCATCGGCGCGGGCATCGGCTCCGCGCTCGTCGTCAACGGGCACCTGCTCAGAGGGGCCTACGGTGTGTCGGGCGAGGTCGGACACATCTGCGTCGACCCGACCGGACCGCGCTGCCGCTGCGGCGCGCGCGGCTGCGTCGAGGCGATCGCGTCGACCGACGCGATTCTCGCGGCGGTCCGCCATGCCGCCGCGAACCCGCGCCTCACGTTCGACGAGGTCGTCGAGATGGCCCGGGAGGGCCGTCCGGCGGCCCGCGAGGCCTTCGCCCGGGCCGGACAGGCCATCGGGGTCGGCATCGCCGCACTGGTCAACCTGGTCGGCCCGGAGCGTGTCGTCGTCAGCGGTGAAGGGGCCGACGCCTACGACCTGTTCAGCCGTCACATCCAGGACGCCTACGCCGCACACGCCTTCGGAGCGGCGTCCCGGTGCCCGCTGTTGCTGCGCCCGCTGCCCTGGGAGGAGTGGGCCCGCGGTGGCGCCGCCGTGGCCATCCAGGCTCTCTTCCCACAGCCCGCGGCCACCCCCACGATCGGCGCCGGCTGACCTCCGTGGCACGTCGTCGTCCCCACAGCCGTCGCGTACGACTCCCTGGCCGCCGCCCTCCTCTGCCGGCAAGCACTGGCGAAGGCGCCGACCAGGGAACACATCCGCCCCGCACACACCCTCACAGAAGGAAATGCGACATGAGCGCACGCAGAGCCGAGCTTAGCCGACGCGGATTCCTCACCGGATCGCTGCTCGTCGCCGCCGGAACGGTCCTGACGACCGCCTGCAGCACCGACCCCACCGGCGGCTCCTCCTCCGGAGCGAAGACCACCCTCAACGTCTGGTACCACGCCTACGGCGAGGCCGGCACCCAACAGGCGGTGCTCCGCTACGCCAAGGCCTTCACCAAGGCCAACCCGGACATAGCCGTCAAGGTGACCTGGGTCCCCGGTGACTACACGAGCAAGCTCAACGCGACCCTGCTGACCGACGCGGCCCCCGACGTCTTCGAGATCGGCGACTTCAGCGAGGCCCTCGCCCACCGCGGCCAGATCGCCGCGCTCGACGACGTGTACGGCAGCGCCAGGAGCGACTTCAACAACAACGCCATCGATTCGGTCACCGTCGAGGGCAAGCTCTACGGCGTCAAGGAGATCGACGACGTCATGATGCTCTACTACCGCAAGAGCGCCCTGTCGAAGGCCGGAATCACCCCGCCCACGACCTTCGACGGCCTCGTCGCCGCGGCGAAGGCCCTGACCACCAAGAAGAACAAGGGCCTGTTCCTCGGCAACGACGGCCTCGGCGACTCCGCGATTCTCGCCATCTGGTCCAACGGCGGCGATCTCGTGGCCCCGGACGGCAAGGTGGCGTTCGGCTCGGACCAGGCACTCGAAGCACTCAAGGGCCTGAAGCGCCTGCACGACGACAAGTCGCTGCTGCTCGGCTTCACCACCGACTGGTGGGATCCCGCCGCCCTCACCCAGGGCGTCGTGCCGATGCAGTGGAGCGGCCTGTGGGCGATGCCCGCCGTCTCGTCCGCGCTCGGCGACGACTTCGGTGTGCTGCCCTGGCCCGCGTACAAGGCCGGCGGCACTCCGGCCGTACGGGTCGGTGGCTGGACCAGCTGCGTCAACGCCAAGGGCAAGAACGTGACCGCAGCCAAGAAGTTCGTCCAGTGGCTGTGGATCCAGCAGTCCGACCTCCAGAAGGACTTCGCCGAGAGCTACGGCTTCCACGTCCCGCCGCGCACCTCCGCGGCGGCGTCCGCGAAGAAGCTCTCCGGCGGTGCCGCCAAGGAGACCATGGAACTGGCCGCGAAGTACGGAAAGCACAACCCTGGAACCTGGGAGACAGCCGTGAGCAGCGCGTTCAACGCGGCCGCGGCGAAGATCGCCGGCGGGCAGGGCGACCCGGCCGCCCTCCTGGCCGCCGCGGCGAAGAAGGCCCAGAGCGAGATCGACAAGCAGCTCGGCCGATGAAACCGATGAACCCGGCGACCGACATCACGCCGGCGCCCGAGCGAGCCGGGCGCCCCGCGATCACCACGCGGGGCGCCGCCCGCACCGGCAGGTCCGGCACCGCTCGCACCGGCCGGGCCCGTGCGGCCCGGCCCCGCGTGGGCCGGTCCGGCTGGATCGCGTTCGTCGCTCTGACCGCGCCGACACTGATCGGGCTCGGCATCTTCAAGTACGTCGCGATCGGCTGGAGTTTCCTGCTCAGCCTCAGCGACGCGCGCGGCACCATCGCCCTCGGCCACTGGGTCGGACTCGACAACTACCAGACGCTCCTGTCCGACCAGGCGTTCCGTGACTCGCTGGTCACGATCCTGCTGTACACCGCCTTCATCGTGCCGGTCACCTTCGCAGCCTCCCTCGGGCTCGCCCTGTTGGTGCACCGGATCCGGCGCGGCCGGGCCCTGCTGCGCACCACCTTCCTCATCCCCACGGCCGTCTCGTACGTCGCCGCGTCGCTGCTGTGGAAGATGTGCCTGTTCAACGGTCTGCCGACAGGTATCGCCAACATGATCGGCGGATGGTTCGGAGCGGAACCGGTGCCCTGGCTGCAATCCACCTCGCCACCGCTCTACTGGATCGTCCTCGTCACGCTGCGTCTGTGGCTCCAGGTCGGGTTCTACATGGTGCTCTTCCTCGCCGGGCTGCAGGCCATCCCCAAGGAGGTCTACGAGGCCGCCTCGCTCGACGGCGCTACGGGCCGGCGGCTCCTGACCTGGATCACCCTGCCGATGCTGCGCAACACCGCCGTCGCCGTACTGATGCTGCTGTTCATCGCCGCCTTCCAGGCCTTCGACGAGTTCTACAACCTGTTCAACAGCGGACTCTCCGGAACCGGAACCGCCCCCGTACAGACCCCGCTGGTCCAGCTCTACAACACCGCCATGGGCAGCCAGAACTACGGCCTCGGCTCGGCCGGCGCCTTTGTGCTCACCGCCCTCATCGTCGGAGTGACTCTGATCCAGGGACGGTTCACCGGATTCGGCAGGAGCGGAGAATGAGAAGCGCATGATCACCCTGTCCGGACTGTCCCGAACCGCGCGCCTCCTCGTACGCGGTCTGCTCGTCGGCCTGCTCACCATGGCCTTCCTGGCGCCCTTCTACCTGATGCTCCGCAACGCGCTCATGGACTCCGGGGGCCTCACGGCGCCGGAGTGGACGTGGTGGCCCTCGACGATGCACTTCGAGAACTTCACCGCCCTGTTCGACGACCCCGCTGTCTCCATGGGCAAGGCCCTCGGCAACTCGCTGCTGATCGCCGCCGTCACCGCGCCGGTCTCCACCCTCCTCGCCTCCGCGGCCGGCTTCGCCCTCGCCCGGATTCCGGTACCCGGACGCGGTGTGGTGCTCGCCCTGGTGGTGGCCACGCTGATGATCCCCGGCTCGGTCACCTTCGTACCGACGTTCGTCGTCGTCGGCGCCATGGGCGGCGTCAACACGCTGTGGGGCATCATCGCGCCCGGCCTCTTCAACCCGTTCGCGGTCCTGCTGTTCCGTAACTTCTACCTCCAGTTCCCGAGCGAGATCGAAGACGCCGGACGACTCGACGGCCTCGGCTGGCTCGGCCTGTACCGCCGGATCGCCCTGCCGAGCTCCGGAGCGATGCTGGCCTCGCTCGGGGCGCTGTCCTTCATCGACAGCTGGAACTCCTTCCTGTGGCCGCTGGTCATCGGCCAGGACCCGTCCTCCTGGACCGCGCAGATCGCGCTGTCCACCTTCCTCACCTCGCAGACCATCAACCTGCCCGGCCTCTTCGCCGGCGCCGTCGTCACCATCACGCCCCTGGTCGTCATGTTCCTCGTCGCCCAGCGCTACATCGTCGAAGGCATCGCCACCAGCGGTCTCAAGGGCTGACCCACCGCACCACACCGTTCCGCACCACGCACAAGGCAGGCACACGACCCCCACCCGCAAGGAGCTTCCCCGTGACACCTCGCATCACCCTGCTCCGACGCGCGACCGCGGCCCTCGCCACGTCGTCCGCGCTCCTCCTCTGCACCCTCACCCCCACCGCCGCCGCGGCGGACACGGGGACGGCACCGCCGCCCCCGGCCCTCACCGGCGCACAGCTCACCGCCTCATGGACCGCCCCGCTGTCCACCCGGGACCGATACGTCGTCGACGCCGACGGCGACCGGTTCAAGCTCAAGTCCGGCAACTGGGCCGGCGCACAGGGCACCTGGCAGGGCAGTGGCGACGTCGGCGACGTCGCCAACCACCAGGCGAGGCAGATGTCGAACAACATTCCGCTCGGCCTCGACCGGAAGCCGATGTCCCAGATCCTGGCCGACTTCCACGCCCTGGGCCTGAACAGCATCCGGCTCCCGTTCGCCAACGCACTCATCCACGACACGAGCGCCGTCCCGGACTCGGCCGTCGCCGCCAACCCGCAGCTCAAGGGCAAGACCCCGTTGCAGGTGCTCGACGCCGTCGTCGGATCCCTGACCGCAGACGGCTTCGCCGTCATCCTCAACAACCACACCACCAGCTACCGCTTCTGCTGCGGCCTGGACGGCAACGAGCGCTGGAACAGCGGCCAGTCGACCCAGCAGTGGATCGACGACTGGGTGTTCCTGGCGAAGCGCTACCAGGCCGACAAGCGGGTCGTCGGAGCCGATCTGCGCAACGAGGTCCGTCGCGACACCTGGAACGACGCGAACTGGGGCTGGGGCGACGACCACGACCTCAACAAGGCCCTGGAAGAAGCCGGCAACAAGATCCTGCAGGCCAATCCGGACATGCTCGTCATCATGGAGGGCATCAACTGGCAGGGCATACCGACCGACCTGACCCCCCACAGCCGCCCGACACTCACCCCGGTCGCCACCCTGTCCAACACCCTGATCCGCTCCGACAAACTCGTCTACGCGGCCCACTTCTACGGCTACACCGGCCCGAACCACACCGGTGCCACCGGAACGGGCGAGACGCACGACCCGCGCTACGAGGAATTCACCCCCGCACAGCTCGCCCAGGTCGTCGACGACCAGGCCCTGTTCGTCACCCGGTCCGGCCAGCACTTCACCGCACCCGTGTGGATCAGCGAGTTCGGCGCCGCCGGCCGCGGCGGCATCGACGCCAAGGAACGTGCCTGGTTCGCCAACTTCACCGACATCCTGGTGAAGAACGACACCGACTTCGCCATCTGGCCCCTGGCCGGCTGGACCGACACGAACGGCACACCGCAGGACAGCTGGGCCATGGTCAACTACAGCGCGGACGGCACACGGCTCGGTGTCATGGACGCCGGCGACTGGCGCGCCACCGACTGGAACAAGCTCGTCAACGCCGCCGGCAAGACCGGCCGGATCGCCCCGGCACCCCGCTGGAACATGCTCAACCTGGACTACGCCGACTACAACGTCTCCGCCACCATGCTGGCGAAGCCGGACTGGTCCCCGGGTAACCGCAAGGCCAACTGCCCGGACAGCCAGCGGCTCGTCGGGCTCGGCCGCGGCGACAGCCGAGGACTGTGCACCGACGCCGGTCAGCCGGCGAAGTCGAGCGGCTCCTGGACCGTCGTCACCGACGAGCGGTACGTCACCGGGGGCGACTGGGCGTCCGGATACAACAAGCTCCAGTGCCCCGACAACACCTTCGCGGTCGGCTACAGCGTTCAGAAGAACGCCATGACGGCCCTCCTGTGCGCCCCCGCAGCCGGCTCCCTGCCCACCACCGGCCGCGCGGTCTGGTTCGACCGCGGTGACAACCGCCCCGCCACCGGGGGCTCGACCGGCAGCGACTGGGCACCGGGCTACTACAAGGGCCAGTGCGCCGACAACGAGTACCTCGCCGGCGTTGCCTACACCTGGAAATGGAACCACGGCGGCGTCCCCGACGCCGTGCTGTGCCGCCCACTGGGCTGAACCGACCGAACCCGCGCCCCTGAGGAGTAATACCGCCATGCCCCGACTGGAGATCGCCGACGACGGTTTCCGTCTCGACGCCCACCCGTTCCGCATCATCTCCGGAGCCCTGCACTACTTCCGGGTCCACCCGGAGCAGTGGGCCGACCGACTCCACAAGGCACGGCTGCTGGGACTGAACACGGTCGAGACCTACGTCCCGTGGAACCTGCACGCCCCGCGCCGCGGGGAGTTCCACCTCGACGGCGGTCTCGACCTGCCCCGGTTCCTCGACACCGCCGCAGCGGAAGGACTGCACGTCCTGCTCAGGCCCGGCCCGTACATCTGCGCCGAATGGGAGGGCGGCGGCCTGCCCTCCTGGCTGCTTGCCGAGGACGGCATCACCCTGCGCAGCGGCGACCCCCGCTATCTGCACGCCGTCGACGAGTACCTCGGCGCCCTCCTGACCCCGCTCCGCCCCCACTTGGGAAGCAACGGCGGGCCGATCCTCGCCGTCCAGGTGGAGAACGAGTACGGCGCCCACGGCGACGACACCGCCTACCTGGCCGAACTCGCCGCCATGCTGCGCCGCCACGGCGTCGATGTTCCCCTGTTCACGTGTGACCAGCCCTCCGATCTGGCCCGGGGCAGCCTCGACGGGGTCCTGGCCACCGCCAACTTCGGCAGCCGTGTCACCGCCGGGCTCACCGCCCTGCGCGAGCACCGGCCCCGGGGCCCGCTGATGTGCGCGGAGTTCTGGATCGGCTGGTTCGACCGCTGGGGCGGCATCCACACCCGCCGCGACGCGGCCGAAGCCGCGGCCGATCTGGACCGCCTGCTCGCCGCGGGCGCCTCCGTCAACATCTACATGTTCCACGGCGGCACCAACTTCGGCTTCACCAACGGAGCCAACGACAAGGGCACCTACCGGCCAACCGTCACCTCCTACGACTACGACGCCCTCCTCGACGAAGCCGGCGATCCCACGCCCAAGTACGAAGCCTTCCGGCAGGTCATCGCCCGCCACGCCCCCGTTCCCGAGGAGCCCCTGCCTCCGGCCGCCCCCAAGGCGGCCTACGGGCCGGTGGAACTCACCCCCGCGGCCGGCCTGCTGGAACAGGCGGACGCCCTCGGCATCCCGGTGACCGCCGACCGGCCGCTGACCATGGAGGAACTCGGCCACCCCTTCGGATTCGTCCTCTACGAGACCGACCTGCCCACGCCGGGACCCGTCGTCCTGCACGTCGAGCAGATCCACGACCGTGCCCAGGTCTTCGTCGACGGCCAGCCGGTCGGCGTCCTGGAACGCGAGAGCCACGAACACGCTCTCGCCTTCACCGTGCCGCGCCAGGGAGCCCGGCTCGCCGTACTGGTGGAGAACCAGGGGC
Organism: Streptomyces sp. NPDC104309; assembly: GCF_055584025.1. Lineage (NCBI taxonomy): Bacteria > Bacillati > Actinomycetota > Actinomycetes > Kitasatosporales > Streptomycetaceae > Streptomyces > Streptomyces sp. NPDC104309. The sequence continues at coordinate 153,066 of NZ_JBVJMV010000010.1, read as the reverse complement.
GTGTCAACTACGGAGCGGGGCTCCACGACCGAAAGGGCCTGATCGGCCGCACCACGGTCAACGGGCACCCGCCCGCCGCCTGGCAATGCCGCGCCCTGCCCCTCGACCGCCCGGACACCTTCCCCCAACGGTCCGTGGATCCCGTCGGGTCACCGGTGGGGCCGGCGTTCCACCGGGGCACCTTCACCGTGGACGGGTGCGCCGACACCTTCCTCCACCTCGACGGCTGGACCAAGGGCCTGGTCTGGATCAACGGCTTCGCGCTGGGGCGGTACTGGTCCCGAGGGCCCCAGAACAGCCTGTACGTTCCGGCCCCCGTCCTCAGGCCCGGCGCCAACGAGGTCACCGTCCTCGAACTCCACGCCGCCACCACCCGCCACGTCCACCTGCGCGACACATCCGACCTCGGGCCCACCGAGGAGTGACCTTTCCCCTCTTCCGGAGCACGCCATGCACAGCAACCGACGCCTGACCGAGCAGCGGCTCGACCGCGTGCTGAACCAGCGCATCCGCCCGGCCGTCCACGCCCGCGCCACACCGATCCAGGTGGAGATCTGGAACGCCCCGGGCGAGCCCGTACCGGTGCCGGAGGGTCTCGCCGCTCCCTACCGGCCCGTCACGATCGGACACCGGTGGGGCCCGGCCTGGTCCACCAGCTGGTTCAAGATCAGCGGACAGGTTCCGCCGGAGTGGGCGGGGCAGCGGGTCGAGGCCGTGTTCGACCTCGGATTCGATGTCACCGGTCCCGGCTTCTCGACCGAGGGCCTCGTCCACCGCACGGACGGCAGCGTGGTGAAGGCGCTCAACCCGCGCAACGCGTGGATCCCCGTCGGCGACCCGGCGACCGGAGGCGAGGAGTTCACGTACTACGTCGAGGCCGCCGCCAACCCGACCGTCCCCTTCCCCGGCGAACCGCACCACGCACCGACGCGGGCGGGGGACCGGCCCCCCTGGCTGACGGAAGGAGAGGCCACCGGCGAGCCGCTCTACCGACTCCGCCGCGCCGACCTGGCCCTCTTCGACCGGGAGGTGTGGGAACTCACCCAGGACCTGGATGTCCTGGGGCAGCTCATGCACGAGCTGCCCGAAGGGTCCGAGCGCCGATGGCAGATCCTCCACGCGGTCGAACGAGCCCTCGACGCCGTGGACGTGCAGGATGTCGGCGCAACGGCGTCCGCCGCCCGCGAGGCACTCCGCCCCGCCCTTGCGGCGCCCGCCGCGGGCAGCGCCCACCGCGTCTCCGCCATCGGCCACGCGCACATCGACACCGCCTGGCTGTGGCCGCTGCGCGAAGCCGTGCGCAAGGTCGCCAGGACCGTCTCGAACGTCACTCATTTGATGGAAGACCACCCGGAATTCCGCTTCGCCATGTCCCAGGCCCAGCAACTGGCCTGGCTGAAGGAGCAGCGTCCGGACGTCTACGCGCGCGTGCGCCGGAAGGTGCGGACGGGCCAGTTCCTGCCCGTGGGCAGCCTGTGGGTCGAGCCCGACACCAACATCACCGGCGGGGAATCCCTCGCCCGCCAGCTGATCCACGGCAAGCGCTTCTACGCCGAGGAGTTCGGTGTCGAGACCGAGGAGATGTGGCTGCCCGACACCTTCGGCTACAACGCGGCGATGCCCCAGCTGATGAAGCTGGCGGGCGTGCGCTGGTTCCTCACTCAGAAGATCTCCTGGAACACCACCAACAAGTTCCCCCACCACACGTTCTGGTGGGAGGGCATCGACGGCACTCGGATCTTCACGCACTTTCCGCCGGCGGACACGTACAACAGCGAGCTGTCCGGAGCCGAACTCGCACACGGGGTAAGGAACTTCCAGGACAAGGGTGCGGCCGGCCACTCCCTGCTGCCCTTCGGCTACGGCGACGGCGGCGGCGGGCCCACCCGTGAGATGCTCGCCCGCGCCGAGCGACTGGCCGATCTCGAGGGCTCCGCCCGGGTCGTCATTGAGCGGCCCGCCGACTTCTTCGCCCGCGCCCACGCGGAGTACCCCGACGCCCCGGTGTGGCTGGGCGAGCTCTACCTGGAGTTCCATCGGGGCACGCTGACCAGCCAGCTACGGACCAAGCAGGGCAACCGGCGCAGCGAGCACCTGCTGCGCGAGGCCGAGCTGTGGTCGGCGACGGCAGCCGTGCGCACCGGCTTCCGCTACCCGTACGAAGCCCTCGACCGGCTCTGGAAGTCGGTCCTGCTGCACCAGTTCCACGACATCCTGCCCGGATCCTCCATCTCCTGGGTGCACCGGCAGGCGGAGGAGACCTACGCGGCGGTCCGCAGGGAACTGGACGGCCTCGTCGACGCTGCGCAGCGGGCGCTGGCCGGCCCGGGACCGGGCACGGTCGTGTTCAACGGCACGCCGTTCGCCCGGGGCGGCATCGACGCCCTCGGCGCCGCACTGCGCACGGAGGACCCCGCACCCGCGGTCACGCCGGTGCCGTACGAGGGCGGCCACGTGCTGGACAACGGACTGGTGCGTTTCGTGATCGACGACCGCGGTCTCGTCGTCTCGGCCCTCGACCTCGTCGTCGGCCGCGAAGCCCTGCCTCCCGGCGCCGCGGCCAATCTGCTCCAACTCCACCAGGACTTCCCCAACGAGTACGACGCCTGGGACATCGACGCGTTCTACCGCAACACCGTCCGCGACCTCGACGACGCCGACTCCGTGACCGCCGTCGGGGGAGGCGTCCAGGTCCGGCGCACCTTCGGCGGCTCGCACATACGGCAACTGCTCTCCCTGCGGGAGGGCTCGCGGCGTCTCGATATCGACACCGACATCGACTGGCACGAGCGGGAGAGACTCCTCAAGGCGGCCTTCCCCCTGGACATCCGGGCCGACCACTCGACAGCCGAGATCCCCTTCGGCCACGTCCGGCGCCCCACTCACACCAACACCAGCTGGGACGCCGCGAAGTTCGAGATCTGCGCCCACCGATTCCTCCACGTCGGCGAGCGAGGCTGGGGCGCGGCGGTGGTCAACGACTCCACCTATGGGCACGACATCACCCGGGACGTCCGTCAGGACGGCGGCACGACCACGACCGTACGGCTCTCGCTGCTGCGTGCCCCCCGCTTCCCCGACCCGGACTCCGACCAGGGTCACCACCGGCTGCGCTACGGCTTCGTCCTCGGCACCGCCATCGCCGACGCGGTACGCGAGGGGTACGCCTTCAACCTTCCGGAGCGCGCCGTCCCCGGGGCGACGAAGGTGACCCCCCTTGTCGGCACGGACGACGAGGCCGTTGTCATCGAGGCCGTCAAGCTCGCCGACGACCGCTCCGGCGACCTCGTCGTCCGGCTCTACGAATCGCACGGCGGACGTGCCCGGGCCGCACTGACCGTCGCCGCCCCGTGGGACACCGTGACCGAGACGGACCTCCTCGAACGCCCCCTGGACGGAGCGGAACCCACCCGGCCCGGCACACCGGAGAGCACGTCGCTCCACCTCACGCTGCGCCCGTTCGAGATCCGCACCCTCCGGATCGGGCTCCGGGCCCGTACCTGACGGACGCACGACCGACACCACCAGGGAGACTCCGTGACCACCGAACTCCAGGCAGTCCTCTTCGACATGGACGGCACACTCGTCGACACCGAGCGGCTCTGGCTGCGGACGGTCGAGGACGAGGCCATCGGCCTCGGCCTCGACCTCACGGACGCTGACCTCCCGTTCGTCCTCGGTCGCTCGATCGAGGACAGTGCCGCGCATCTCGCCCACCGCGCGGACGGCCGCGCCGAGACGGCCAGGCTCGGCGCGGCCCTTGAACGGCGCTTCACGGAACTTGTACGCGGGCAGGTCGTCCCCCTGCCCGGGGCCGTCGAACTCCTCGCGGCGCTCCGGGCCGCAGGCGTGGCCACGGCGCTGGTCTCGGCCTCGCCCCGGCCCGTCGTGGACACCGTCCTCGACGTCCTCGGGCGACATCGGTTCACCACCTCCGTCGCTGCCGGCGAGACCCCGCGCACCAAGCCCTTTCCAGACCCATACCGGGCGGCACTGGCCGCCCTCGGCGCCGACCCGACCGCCTGCGTCGCCGTCGAGGACAGCCCGACCGGCATCGAGTCCGCTGAGACGGCCGACTGCGCGGTGCTCGCCGTACCCTCGCTCACGCCCGTTCCCCCGGCACCGCGCCGGACAGTGGTACCCAGCCTGCTGGACGTGGACCTCGGCCTGCTCCGACGACTCGCCGCCGAGCCGTGAGCGGGCGATGTGAGGGCCTACGCCAACTCCGGCCGTCATGTCCGGGCGGACGGCGGCTGATGCAGGCCGGCTCGTCGGCCGGTCGGCCGAGAACCTCCGGCTCACCCTCGCGATCGCCAAACGCTTCGACACCGCCACGGGCTTCGTGGTCCTCCCGCCCAGGTGGCCGGTGGCTGGTGGCTGGTGGAGAGAACGCTGAGCAGGCTGCTGCGCTCGCACCGTCCGGTGCGCGATGTCGAGACGCTGCCCGCCATGCACGAGGCCATGGTGCTGTGGTCCATGACCATGCCGATGAGCGGCCGCCCGACAGTCGCCCCATCTCTGCGACCGTAGAACCGAGTTCATACTCACCTGAGCCGAACCAAAGGATCACGTTCGGAAAGCGGATGCCTTCTGAGGGGCTGGTTTCGGCCTTGCCGTCACTCATCGAACCCGATCAGCGGGCGATTCGGGGCCCCGCTGCGTTGGATGGTCAAGGTCACCCGGAATCTGGTGGCCGAGCTGACCCGTCAGGGGCACCGGGTCGGCCATGACACCGTCGCCGCCCTGCTGAAGGCCGAGAGATTATTCTTGCAGGGCACTCCAGGACCACCGAAAGCGCCCGCCTCCTCGGCCGCGACTCCGAGCGGCAGCGGTTGCGGAAGGCTCGCAGCGTGCGGGGCTGGAGCGTCCCGCCGGTACCACCCGCCCGTTCCTTGGGCCGCGACGGAGAGGCGAGCATCGAGGCGACTCAACAACATGACCCAGGTGATCACCGGCCTGCTCGACTTCGGCGATATCGTGCACGTCCTCGGCCGATTCGACGGCCGTGCCCTCATCCATCGTGGCCGGCCGTCGCGAGGGTGCCCGCGATGAGGCCGTGCAGTTGGGACCGGGCGGTGATGCCCAGCTTGGGGAAGCTGCGGTAGAGGTGCGAGCCGACCGTGCGCGGGGAGAGGAAGAGCTTCTCGCCGATCTCGCGGTTGGTCAGCCCGCGGGCGGCGAGCCTGATGATCTGCTGCTGTTGCGGGGAGAGTTCGGCAAGCGCGTCGGGGACCGTGTCCGTGACGTCGAGGCCGGCGGCGCGTGATTCGGCCCGGGCGCGCTCGATCCACGGGTGCGCGCCCAGGCGGCGAAAGGTCCCCAGGGCCTCGGTGAGCGGCGCCCGTGCCTCTGTGATGCGCCGACGGCGCCGCAGCCACTCGGCGAGGTCGAGCAGGGTCTGCGCGCGTTCGAAGGGCCAGTGCACCAGTACCGGGTCCGCCAGGGCCGCCCGGAAATGCCGCTCGGCGTCCTCGGGGTCCGCCAGCAGGCCACGGGCTCGGCTGATCAGGGCACGCAGGCGGGGTGAGGCGTTGTCCGCGAGCGTGCCCGCGGAGCGCTCGACGATCGTGGCGGCTTCCGCACGGCGGCCGCTGCGCGCGGCGGTGGCGGCCAGGTCCGCGAGGGCCGGGTAGGAGGCGTGGTAGTGCACGGGCGCGCCGTCTGCCGTGAAGGTCATGCGGAGTTGGTCGTATGCGGCCTCGTACGCGCCTTCCGCGACTGCCGCGGCGCCGAGCGAACGACGGGCATAGACGGAGACCGAGCGGCTTTCCAGTGGATCGATCAGGGCGAGAGCGTCGTCGATCCGGGCGCGGGCCGCCGTCGCGTGCCCCTGGAAGGCCAGCACGGTGGCATCCACGGTGGCCGCACAGGCCACAGCGTGGTCGAGGCCGGCCGCCCGGCCTGCCGCGGTGGTGCGGGCGCAGGCGTCCCTGGCCTGTTCCCACCTTCCTCGTTCCACATAGGCCCAGGCGACCGCGCCGCCCAGACCCTCCGGCAGCGTTCCCTGCGACTCCCACCGGTCGAAGGCCTCGTCGAAGGAGCGGACGGCCTGCGGGGTCTCGTCCAGGAGCCACGCCATGATCCCGACGGTGGTGAGCCGCTCCGGCCGGGATGCCGCCTCGGCGGCCGACTGCGCGAGCAACGAGACGAGTTCGGCCCGATCGCCGAAGGGGTCCGACACGGCCCGCACCCAGGTGCGCAAGCCCGCGAGTGAGGCGTCCTCAGCAAGACGCCCCAGGATGTCCTGGATGCGGTCGTGCTGGGTGACCTCCCCGGAGTAGAAGCGGACCACGGAGGCTCCGGTCAGCAGGTCCAGCGCGGCGGCGGGCTGGGAGTCCGCCAACTCCTCGGCGGCGTCGGTCAGTCGGGAGAAAGCCGTGGTGTGGCGTCCGGTCAGCACCGCCAGCCGTCCCGCCTGCACGGCGGCTGCGGCCAGCAGCGACGCGTCGTCCGTGCGTGCGCGTACCGCGGCGGTCAGTTCCTCGACCCAGGCGAGGTCTCCGGTGAACACGGCCGCTGAAGCGGCTTCGACCAGCAGCCGGGCACCGTCCCCGCGCTGTGGCGCCAGTTCCGCGGCGCGCTGCAGGGCCTTGGCCGCCGCCGCATGGCCGCCGCGTCGGCGGGCTCGGGCGGCGGTCCGCTCCAGCTCCGCCGACACGGCCGCGTCCGGACCCGGGCAGGCGGCGGCCAGATGCCAGGCACGCCGATCCGGTTCGTCCCGCAGCAGCTCGGCGAGCGCGAGGTGAGCTTCGCGCCGGGCGCCCAAGGACGCGGCGTGATACACGGCGGACCGGACCAGGGGGTGTCGGAAGCGGACGTCCCGGACGGTCCGTCGGACCAGTGCGGCCTGCTCGGCGGGCAGCCAGGCATCGTCCCCGGCACGCGGCAGCCCGGCCGCGACGGCGATCGCGGAGTCGCCACTGTCCATGGCGGCCAGGAGCAGCAGGGCCTGTGCCGTGGCGGCGGAGAGCCCGTCGAGGCGAGCGGCGAGGATCCGCTCCAGGTGATCGGTGAGCGGGAGCGGACCTGCGGACGGCAGTTGGGCGGCCGCGTCGTGGGCGGTGGCTGCCCTGGCCAGTTCCACCAGTGCCAGAGGGTTGCCGCCCGCCTGGTCGAGGATCCGTGTCCTGGTAGAGCCGGTGGGGCTCTTCGGCTGCACATCCAGCAGCTGATTGGCCGCGGTGTTGCTGAGCGGTCCCAGCGCGAGCGTCGGCACGCGCCGGTCGAATCCCGGGAGGTGATCGCCGCCACGGGCTCCGATCAGCATCGTGACCGGCTCACCTTCCAACCGTCTGGCAGCGAAGGACAGCGCGTCCACGGAAGCACGATCGCACCACTGCGCATCGTCCAGGACCACGAGCACGGGACGCTGGTCGCCGAGGGCTGACAGCAGGCTCAGGACGGCGACCCCGATCAGCATGAGATCGGGTGCGTTCGAATCCCGGGGCGTGGCCGGCCCCGCGCCGAAGGCGTCCTGTATCGCAGCGCGCTGCCTGTCCGGCAGTCCGTCCATCTCGGCCGGCACCGGCCGTAGCAACTGGTGCAGGGCGGAGAACGCCAGACTCGACTCCGACTCGCTCCCCTCGGCACGCAGTACGCGAGCACCGCCCGCTTCAGCCCGACGCACCGCACGGTCCAGCAGCGCGCTCTTCCCCGTGCCCATGTCACCGACCAGCAGCAGAACCGGGTCGGCCGACGCCGAGTCCACCGCACGGAAGAGGCGTGCCAACTCCGCGTCCCGGCCGACGATCAGCTCCCTGGGACGCGGCTGCGGCCCCATCACCGCACCGAGGCTGCCTGTGTGCTCGTCCACGGAGTCTCCAGGAAACATGGCTCTTCGGTCGGAGCCGCCTTGCCCTTGCCTCACCCAGGCTACAAGCCGCAGGGTCCAGCGCCCGAACCGTGCGCGCGGGTGCCGTCACGTGACGGATACCGCGCGCGCCGCGGCCGCTCGTACGGTTCCAGGGAGTCCCTCGAACCCCCAAGGACATCCCCATGGAACACATCACGCTCGGCAACGTCACCATCACCCGGGTATGGGAATACTTCGGCTCCGTCGACATGACGCCCGACACCTTCTTCCCGGAAAGCCCGAAGGAAATCTGGGACGACGGCGCCTCCTGGCTGACCCCCCATTTCCTGGATCCCGATACCCATACCGTGAATTCCGCGATCCAGACATGGCTGCTGCGCAGCGAGGGCAAGACCATCCTCGTCGACACCGGCGTGGGCAATCACAAGGAGCGCCCGTACGCACCGGTCTGGAGCCACCTGGAAACGGACTTCCTGGCCAATCTCGCGCGCGCCGGCGTCGGGCCGGAGGACGTGGACATCGTGATCAACACACATCTCCACATCGATCACGTCGGCTGGAACACGTTCCTGGACGGTCGGCGCTGGGTACCCACCTTCCCCAACGCCACCTATCTGATGCCGAAGGACGACTTCGACTTCTGGAATCCGGAGAACGGCCACAAGCCGCTGCTCGGCCGCGGCAACCAGAACGTCTTCGAGGACAGTGTGGCCCCGGTACACCAGGCCGGCCAGACGCTGCTGTGGGAGAACACCCGCCAGATCGACGCCGACCTCCGCCTGGACGCGGCTCCCGGACACACCCCCGGCTCCTCCGTGCTGACCCTCACCTCCGGGACGGACCGCGCGGTGTTCGTCGGCGACATGCTGCACAGCCCGGTACAGATCCTCGATCCCGGCTCCAACAGCTGCTTCTGCGAAGATCCCACGGGCGCCCGCGCCACCCGCCGCAAGGTGCTGGGCTGGGCGGCCGACCACAACGCACTCGTGATCCCCGCGCACCTGGGCGGCCACGGCGCCGCAGAAGTGGCACGCGAGGGAGACAAGTTCGTCATCAAGGGCTGGGCCCCCTTCGCCCCGTACACCGAGCAGGGCTGAGGCCCGCGGAAAGGCACCACTGTGAACCACCACACCGAACCCATCGTGACCATGGCGCAGGGAGCGGTCCGCGGACTGCGCCATGACGGCACCGTCGCCTTCCTGAACATCCCCTACGCCGCCCCTCCCCTCGGCGCCGGGCGGTTCGCATCGCCTCAGCCGCACGAACCGTGGGACGGCGTACGGGACGCCACTGTGCCGGGTCCCAACGCGCCGCAGTCCGCACGCAAGCTCGGCAGCGTGGACATGTCCCCCTACTTCGGCGCCGGTTGGAGCCGCGGGAAGGACTACCTCACCGTCAACGTCCGGACGCCCGCAGCCGCGAACGCCGACCTGCCCGTCATGGTGTTCGTCCACGGCGGCGGATTCGTCGCCGGATCGACGAGGCCCGCGCTGTACGACGGCTCCGCCTTCGCCCGCGACGGCATCGTCCTCGTCACCCTCAACTACCGGCTCGGTATCGCCGGTTTCCTCGACATCCCCGGCGCGCCGGTCAACCGCGGCCTGCTCGACGTCGTCGCCGCGCTGCGCTGGGTCCGGGAGAACATCGCCGCCTTCGGCGGTGACCCGCACAACGTCACCCTCTTCGGTCAGTCGGCCGGGGCGACCATCGTCGGTGGCGTCCTCGCCACCCCACAAGCCACGGGCCTGTTCCGCCGGGCGATCGTCCAGAGCGGCAGCGGCCTGGGGGCGTTCACCACCGAGCAGGCTGCCCGCGTCACCCGGGCGGCGGCCCATGCCCTGGGCATCGAGCCCCACGTCGAGGCCTTCACGGAGATCTCCGACGACCGCCTGGTCGAGGCCGCCTCCCGGCTCACGGGCATCGACCTGCAGACCGGGACACACCACGACCCGCTGATCGGACTCAGCCCGTTCAGCCTCGTCCTCGACACGCAGCCCGCCGAATCCGTCGCCGCCGGCCTCAGCGCCGACGTCGACCTGCTCATCGGGACCAACGCGGAGGAGGGCAACCTCTACCTGGTCCCCGTGGACAAGTACGCCACCTCGACCGCCTGGGACGTCGACGACGTGGCGGCGCGCTCGCACCCGAATCCGACGCAACTCGTCGAGACGTACCGGAAGACACGCCCCGAGGCGTCCTTCGGCGCGCTGCGCTCCGGCATCATGGGCGACGCGCTGTTCGGCGCGGGCAGCTGGGCCCTGGCCGGCGCACATGCCGCCCATCCCCAGTCCGCCACCTACGCCTACGAGTTCGCCTGGCGCTCCCACGCCCTGGGCGGAGAGCTCGGCGCCACCCACGCGGTTGAGCTGCCCTTCGCCTTCGATCTCGCGCACCTGCCTCAGCTGTACGGCCCCGCCGCCCTGCTCGGCCCCGACAAGCCCCCCGTGGAGCTCGCCGCCCGCATGCACGAGACCTGGGTCCGGTTCGCCAGGACCGGCAACACCTGCTGGGACCCGTACGACGACGAGCACAGGACCACCATGCGCATCGGTGCCGAGTGGATCCAGGTCAACGACCCGCGCAACCAGGAACGACATGCCTGGAGCTGACCTTCGTACGCGTCCGTCCGCACCTCGGCCGGCTCCCCGGCTGCGCCGTCCTCATGACGCTTCGGGGCGCCGAGCACGTTCGCGGACCGGGTCCGCAGCGCGGCATCACTTCCCGCCATGTCGGTCTTCCGGCCGATAGCCGCCTCCTCGATGCAATAGCTACGCCCTCGCAGAGCCGGGCCTGCAGGAGGCGCAGGACGACATCGCCGACTTCGTCACCAAGCACACCACCTGAGCCGACACGCCATGTCCCGCAGATCACGGCTCCGGAGCCCTCAGCGGCGACTGTCGCCGGCGGCCAGGAGGCTGGTCATCTCGACGTCCGGTCCTCGGGAGGGTCGGACCGGACGTCGAGGAGGCGCTGGAGCCCGCACGGGCCGCGATGGCGACGGTGCGGGTGCTCCTCCCGAGGCCCGCCGGTGCGCCTCGCGCAGGCCGGCGGCGGGAAGCGCGGCTCGACCAGGGCCCGCTCGTCGTCCCAGGTGTCGGAGGGACAGCAGTGTCGCCGCGGCAACTTCACTCCCCACAACCAAGGACAGGCGGGGTCTGCCAGTTTGACCTTCCGGAGCCGTCACGGTGAATCTTGGTTGCCCGGGGCTGGGCAGACAGCGATGATCCTCCTTATGTCCGACACCACGTCTGCGGGTTCCGCGCTATGCCCGTATCCCAAGATCCCCGCGAGGGGACGGCTCGGCGTGTCCGGGGCCCGGGAGTGGGTCGCGGCGGAGAAGGTGCACGGTGCGCACTTCGCGGTGGTGTGTGATGGTTCCGGGGTCCATCCGGCGAAGCGCCGTGAGCTGTTGGGCAACGATGCGCTGGATGGTTTTTTCGGCGTGAGCAGGGTCTGGCCGGTGTTGTCGGTGGCGGCGGCCCGTTTTGCCTCCGCACTGCGCAGTGTGTGGGGTGACGCTGCGGTGGTGACGATCTACGGCGAGCTGGCCGGTGGTTGCTACCCGCACCCAGGCGTTCCTGCCGTTGCCGGGGCCGAGCCGGTGCAGACGGGCGTGTGGTACGCGCCGGGCCTGCACTGGCTGCCGTTCGACGCATCGGTCGAGAAGGCTGAGGGCCGTTGTTGGATCTCTGACCGTGCTCTGCGCCAAGCCGCGGCGGCCGCGGGGCTCGTCTGCCCTCCCGCTCTTGGGCACGGCGCACTGAACGAGCTCCAGGAGCTGCCGTGCGCCTTCGCCACAAGAGTCCCAGCCCTCTTCGGGCTGCCTGTACTGGCAGACAATCTCGCCGAAGGCTACGTCCTCAAGCCGGCCGGTGAATGGCCGGAGGAGGATTCCGCAGGCGCAGGCATGCGTCCGGTGGGCAAGGTGAAGCAAGCGTCTTTCGCCGAGGACGAGCGGTTCAACGGCGCACGTCCCTATCTGCCACCGCCGCAGGGAGCGGCCGGAGTTCCCGCCTGGCTCCTGGTCGAGGCCTCGGCACTCCTCACTCCCGCTCGCGCCGCCGCCGCGGTCAGCAAGCTGGGCCCCCGCACTCCGGTGGACGTTGTGGCGGAGGAGATCACCGGGGATGTTTCGGAAGAGCTCGCCGAAGCGGTGGGAGGCTTGGAGGACACACTCCTACGCCTGCTGGAACGGGCGCTTCTGCCCGGGGCACACTCTCTGGCGGTGTTCGACGCCAAGGACCGCCATCCTTCCCGGACGGTCAGAGAAGGCACACCGTGACGGCAGCGAGGGGTCTGTCAAAACGTTTTTCAGTCCTCACCCCTCCGGAAGTTGACTGATCATCGGGCTGATGATCGGGACGGGCGGCCGGGATCGTTGGGGTGGAGTTCGAGCGCGGTCACGGTGAGGGTCATCCACGGGCGCAGCGGAAGGCTTCCGAGGACCTTCTCGCGGAGCTGGTCCTCGTCGGCGGCGCGCCAGATACCGATGCTGCGCAGTTCTCCGACCGGGCGCCACAGGTGGGTCAGGTGGCCGGCGGCGGCCAGCTCGCGGGCGCGGACGGCCTCGGCGGCGCGGCGGTGGTCGACTTCCTCGGGGGTGGTGCCCTCGGGCACGGTGGTGGTTATCTCGACCAGGAACTCGTTCATGGTCCTGCTCCCTTCGCGGGGTGTCCTGTGATGGGCGAGGGCGGGGCCGCTCGGCAACCCGGGCTCCGTCGTGTCCGCATCGTCCGTCCGTCGTCCCGCCGGGCGCCACGACCGGCGCCCTCCGTGCTGGTAGGCGCAGCCTCCTACCGGCCGTAGCATGTGAGGCGTGGAACTGCGTCAGCTGCGGTACTTCGTCGCGGTCGCCGAGGAGCTGAACTTCGGCCGGGCGGCCGCTCGGCTGCTGATCGCCGGCCCGTCCTTGTCCCAGCAGATCAAGGCGCTCGAACGCGATCTCGGGGTGGTCCTGTTCGACCGCGATCGGCGTTCGGTGGCGCTCACTCCGGCGGGTACGGCGCTGCTGCCGCACGTGCGCGCCCTGCTGGACCGGGCCGACGACCTCAAGCGCCGGGCGGGGCGGCTGTCCGGTTCGCAGCCGGTCCGGCTGGGCTACGTCAACTGGCTGCCGCCGGATCTCGCTGCCCGTACGTCGGCGGTGGCCCGGGTGCATGTCGACGCGTGGGTCGCGCCGTCCCACACCCAGGCTTCCCGGGTCGCCGACGGCAGCCTGGACCTCGCGGTGTGCTGGGTGCGGGAGGAGGACCTGGAGCGGCTGGGTCTGGTGGCCCGGCTGGTCGGCGCGGACCGGCTCTACGCCGTGTCCGCGGGGGCCGGTACTGGTGCCGTGCGCGTCCAGGACACCGTCGTGCTGCTCGACGAGGACGTCACCTCCTGGGCGTCGTGGAACGTCTACGCGGAGGAGCTGGTCCGCGACACGGGCGCCAGGGCGGAGCGCGTTTCGGACGGCGGTGTGACCGGCCCCGCGTTCTTCGACCACGTCCGCCGTCTCGGCCGGCCGGTCGTCAACTGTCCCAAGGGTCAGACCGCCGCGCTGCCACCGGACCTGGTCCGGCGGCCGATGGTGGCGCCGGAGGTGCGCTGGACGTGGTCGCTGGTGCGGCGCGTGGACGAGGAGCGTCCGGCGGTGCTCGCCGTGGCCGACGCGCTCTGCGACGCCGTCGGGGACCTCGGGCTGCACGGCCCGGACGCCTGGCTGCCGGCCGGTGACCCGTACCGGCCGGAGCGCCGCCAGGAGCTCTGACCAGGGCTGGAAGGCTGGGCCTTCCAGCAGGGAGGAAGCCGGTCACGGCGGCGGGACGGTTCGGCGTTGCCCCGCCCGTGCCACCCTGCCTACCGTTGAGGAGTCGACCGGCGGCTGCGGCCGAGGTCGAGGAATCCCACCCCGCACCGAGCGCGCGGTCGTGCTCGGTCACACCTCGGAGGTATGTCATGGGCATGCAGGAGCAGCAGAAGGTCGCCGTCGTCACAGGGGCCTCGCAGGGCATCGGTGCCGGCCTGGTCGAGGCCTACCGCAAGCTCGGCCACGCTGTCGTCGCCACCTCGCGCACCATCGCCCCCGCCAACGACGCGGGCGTGCTGACCGTCCCGGGCGACATCGCCGACCCGGCCACCGCCGACCGCGTCGTCTCCGCCGCCATCGAGCGCTTCGGCCGAATCGACACCCTGGTCAACAACGCCGGCGTCTTCCTCGCCAAGCCGTTCACCGACTACACCCCGGAGGACTACGCCACGGTGACCGGCGTGAACCTGACCGGCTTCTTCCGCCTCACCCAGCTCACCGTCGGCCAGATGCTCGCCCAGGGCGGCGGACACATCGTCACCATCACCACAAGCCTGGTCGACAACGCTGACGCCAGGGTCCCCTCCGTACTCGCCTCGCTGACCAAGGGCGGCCTGCAGTCGGCCACCAAGTCCCTCGCCATCGAGTACGCCACCCGGGGCATCCGCGTCAACGCCGTCTCCCCGGGCACCATCCGGACCCCGATGCACGCCGAGGAGACCCACCAGTTCCTCGCCGGCCTGCACCCCGTCGGCCGCATGGGCGAGATCGACGACATTGTCGACGCCGTCCTCTACCTGGAGAACGCACCGTTCGTCACCGGCGAGATCCTCCACGTGGACGGCGGCATGAGCGCCGGCCACTGAGCCCCCACCCAACTCCTGGGAGAACCGCCATGCACCACACCACCACGGACGACGAGACGATCCTGCGCGGCGTTCTCGACGGCTGGAAGGCCGCCGTCGACCAACACCAACCAGACCAGGTCGCCGCCCACTTCACCGAGGACGCCATCTTCCAGGGCCTGCACCCCTACAGCGTCGGCCGCCCCGGCATCGCCGCCTACTACGACTCGCAGCCCCTCGGCCTGACCGCCGATTTCCGCATCCTGGAGACCCGACGCCCGGCCGAGGGCCTGGTCCTCGGCTACCTGAGCGTCGACTTCTCCTTCACCGACCGCCCTGCACTCACCGTCCACCTCGGCGTCCTGCTGCAGCAGATGGACCACGGCTGGGCCATCGCCCACTACCAGGTCTCCCGCCTGGACCACGCACCCGCAGCCTGGGACTAAACGTTTGGTGTAACTCCCGATCACGGAAGATGCATCGATGACCAGCGACAACGTGACCGAGGTCGAGACCGTCGAGCCGTCTGAGGCGGTGCCGTCGAAGTCTGTGGACGACCGGCTGATTGACGAGCTGGTGGGAAGGGCCCAGGCCGAGGGCTTGCAGCGTCGGCGCAGAGCGATGGCGGACGCGCGACGAGTTGAATTGATGGCTGTCTCGGGGCCGGGTCCTGCCGTTCCGGCGGAGCAAGGAAGGCAGAGAGGCCCTGTTCGTATCCCTTGGCGAGCGCGGTCGTGAGGGCCGTAACGAACACAGGCGTTGATGCGCCACAGATCGTCGTCCTCGCCCTCGCGCAGGAAGCCGAGCCGTACCCGGCGGTCGGGGAGCGGTCACGTAGACGTTGCCGATCATGTGGAATTCGAATATGTCAACGCTCGGGCTGCCGAGGATGCAGAAGGGTTCTCGACATGCCCGTCTGGCCTAGGTTCATTGGCATGTGGGGTGGTATGAGGTCAGGGACGAAAGCCACGCGAAACGTGACGAGGAGGTTGGTCCGATGCGCGAAAACACGGAGCGGCGCGGAGACGACGAGAGCCATGAGTGGCGTCGAGGGCTGCTCAGACGGTGGCAGGAAACGTTGCACGATCACACCAATCCAACCCAGCGCTCCCTCCTTGCGACCTGGCTCGCCTTCGGGGCCACCTTCGGGGGCGCACGCGTGATCACTCACGGCATCCGCAGCGGTCGACTGCCCTGGGGCAACATCTCCACGTCGGGCGGAACCCATCTGCACCATTACAACTTCGGTATCGCCACACTGGCCGGCGTCGGACTGGTCGCCGTACGGGGTGACGCGCAATACATCGGACATCCCGGCGTCGGGGCGGCCTATGGCGCCGGAACAGCGTTCATCGCCGACGAATTCGCCCTCCTCTTGGACCTGAAGGACGTCTACTGGGCCAAACAGGGCCGGATCAGCGTCGACATCTCGCTCGGTATCATTTCCGTCCTCGGCCTCTACCTCACCGCCGCCCCCTTCTGGCACGAACTGACCAAAGTCACCCGCCAGCATGCCCTGGAGCGCCTGAAGAACGAGCGGTAACGCTGGAGCGCAACGCGCAGATCCTCGGTAGCCACCTCCTCACCGCGATGCCACTGGCCTTCGAGACCTTGCTTGTGCTCGGAGAAGGTTGTGGCCAGTACCTGCACGGTCGTTCATTATGGTCTCTACGGCGGTGACGGCCAGCTGTTGGACTGAATGGAGTTGCTCGGCCGTCAGTGAGCCTTTTCCAACCTCAGGCTGATGCATGGTGAAGGACGAGGACGGCTTTGACGAGTTCGGTGATGCGGTTGGTGCCGCAGCGGAGCTTCCGCTGCAGTCGCCGGCCCTTGAGGTTCGCCGCCTACGGCCTGACCCGTGACCGGCTGCTCGGGCACGTCAAGACCCGTAAGAGGCGCGCCCAGTTCCTGGAGTTCTGCCGCCACCTGCGCACCCTCTACCCCGCCGACGTGCGGATCGCGATCGCCTGCGACAACTGTGAGACTCGTGGGGTGCCGTCGGGGGCCGGAGCCTGACCCGTGCGACAACTGGCCTCAGTTGCCTTGGAGTAGATCTGTCGGCTTCCGGTCCCCTGCGGCGCTCGCTGCCGCCGGCCAGCCTCCGACGGCCACACAGGCACCTTCAGCCGCTTGACGAAACATAGGGGCATCTTCTCACCGCACCTGACCACCAAGTGGTGCCGCCGGGTGGCGGACTGGGCCGAGGCGAACAACATCGAGATCGCCTGCACCCTCACGAACTCCTCCTGGCTGAACCGCATCGAAGCCCAGTTCACTGCGCTGCGCTACGTCGCCCTCGACGGCACCGACCACGCAAGCCACAAGGCGTAAGGCAGCATGATCCGCCGCTACATCATCTGGCGGAACCGCCACGCCGACGACACCCGCCTACGTCAGGTCGTCGCCCGAGCCAACGTTGCCTGAAAAGCGAATACCCGAACGACCAGTCCTCAGCCCGCGGTCGCGGTTTTGATGAGCGGGGCGTCCCGCGTGGACTCCCGGAACCCGACGCTGTAGTACAGCCCGCGCGCCTGGGGATGCCCCGGGGCACCCAGGCAGGCGACCGTCATATGAGTGGCCCTCCGAGCGAGGCAGGGTCGGTCTCCTAGCCGTGCGCCGCCCATCGCTTCAGAGCGAACTCATCGGCGGCGCTCGGCATCACCGTACGCTCGATGCCCGCCGCCGTACCGTCGTACCAGTCGATCACCTCGTCAACCAGCCCGGCGTGGTCGGGATGGGCCTGATACGCCAGATAGGCGTCGGTGACGTCCTTCACCGACCCGTCGCTCAGCCTCACCCGGTGCGGAAGAAAGGCCCAGCTCCACGCCACCAGATCCCCGCCGGAGAACCACAGCCGACGCCGCCAGCTTGCGCCGTCGCTGGCGTGCCCCTTGCCCCAGTTCCAGGCCAGCTCGCCGAACGTCGCGTCGCTGTTCACCAAGTCCGGGCGGGTGGCAGTGACACGCTGCGCCAGACCCTGCATGAGCTGCACGTCCACGGCAGTCACAAGCTCGACGTTCGTCACAGTGCGCCACTGTGTCAGGACTCCGCCAAGCCGTCGAACCGTTTTTCACGCACCGTCGTGGCGGCGGGAGCCGATGGCAGGCCGGGCAGCCATGTCCGGTTGCCTGTCACCGACCTGACAACGCCCGTTCCTCTCGTCCGGCCGGTTCAGGAGGGGGCGCCGGTCAGGAGCTCCACCTTGCCGGTGTCGAGTGAGTAGTAGGCGCCGACCACGGCAAGGGCGCCTTTGCCCACGAGTGGGGCGAGGTCCTGGTTGGAGCGCAGATCGGTCGCGGTCAACTTGACCTGGGCGCGGGCCATGGTCTCGACCGGGTCGGCGCCGCCTTCCCGGGCTGCCTGCTCATATGCAGGCTGCAGAGCCTTGACGATCGCCTGCAGGTTGCCGGGGAGCGGTTTGCCGTGACGAATGGACTGGTACGCCGCTTTGACGGCGCCGCAGCGCTGATGCCCGAGGACCACGATGAGCGGGGTGCCGCTCGTCATGGGCCCGTACTCGGCAGAACCAGTGACCACTGGGCCGACCGCCTCCCCGCCCGTACGCATCACGTAAAGGTCACCCAGCCCAGTATCGAAGAGGAGTTCGGGTGGCACTCGGGAGTCGATGCACGAGAGGATCGCCGCAAAAGGCTCCTGCTCCTGGGCTACGAACTGACGCCGGTTCGGGTCCCGGTCGGGGTGTTGAAGGTCTCCGCTGACCCAACGCTTGTTGCCATCCATCACTCTTGTGAGCGCCGCGGCCGGCGTGGTCGGCCGCGCTTCTGGCGAAGCGCTGGTCGCCGACGTGGCGGCGCTGGTTGCTGAGCACCCCGCCAGCGCGACCGTGGCGCCCGCAAGTGCTCCGGCAAGCAGAGCTCTACGATCCGGACGACCTTCTTTGTCCATGGGTAGTTCCTCTCGGTGCCGCTCAGACACGTCCGTGCTTATTGACCAGGGCAATTGTTCAGCGTGGTATGGGTGACCTGCCAGCAGGCGCAAGCGGGCGCGGGCTACTTTGCCACCGACGGCCCACAGAACCGGTACCCGGTTTGAGGGGGTCCCCACCTCACGAAGACGTCCGACGGCGCGCCGCTCATGGCGGCCGGGGCCATTCTTCCGGGAGGCGACCCGGCCCCTCCTCTGGTGGAGACATCAGCGATGGCGGGCGAGGCGGACGGGCTGGGCGGCGAAGTCGATTTCCTGTGGCGGAGCCCGGATGAGGCGCGTTGATGCCGTTCCTGCCGAGATGCCGTGGCCGGCTCTGGGTGAGCGGGGGAGTGCCCCGCACGTCTACGTATGCCCCGGGCGGGCGTGGACGACGAACTGCTGCAGTTTGTGCATCGGGTGCATCGGGTGCATCGGGTGCATCGGGTGCGTCCGGCCAAGGCTCCGTGCCCGTACCCGAAGCCGACTCCGACCCGCTCAACAGCGCGCCGCGCACCACGATCCTGCTGTCGCGCGTGTGGCGAATCGGCATTGTCAGGTTGAGCGGAGGGCCCTTCGGTGCCGTAAGACGATCACGGTTCTCGTCTTCGGAGGGCCGTGCTCATGGACGCCATCACCCCGTCGTACAAGGACTACCGCTTCCCGGCCGAGGTGATCCCCACGCGGTCCGGCTCTACCATCGGTTCCCCCTCTTGTACCACGAGGTCGAAGCGCTCCTGCTGCAGCGAGGGATCGAGGTCGCCTACGAGACGGTCCGCCAGTGGCGCACGACCTTCGGCCGCGGGCGCGGTGCCCCGGGTGGTGGTCGCCGACAAGCTCGCCTCCTGTGGGACCGCGCATCGCGAGGTGATGCCCTCGGTGGAACATCGCGTGCACAAGGGGTTGAACAACCGGGCGGAGAACTTCCACCAGCCGACAAGGCACCGCGAACGCGCGATGAAGAGGTTCCGCTCCGTCGGTGGGGCACAGCGATTCCTGGCCTCGTTCAGTCGGATCTCCCCATACTTCCGTCACGGATGCCACCTGATGTTCGCCTCCGAGTGCCGCACCGCGATGAAGGACCGCTTCACCATCTGGAACGAGATCACTGCCACCACCGGGCACCTCGTCCCGATGGCCTGAACCACACCCGCACCGGGCAGAGCTGCCCGGAACGGCCTCGGCATGCCAAGAGCCGGAAGCCTCTCGCTCAACCTGACAAGGCCCGCGGGCCTGCCTCGTCTATGAGGCGGACGAGCCGGAGAATGTCTACGTTGCCCTGGCCAACGGCGAGTGGCACGGCAATCAGCTCTACCCGGAATCGGCAGATGATCCTGACCATGCCTTGGCGAACATCGCTGACGCGGCGCAGGAGACCGTGGCTGAGCGTCTGTGGCAGGCGTGGCCCCTGTGTGCCGAACACGACCTGGGCATGCATCCGCGCGATGCGGAGGGGCAGCTCTCCTGGTGGTGCGCCGGAGAGCGGCTGCGTCACGGGCGGGCCCACATCCGTGCGGCCGTGGGCGCGCTCGACACCTTCTGAGCCGCCCGCATCGCCGTAACCGCAATCGGCAGAAAGCAGATTGACATCATGTTGCGCGACAGTCGCAGCGGGTGCGCCGTGGCATGAAGGGGGCCGTGCGGGTTGGGTGTTGTTGTGACGCAATACCTTGGCCGCACGGCCTTGTCCCATCCTATCTTCACCGGCCTTCAGTACCGTCGACTCGGCGCGCTCATCGGCGAGTTGGCTCATGCGTGGATGGCTTCCGAGGAGGGCCGACTGCACAACCGCAGGGGTCACAGCCGTCTGCGGGCAGCCGGGGCAGGCCCGAACCACCAGTTGGTGTTCACCGACCGGATCATCGCACGGAGGTCCGGGTGCGCCGCCCCGGGGCGAACAGGCCCGGACGGCGCGCGTTCTCTCGGGGAAGATGCGGCAGAACACCAAGAAGGCCACCGTCGTCACCGACGAGCAGCAGCTCGAAGCGGTGCAAGGTGAGGGCCTGGCGGTGGCGAAAGGAAACGTTCGAGGTTCGGTCACAGTGACCGCATGGCGAACGGCTCACCGGATGCGGATCAGGTATTTTCCAGTCGTTTGCGGTCTTTCCTTGTGATCTCGCCCCGGACGGTCTGACTCTCCGTAGTGGAAGTGGGATCTGTCCTGTTGTGGTCTCAGGTGCCGTACTGGATGCCGCACTTGGGTGATGAAGTCGCCGTGCCGGAGGAGATCGACAAGGTCGGAAACGTCAGCCGGTCCTGCTACGAGGAGATCGGGGCAGAGCTTCGGGATGAGGTGGAGAGGGAGAAGTACGGTCAGTTCACGATCGGGGACCGTGCTCTGGAAGATCAACGGCCGCAAGCGGCACCTGGTCGTCGATACCCGCGGCCTTCCCCTGCTCGTCATGGTCACTCCGGCCGACCTCCACGACTCGTCGCCGCGAAGGAGGTCCTCTTCCGACTCCGCCTGATGCACCCGGAGATCACCATCGTCTGGGCCGATTGGGCCTACGCCGGGAAGCTCGTGACCTGGGCCAAACGGCACCTCAACCTGACGATCAAGACTGTCGGCAGGCCCAAGGACACCGCCGGCTTCGTTGTCATCCCCCGCCGCTGGGTCGTCGAACGCTCGCTGGCCCGGATGATGTACGCCCGCCGCCATGCCCGCGACTACGAACGGCTCGTCCAGCACTCCGAAACCCTCATCACCTGGGCCGCCATCACCCCCATGACCTGCCGCATCACCCGCTGACCGGCCCCCCTCCGTCACCGCACCAGTCGCCCAACGGCTCTCGGCAAACCCGCAGACCGAGAACAACTTCTCAGGCGCGGCGGGCCCGCCAGAGCCATGCTGCCGTGCCGACCATCAGGGCGAGGCTTCCCAGGTTGCCCAGGAGGGCCGGGATTTCTGCCGCCGCGTGGCCTGAGATCAGGTTCCAGGTGACGATGACGGTGGTCGGCACGATGACGGTGAGCAGTACGCCGGTGGTCTTCTGGACGGCGGTCCAGTGCACTGAGGTGCAGAGAAGTACCGCGCCGGTGACGCGGAACAGGAAGCCGAACACCGGGCCGGGGTCGAACGCCGCGTCGGGGCCGATGGAGAAGATCATCGTGAAGGGCAGCGAGAGGGTGAGCATCAGGAGGGGGACCAGGGGGTGCACCTTGCCGCGCCGGGCGGGTGCGTCCACGTCGCTCCCGGCCGGGGTGCCGGTGGTCCCGTTCCCGGCCTCGGTCAGCGCTGTCGCCGCGATCGTGCGGGGGTCCCCCAACTCCGTGAGTATCTCGCCGATCGCGGCGTCGGGGCGTTCGGTGCGCGTCACCTCGATGTGTTCGGCGAGGTCGGCGAGGAGTTCCTGGCGGCGGTCGGCGGGGAGTGCGGAGCTCTCGCGCTCGACGGCGCAGAGGTAGTCGCGTACGGGGTCGGCAGAGGTCTTCATGTGAGGTCTCCGGTGGAGGGGTGCAGGGTGGTCAGGAAGGTGTCGACGGCGTTGCGGAAGCCGGGCCAGACGCGGGTGAACTCGTCGAGCGCGGCCCGGCCGCTGTCGGTGAGCGCGTAGTAGCGACGCGGTGGTCCGGAGGCGGACTCCTGCCAGGTGGTGGTGACCAGGTCGTCGCGGCGGAGCCGGGAGAGCAGCGGGTAGACCGTGCCCTGGCTGGTGGCCAGGGCGCCGGAGTCCTCCAGGGCTTGGAGGAGTTCCACGCCGTAGCGGGGGCGGTCCCGCATCAGGGCGAGTACGCAGTACTCCAGGACACCCTTGCGCAGCTGGGCGGCTGCCCGGGCCTGTTTGGCCGAATCACCTGGTTCCATGCGATGCAAGATACCTGGTTGGGCAAGGGAATGGGAAGGGGGGCGGATCCCCTCAACCCATCAGTCTGGTGATGCCGGTGATTACGACCTTCTGGGTCGTTGCCAGGCCGTAATCGGGCGGGGGACTCGACAAACCCGCAGATCGGGAAGTGGCGGGAGGGGAATCGGCCGAAGCCGGTGGTCTTGCCGCACCTGATGTGGTCCTCTGCGGTGGCGTGTCCGCGGTGGCGGACCTCCGGAAACTGGGCGGAGCCCCCGATCCGGCACTGTCGGTGCCGTGCCGGTGGGCGTCGGGGATCTGCGCGAGACCGTCGTCCAGCACCGCGATGTGATCGGCGGTGGTGTTGGCTCCGGCGTTGCCGGGCCGCAGCCGCCCGGACATGCCCTCGCTGACGTTGGCGAAGAAACACCAGAGGGTGTCAATGGCCTTGAAGTCCCCGTAGGCGGGCAGGTGTTGTCCCCACTGGCGGCCTGCGAGATCTCCCCGACGGCGGCCAGTCATCTCCCCGCCGTCAATGAGGTGGTGCTGGGGGTTCCAGCCGGGGCAGGTCGCGTACCGCGGCCAGGACGTGGGTGGAGTCGGTGCGCTGGGTGGTGCGCTCGCGTACGAGTCCGGCCTCCTTCAGGCGCCCGAGCGCGAGGTCGAGGAGACGGTCGGCGCGGCCGTCGCGGGTGAGACGCTCACGGAAGTCGCCCAGCACACTGCGGTGGAAGCCGGGGTCGTCCAGCTCCATGGCCGGCGCGTATGTGAAGTCGATGCGGCAGCGGACCGCTTCGGCGGCCTGCCGGTCCGAGAGATCGAGCAGGAACCGCAGAACACAGACGGTGGCCAGCTGGGCTGGTGAGAGGCCGGGGCGTCCGTCGCGCAGGTACCAGTCGGCGTAGTCCTCGTTGTGCCGTCCGGGTTGCTCGCCCGCGCGATCTGCGCGGTCAGGGAAGGGACTTGCTCACCGGAACGGGAACGCAGGGACGACGGACACCTCGGTGACTACATCGGTCTTTGAAACAGCCCCGAGCATGCCCGTTGATCACGCCGCCGCACCGGGAAACTCCAAGATCCCCACAGAGTCAAGCTGACGTGGATGTTCCTCAACCCCCGTGAGGCCCGCGAGTTCGCGGAAACTGAAGGACTTTTCGCGGGAACCCGAGGATGGACGGTCGTGTTCTCGTGGGTTCGGCCCCGGGTTCAGGCGAACACGCGGGGTGGGTGCCGAGTGGGCCCGCCCCTGGGTGCCTTCCCTGGCAACGGTGCTGACACCGTAGGAGTCATGAGAGCAGAAGGAACGACACCGGAACCGGAAACCTCTACGCAGAGTGGGCTCACATCTCTGGGTGAGGTGGCGTGCCGTTATCAGGCGGATGAGATACGCCCGGAGGATCTGCCGATGATCGCTGCTGAGGCGCTCGCAGCCGGACTGGACACCCCGACATTGTGCGAGCTCGCCGGTTGGCCTCGCAGCGCGGATGCCCGCGATATTCGCGACGCGTTCGAGCAAGCACTTGCCGAGTCAGGAATCGGGTTGCCGGATCGGGGCCTGGCACGGCGCCACGCTCTGCGTCGGATGGCGGCGGGACTCATCGATGGAGAAATCACTCCCGCTGACCTGGCGACGGACGACTGGCGGGAGACGGAGGTCGAGACCGTGGCGGAGCAATCGTTCGTGGCGCTGATCCCGCAATGCGATTGCTGTATCGAGTACACGTTGGGGCTTGACCAGCAGACGTGGGCGGCCCAGCTGCGGAACGCTGCCCTCGCCCTGACATCGTCTCCGCCGATCGGCCCCGGATGCTGACTCTGCCTGGCGTGCTCATCCTCAGCAAAGGCGTGGACCGGTCAAGCAGACTTCACTGAAGTGGCTGTTCAGCGGCCTGGTGCAGCAGCGCCCGTGCGGAGTCCGCGTAGCGCATCGCGGTCTTCTCGTCGAGCCCGAACACCTCGACGAGGTGGAGCGGGTCGGGCCCGTGGGTCAGGGCCTCTTCGAGTTGCCGGTCGACGCGGAGCCGTTCCAGCGTCGCGTCCTGCCCGCGCATCGCGGCGCTGATCCAGTGGTTGCCGGCGCGGCTGGTCTTCGTGGCGGTCTGGTTGGTGATCAGTAGGTGGAGGTTCGCGGTGTTCGGCCACCGGCGGCGCCGGTGCTCCAGCCAGTCCGGCAGCAGCTTCCGGGTGAGATCGTCGAGTGGGCGGACACGCCCGGCGATGGTCAGCCGCCGGTTGCCGAGGTCGACGTCGACGTCGACGAGCATGAGGTTGGCGATCTGGGCGACCCGGGCGGCGTGGACCGCTGGGAAGGCGAGGATGAGCCGCGTCGCCGGGGTGGTGGCCGCCGCGACGGAGCGGTCGACCTGCTCGGGGAAGAGCGGTTGCAGCACGGCGTACTCGTAGTGCCCGACCTTGATCCGAATGGTGGGGTTGCGGAAGATCAGTCCGTTCCGCTTCGCCCAGGTGAACAGCGAGTGCAGGGCGATGAGTTGGTCGTGGCGCTGGTGGCCGTGGAGTGTCTTGATGTAGGTGAGGACACCGTCGCGGGTCACCTCCCGCAGGCGGTCGTAGCGGTTCGACCAATCCAGCGGGGCCGGACGGACCCGGTTGAGGCAGAGCCAGACCGTACCTTCCCGTCGCGGGAGGCTGCGGGGGCCGCCGTCGCGCAGGACGCGGGTCCAGCGCTCGGCCTGTTGGCATGATCTCGTCGAATCCGGACGGATGGAGGTTGCTGCTCACGGCCAGCGCCCTCCTTTCGTAGGCGGCAGCCACCAGGCGGTAGAAGCCTTCGGCGGCGTCACCCGCCGCTGGGAACCCAAGAAGCTCCGCCTGCGGCTGTTCTCCGCCGCCGCCCAGCTCGTCACCACCGGCCGTCGCCGCTGGCTCCGTTTCACCACCCGATGGCCCTGGACCAATGAGGTCACCCGGGCCATCGACCAGTTCCAGGTCCTGCCGAGCCCCGGCTGACCAGCCACTGCAACCGCCCCGACGACCCGCACCACCACACCGGGAACGTGGAACCTGGCGCCCATACGACGCGACAACCGGGTCGCCAGCGTGCCCCAACCCCGAAAAGACCCCACCTCGCCAACACAGAGTCCCCATCAGCACACCGACGAGGACTCATGAACGATCGAGGCTAAGGGCTGTCCCGTGATCCGTGGTGGATCAGCGCGCGGCGTCAGATGCGGTGCATCGCAAGGCGGAGGGACGTCCGCATACTGGATGTATGCGGATGTTCCGACAACGCGGCGAGGTGCCGTAGCTGACGTCGCGCGCCCGCCAGGGATTACGGGACAGCCCTTAATCTGCCTGCTTGTCAGAATTTCTGCAGGAGCCGTGAAAGGCAGGGAGCATGGACTTTCGTCAGATCGAGTACTTCAGGGCCGTCGTCGAGGCCGGTTCGGTTTCGCAGGCTGCCAAGAATCTCAACATGACGCAGCCGCCGGTGAGCCACGCCATCGCGAAGTTGGAGGGGGAACTCGGGGTGCGTCTTCTTGAGCGGACGGCAAAAGGTGTTCATCCCACCCAGGCCGGATTCTACCTACTGTCCAAGGGTGGGCGCCTGGTAGCCGACCGTAATCGCACTGTCGAGACACTGAAACTGATGGGCGAGGGCGCGGTCGGAGATCTGCGCATCGGTGTGGAACCCATGGTCATCAACGAAATCATCGCCGACGTTCTGGCCGAGTTCCTCGAACAGGCCCCAGGTGCACGCGTAAGCCTGACCGATGTCACCCCCGACGTCATCATTCAAGGGATTCGGGTCGGCGAGCTGGACATGGGCTGTATCCCTTTCGGTCCCAGCGAATTCGCTGGATTCATCGCTGACTTCTGCGATTGGTATCCCGTCATGGGAATCGACATCAAGCTTGCCGTTCCACGATATCGGGCGAGAGAACAACACCCTGGCGGTAAAGGATGGGGGCGTTGGATCCTGCCGTATCGAATTCCGGCATTCGCGGGCATGCCCGAAGCCGTCGAGAAGGCCCTGTCGGATGACGACTCCTTCGAAGTCCTCGAAGTTTCCACGCCGCAGACCGCACTTGCCTTCGTCGCTGCGGGACTAGGCGTGGCTCCCGTGACCGAGCGCATCGCGGGTAAGAACGATTCGGTGGCGCTCCTTGATCCTCCGCGGTGGCTCGGCCCCATGCAGGCGACGCTCCTGTGGAGGCGGGAGCGTGAGATCAATCCACTGATGGAGCGCTGGCTGCAAGCGACTCGCACTGTGGCTGAGCATCGACGTGCGATCGGATCGTGAGCGGATCCATACAAGAAACTATGCCCCCCTCTATTGTGCCGCGTATGGAACGGGAGGGAAAAAGTAATCGCACGTCTCGTAAATCGAGATGAATATCGTGTGACGTGCATCACTTTTGCGCATGTTCTGACCTCTCTGCCGCGCCCTCGCTGGGCATGAACTGGCTGTTCAGAGGTGGTTTCTGGATTGAGTTCCGGTCGAGGGGCAGGTCGTCGACCGATGCGGCCCGGCCGATCGGGGCTCGTCGGCTCCTATTGCCCCCGGCTACCGGCCGTGTAAGTCTTCCCGGCAATTCAACGCCGCAGGCAGCTTCGGGTCGGTGAGGGGAATCCGTCTTGATGGATCGCTGATCGCGTATTGCCTGAACCGGTGACTTGACCCGTTCCGTGGGTGACAAGAAAGGTTTTCGGTTCATGAAGTCAGGAAACGCGAATCAGCCGGCACATAACCCTGCCGGTCGTGAACATGTCCCCTTTATCGGAGAGGAGTACCTCGAAAGCCTCAATGATGGCCGCGAGGTCTGGATCTACGGGGAGCGGGTGGAGAACATCGCCGAGCATCCCGCTTTCCGTAACTCGGCCCGCATGATCGCTCGTATGTACGACGCCCTTCACGATCCGGCGCGCAAGGACGTCCTCACCGCGCCCACGGAGTGGGGAGGTTTCACCCACCGCTTCTACCAGGCGCCGAAGAGCGTCGACGAGCAGGTGGCCTCCCGGGACGCCATCGCCGAGTGGCAGAGGATCACCTGGGGCTGGATGGGCCGTTCCCCCGACTACAAGGGCTGCTTCCTCGGTACCCTAGGCGCCAATGCGGAGTTCTACCGGGGCTTCGAGGACAACGCGCGCAACTGGTACCGCAAGGCCCAGGAGAAGACGTGGTACATCAACCACGCCATCATGAACCCCCCGGTCGACCGCGGGCTCGGCGCGGACGCGGGCAAGGACGTGTTCATCCGGGTCACCCGGGAGACCGACGCCGGTTTCTACGTCAAGGGCGCCAAGGTGGTCGCCACGGGATCGGCGCTGACGCACTACACCTTTGTCGGCCACGTGGGTCAGGTCGCCATTCAGGACCCGGCCTACTCGCCCGTGTTCATAATGCCCACGAACGCCCCCGGTGTGAAGCTGCTCTGCCGTACGTCCAACGAATACCGCGCGGCCGTACTGGGCAGCCCGTTCGACTACCCGTTGTCGAGTCGTCTCGACGAGAACGATGCGATCCTGGTGCTGGACGACGTGTTCATCCCCTGGGAGAACGCGTTCATCTACAACGACCTCGAGCAGGCCAACAAGTACAACATCCACTCGGGCTATCTGGAACGCGCGTCCCTGCACGGGTGCACCCGGTTCGCCGTCAAGATGGATTTCCTGGTCGGCATGCTGTCCCGCGCGCTCGACGTCACCGGGGCGGGCCAGTTCCACGGCGTCATGTCCCAGCTCGGCGAGGTCATCGCCTGGCGCAACACGTTCTGGGCGCTGTCGGACGCGATGGCGAAGAGCGCGGTGCCGTGGAAGGGCGGCATGATCCAGCCCGACCCGCAGTTCGCCGGCGCCTACCGCGTGATGAACCAGCTGGCCATGCCGAAGATCAAGAACATCATCGAGCAGGTCGTGGCCAGTGGCCTGATCTACCTCAACTCCCATGCCAAGGACTTCAAGACCCCCGAGATCCGCGGCTACCTGGACACCTACCTGCGCGGTACGGGCGGCATCGACGCCGAGGAACGCGTCAAGGTCATGAAGATGCTCTGGGATTCCATCGGCACGGAGTTCGGGGCCCGCCACGAGCTGTACGAGATCAACTACATCGGCAGCAACGACGTGACGCGTCAGACCAACCTGTTCGGCGCACGCGGCAGCGGTCTCCTCGACTACTGCAAGGACTTCGCGCAGAGCGCCATGGACGAATACGACCTGGACGGCTGGACCGTGCCGGACCTCATCGGTCCCGACGACGTCAGCATCCTCAAGGGCTGACCGTCCACGCGGCTCCCGGCAGAGGGAGCTCCGACCCATTCGGCGGCGACGGACCGAACCGGCCGCCGCACTCTCACCCACCACAGGAGGACCCGTGGCTACGGCAGTAGACGCTGCCCAAGTGACCTACGAGGCACCAGACCTCAAGGTGATGGAGAAGTTCCTGACCGCCTTCGGCATGACGAAGGTCGAGGGCAGCGACGACCAGACCCTGTACATGCGGGGAACGGGCACTCAGCACCACATCCATGTGACCCGCAAGGCCGACAAGCGGCGCTTCGTCGGTGCCTCGATCGAGGTCGCCGCCTTCGAAGACCTCGTCGAGCTCGCCGCCAAGCCCGGGTCCTCCCCGATCGACGCGTCCACGGAGCCCGGTGGTGGTCACGAGGTCTCGATGACCATGCCTGACGGCATCGAGATCCGGGCGGTCTGGGGCCGCGAGAAGGCCGAGCCGATCGTGGATCGGGAGCCCTTCGCGATGAACAACATCCGCGACAAGAACCGGGTGAACGCCACCGTCCGCGTGTCCGTCGCGCCGTGCACCATCGCGCGCCTGGGCCACTTCGTACTCCACGTGAAGAACCACGACGAGTCCATGGCCTGGCTGAACGAGCGCTTCAACTTCCTGCCCTCCGACTACTTCGTCCCGCCGGGCGAACAGGGTCCCATCGTCGGCACCTTCGTCCGGCTGGACCTGGGCGAGCAGCTCGTGGACCACCACTTCATGCTCGTCCTGCAGTCGGACTGGGTAGGAGTCCACCACAGCGCGTTCGAGGTAACCGACATGGACGCGGTGATGTCGTCCCACGACCACCTCCTCCAGGAGGGCTACACCCTCGACGTCGGAGTCGGCCGCCATCTGCTGGGCAGCCAGATCTTCGACTACTGGAAGGACCCGTTCGGCTTCCGCGTCGAGCACTACACCGACGGCGACACGGTGGACGCCGGCCACCGGCCGACCAGGTTCAACGGGACCGCCGCCGACACCACGCAGTGGGGGAACCGTCCGCCCCTGGAGTTCTTCCAGTGACCGGCCGAGCGCGCGCGGACCGCGCCGAGCCGGTCCGTGAACAGCTGGTGCGGGCGGGATCGGCCACCGTCGCCAACATGCTGCTGCGACGTGGGCTGCGGAACGTGATCATGTCCGGCGTCCGGCCGCTGGCAGCCGGGCAGCAGCCGCTGGTGGGCCCGGCCTACACCCTGCGGTTCATCCCCGCACGTGAGGATCTCGACACCCTCACCAACTACGCGAGCAGCGACAACCTGCACCGGCGTGCGATCGAGGAGTGCCCGCCCGGCGCGGTGCTCGTGATCGACGCGTTCGGTTCCACGGCCGCGGCGTCCATGGGCGACATGATGGCGGCGCGGCTGAAGCACCGCGGTGTGTCAGGCGTGGTCACCGACGGCGGCTACCGGGACTCCGCGGCCATACGGGAGACCGGCCTGCCGTGCTACCAGCGGGACAACGCACCGAAGGCGACCCCCATCGCCCTGCATCCGGTCGCGCTGGACGAACCCGTCGGCTGCGGCGGAGTGGCGGTCTACCCGGGCGATGTGCTGCTGGGCGACAGCGACGGCGTCGCGGTCATTCCCCGTGACCTGGTCGCGGAAGTCGCCGCGGAAGCCGCCGACGCCGCAGCGTACGAGGAGTTCGCGGCCCTCGAAATCCAGCGCGGACGGAGCCTCTTCGGCCTCTTTCCCGGCACATCGAAGAGCCGCCAGGAATACGACACATGGGTGGCCGCGGGCCGCCCGGGTTTGGAGTGAACAGTGGACATCAACCCCGCAACCATGCAGTCGCTCGAAGTGCTGATCCATGCCGCTGATCTCAAGGAGGAGAACTGGATCGACTACCCGGACTACGGGTTCCGCCAGTACTTCCTCTTCAAGAACCCCGACACCGGAGCCAGCATCGCCCTTCTGGAGTACGAGAAGGGCGGCACCATCCCGACCAAGCACACGCACGCCTCGAACCAGTTCATGTACTGCCTTGCGGGTGACTACGAGTACACCGACTCCGGTCTCCGGCTGCGCCCCGGCTCGTTCTACATGAACCCGAAGGACCACCCCCACGGTCCGACCCTGGCGCACGAGCGCAGCGTGCTGGTCGAAATCTACGACGGCCCGCACTACTACGAGAAGCCCGAATACCACACCGACGAGACCATCGGGGACTTCCTTGCGAAGGAATGACGCACCGACTCGTTTCCGCATTCCTGCCGAACCCGTGACGCTGATGGGGAGTGATGATGACCGAGACCACCAAGACTCTGTTTGACACCGACAAGGTGCTGGCTGAATTCGGCCTGGACCAGGTGCATTCCGGTACCTATGCGGACTCTCTCGGCTGGGGAGCCGTCGAGGGCAGGCCGGTCATCGAGGCACTGTGCCCTGCTGACGGTGAGCTCGTGGGCCGTGTCGCGGCCTCGGACGGACAGGACTACGAGCTGATCGTGGCCGCCGCCGTCGAGGCGCAGAAGAAGTGGCGGATGGTACCGGCGCCGCGGCGAGGCGAATTCGTGCGCCGGATCGGCCAGTTGATCGAGGAGAACATTGACGGTCTGGCCGCCGTCGTCTCGCTGGACACCGGCAAGTCGACGATGGAGGCCAAGGGCGAACTTCGCGAAGCGATTGACATGTCGACGCTGGCCGCCGGCCAGGCGCGCATGATGTACGGCTTCACCCAGCAGTCCCAACGCGCGGAACACCGCATGTACGACCAGTGGCTGCCGCTGGGTGTCGTCGGGCTCATCAGCGCGTACAACTTCCCGGCCGCCGTCTGGGCGCAGAACGGGTTCCTCTCCGCGATCGCCGGCAACACGGTGATCTGGAAGCCGAGCCCAAAGGTGCCGCTGACCGCCATCGCGGTGCAGAAACTGGTCAACAAGGCGGCGGCGGAGATGGGGTGCGAGGGCGTCTTCTCCCTGTTCATTCCCGATGACAACGCGGTCGCCGAGAAGCTGATCTCCGACACCCGTGTCGCCATGGTCTCGTTCACGGGTTCCACGACGGTGGGACGGAAGGTCGCCGACATCGTCGGATCGACGCTCGGCCGCCGGTACCAGCTGGAATGCTCGGGCAACAACGGCTGCATCGTCGACGAGACCGCGGACCTCGCACTCGCCGCGAAGGCGCTGACCTTTGGCGTGGTCGGTACGACCGGCCAGCGATGCACGAGCACCCGCCGCATCATCGCCCACGCGAGCATCGCCGACGAGCTGGTCGCGCTGATGAAGAAGGCCTTCGACCAGATCACCATCGGCGATCCGCGGGAGAAGGAGACGGTTGTCGGCCCCTTGATCGACGAGCAGGCGGTGGAGGACTACAAGAACGTCCTCGCCGGCGCCGAGCGCGACGGAGCCACTGTGGTGCACGGCGGCAAGGCGTTCGAGCGCCCGGGTCTGTACGTCGAGCCGGCCATCGTCACGGGTGTCGAACCGCACTTCGAGATCGCCCAGTCGGAGACCTTCGTACCCATCGTCTCCGTGCTGACCTACACCGATCTCGACGAGGCCATCGAGATCCACAACGGCGTGGCCCAGGGGCTCGCCTCGGGCATGCACAGCACGAACCTGACCAACATCGAGACCTTCTTGTCGGCTCGCGGCAGCGACTGCGGCATCGTGCGCATCAACATGGGCACCACGGGCGCCGACGTCGGCGCCGCCTTCGGCGGCGAGAAGGAGACCGGCGGTGGCCGTACGGCCGGTTCGGACGCGTGGAAGGGATTCATGCGCCGCCAGAGCGTATGCGTGAACTGGGGCGGGACTTCCGCATGGGACAGCCGGATCGACCTCTGAGGATTACAACCATGAAGAAGGAACGTTTCTCCTCCGACGCCGTGCGAGAGCCGGCGGACAAGACCTGGTCGAACTGCCTCCGCATCGACGACCTGATCTTGATCTCCGGAATGACCGCGCGCGGTCAGGACGGGGAGACCCTCCTCGGCGAAACCGCCTACGAGCAAGCCAAGGTCGTCTTCCAGAAGATCAAGGACCTGGCCGAGGCGGCGGGCGCGACCATGGACGACATCGTCAAGATGACGATCTTCGTCACGAACATGAGCGACAACACCGCGGTGTGGAAGGCCCGTCAGGAGTTCTTCTCCGGCAACTTCCCGGCCTGCTCCCTGGTCCAGGTCGCCGCCCTCGCCAAGCCCGAGATCCTGCTCGAAATCGAGGCCATTGCCGTAGCGGGCTGCAGCACGGACTAACCGGTCGCGGCGACACCAGAAGCGTCCCCATGTGGAACGCCGCCGCGGTGCTATTTCTCCGATGGGTAGGAACTGTGTCTTCACACACAAGAAATCTCAGCTCCACCGATTCAACGCTGGCGACCGCGGCAGAAGACCATTCCCTGGTCAGCGTGCCCAGGTCGGAAAGAAGGAGCGGGTACCAGCTCGCCCTCAGTCCGATCAGCGTCGCCACCGCGCTCGTCGTCTTCGCCATCGCGGGTTTCACCGTCGTGCTCGCCGGTTTCACGGTGGGCCTGATCGTCGGTGTCCTCGTCGCGGGCTTTGCCGTCTTCCTCGGCAAAGCCCTCGGGCGGATGGCCTTCGAAACCGGCATGTCCAGCACTATCACCTCCCGGTTCTTCGGATTCGGGTTCATGGGCTCGTCGATCGGCTCGGTCATCTTCGCGTTCATGATCCTCGGCTTCCTGGCCATGGAGGCCGCCCTGCTCTACCAAGGCACGCTGTTGATGCTGGACCTGCCCGACTCATGGGCGATGCGCATCCTCATCTACGGCCTCATGACGCTGCTGTGGATCGCGCTCGCCATCTTCGGCCTCAAGCTCGCGTTGCGCGCGTCCGGCGTTCTGACGGCCGTCACGCTACTCGTCACGATCTACATGATTGTTCAGATCTACGTGATCCAGGGCGCCAACCCGATGGACGTGTTCACCTACGGGGGCGTCGTCCCCGGAGGTCTCTGGCCGCGATTCGAAGCCGCGATATCCGTCATGGGCGCGACGGCCGGAACCATCGCTCTGGTCACGACGGACTTCGCCCGCTACTGCCGTACGCGCCGTGACGTCACGATTCTGGCCGCGGCCGGCCCGATCACCCAGAACATCGTCATGACCATCCTGGGATCACTCGTCGTGATCGGCGGCATGCCCGACGTCATCGACTACCTCCTGGCCCACAACGCGGGCATGAGCCCGGAAGCGGCGGCTGCCGCGGGCAACGCGTTCGTCATGCAGAACACGGGAGCCTTCTTCGTCATATTCGCCGCCTGGATGGGCTTCATCACCATCTACGCGGCCCAGGCCAAGGCCCAGGCCATCAACGCCTACTCCGGATCGCTCTCACTGGTCAACCTGGTGAACTCCCTCACTGGCAGGAAGCCGGGCAGGGCGGCGATGGTGATCGTCGGAAACATCATCGCCCTGGTGATGATCGCCGCCGGAATCCTGGAGCAGTTCAGCACCTACCTGGCGTACCTGGGCGCCATGACCCTCGGCATGTGCGGCGTGATGATCGCCGACTACTACCTGGTGCGACGGGCACGGTACGACAGCCGTACCCACCGGGTGGAGAAGTGGAACTGGGCCGGAGTCATCACGCTGGTCCTGTCCGGCGCCGTCGGGATGACCCTGATGGCCACCGATGTCTTCGCCCTCGGCTTCCTCGTGTCGTTCGTCGTGGCCCTCGCCCTCTACCCGCTGCTGCGGAACTGGATGCCCGAAGGCACGGGCACCTCCTTCGTCGCAGGCGAGGAAGCCGTCGAAGAAGCCCACTGACCCGGGCCGGCAGCCGCGTCCCATGCCGCGGCTGCCGGGCCGCCCCCGGCCCTCATTCGCGGGCCGACCCCACGATTCATCCAGGAGGTTCAGGATGACCGACATCATGTGGGACTCCGAGATCTATGAGAAAGCCGCTGACGCCAAGACCCTCGCGTCAAGCGCCGCGATCCCATCGCTCGCCGATCCCCGTCAACTTCGCAACACGCTCGGCAACTTCGCCACCGGCGTCGTCGTCCTCACCTACCAGGCCGACGACAGCTACTACGGCGTCACCGTGAACTCCTTCACCTCGGTGTCCCTGGATCCGCCTCTGGTACTGGTCTCCATGCAACGCACCTCGCGCGCATTGACCTACCTGCTCGAACGCCCCTTCGCGGTCAACGTTCTCGGGGACAACCAGCTCGACACCGCGCTCCACTTCGCCGGCAAGCCGCAGTCCCACCCCATCGAATGGGTCGGGGACGACACGGCGCCGCGGATCAACGGTTCGCTGGCGTACTTCCAGTGCACGCCGTGGGCGGGATACGACGGCGGGGACCACGCCCTGGTGCTCGGGCGGGTGATGTCCTACGGCCAGCAGGACGACACCCGGCCCCTGCTCTTCTACCGCGGCCAATGGAGCGCCCTGGCCCAGGACGCCGACGACCACGCCACGGACGGTGCGCGGTCCGAGAGGAGTCGACCGTGACGATCCACACACGGGTGAACGAAGAGATCTCCGGGCTGCTGGAGGAACTGGACGAGATCTACCCGCTCCTGCAGAGCGAGGCCGCGGACAGCGAGCGGCTGCGCCGTCCGACGCCGGTCGTGCAGGACGCACTCCGCGACAGCGGGATCTTCAAACTGATGGTGCCCGCCGAACTCGGCGGCATGGAGGCATCCCCCCTGCAGATCCTGCACGTGGTGGAAAAGCTGTCCCACGCCGACGCCTCGCTGGGATGGCTCGTGCGCGCCCTCACGAGCGAGACGGCGACCGCGGCCACCTACCTGGGCGACGAGGCGGTGGCCGAACTCTTCGCCGATGGCGGGTACCCGCTGGTGGCGGGGCAGTCGACCTCGTTCACCGGCCGGGCCGTACGAGTTGACGGCGGCTACCGGGTCAGTGGCGTCTGGCAGTTCGCACCCGGCGTGTCCATGGCTACGCACCTCAATCTCGCGGCGACGGTCGAGGGGACCGGGGAGCGACTGGTCTGCCTCGTGCCGCGGGCGGCCATGCGGATCAGCGACAACTGGGACATGCTCGGGCTGCGCGCGACCGCGAGTCTCGACTATCGGGCCGAAGACGTGCTGGTCGAGGACCCGTACGTGTTCGGCATCGGCCCGGAGAACGCCCGACGAGGCCGTTCCGTGAACTGGTCGAGTCCTGCTCTGCTGGCCGGCCTGCATCAGGCTGCCTGGTCGCAGGGCGTCGGACGGCGCATGCTCGACGAGTTGCGAGAGCTGACCCGGCGCAAGAACCCCGCGGAGGGGTCCCCGGTCACCAGTGACGAGTTCTTCGCGGAGTTCGCACGACACTTCTCGCACGTCCGGGGCACGATGGCGCTGCTGCGCGAGACCTGGCGTGACAACGAGTCGACCCTCGCCACGAGGGCACAACTGAACGACGAGCAGGAGACGATGTCCCGGCTCGTCTGCAGCCTCGCCGGCCGGACCGCGCTGGAGATCAGTCAGCTCGTGCACCGTTTCGCGGGTGCGCAGGTCATGCGGGACGGTGTGCTGCAGCGCTTCTTCCGCGACAGCCACGCCGGAAGCCAGCACCGGGGCTCCTCGCACATCGTGACGCAGCAGTGTGGCCGGATGCTGTCGGGCACGCTGCCCGTCGGGTCGCACTGGGGATTCTTCGACTTGGTCGTCCCCGAGCAGGCGCCACCGACGTCTGACGACGTCGGATCCGTCGGCCTGAAGCAGTGATCCGCATCCAGCCGCGGAACAACGCCTGCCACGCGACCGCCGGCTCCGTCGAGGAGAACGCGAGACCTGCCGCGGAGCATGGCACCCGCGAGCGAGGGCGGGACAGCAAGAGAAGAGAGACATGAAACTGGCAACCGTACGCACCCACAGCGGGACGATCGCGAGCCGCCTGGACGGTGAAGTGTTCACCGAGATACCCGGCCACGCCGACGTCGGTTCCCTGCTGATGAACGAGAACTGGCGAGAGATCGCGAGGAACGCCACCGGCAGCCGGCACCGCATGGACGAGGTCGAGTTGGATGCGGTCGTACCGAACCCGTCGAAGGTGCTGTGCACCGGGCTCAATTACACGAGCCACATCCAGGAGATGGGCAGGGACCTTCCGTCGTACCCCACTCTCTTCGCGAAGTTCGCCGACACCCTGACCGGCCCGACCGACCCCGTGGCGGCCGTGGCGGAGGATCCGGAGATGGACTGGGAGGGCGAGCTCGTCGTCGTCATCGGACGGACGGCGTACAGGGTGAGCGAGGAGGAAGCGGGTGAGTACATCGCCGGTTTCACGGTCGCCAACGACATCTCGATGCGGGGATGGCAGTACCGTTCGACGGAATGGCTGCAGGGCAAGATCTGGGCACGTTCCACCCCGGTGGGCCCGGTCTTGGTCACGTCCGACGCATTCGATGCCGCAACCGCGGTCCTGCGCACCACGGTCAACGGAACCTCCGTCCAGGAACACGGCGTCGCGGACCTGCTGTTCACCCCTGCTCACCTGGTCGCGTACATATCCACCATCCTGCCGCTCCGCCCCGGAGACCTGATCCTCACCGGCACCCCTGGAGGAGTGGGAAGGGCCCGCATGCCGCGGGTGTACCTGACGGCCGGAGACGTGGTCGAGGTGACGATCGACGGAATCGGCGCCGTGTCCACGCCGATCGTCTGAAGGCCGTGTTGCACGTCCACGCCCACGGCCGAGCCACTTCATGTCCTCTTGGCACGTGTCGGCTCAGGCCGCCGGCACCCGGTGTCACCGCCGGCCGGCGGCCTGCAGCGCGTCCGTCGTCGGCAGCGTGTGCGGCGTGTCACCCGTGGGGTACTTCTGGCGATCTCCCGCCGGTGGCGGCGTGAGGAGCGGCCTCGGAACCCCACGAAGCCGCGGTCCGAGGCCGCTCTGCTGTGTACTGAGAGGGGTTGAAGCAGACCGCGGGTGCCGGTCTCACACAGAGCCATCAACGGGACGTGCGGGTATTCCTCCACGCCTCGGTGGAGGCGGGTCTTTCCCAGCACCTCACGGACCCGGAAGGTGTCGGGAGCCTGCAGCGAGCTGCATCCGTCGAAGACGACCGTGCGCCATCGCCGGTAGCTCACACCGGGCATCGAAGGGCGGCCGAGCGGGCCGGCCACCGTCTCGAACAACTCCTGGAACGGAGCCGTCCCCAGACGGCGGCGTACCTCGCGC
This sequence comes from Streptomyces sp. NPDC104309, assembly GCF_055584025.1. Lineage (NCBI taxonomy): Bacteria > Bacillati > Actinomycetota > Actinomycetes > Kitasatosporales > Streptomycetaceae > Streptomyces > Streptomyces sp. NPDC104309. The sequence continues at coordinate 115,556 of NZ_JBVJMV010000010.1, read as the reverse complement.
AGTGCCTTCTCCGAGGGGACCTTCGAGGCCAGGGTCCGCACCCCGGCAATCAAGTTGCTCCAGACACGCAGGTATCCGGCTTCCGGGAAGAGGCACATCGCCAGGACGAAGTACACCCCCACGCGGGAGGGGATGAGACGCAACCTGCGCTGCACCGCCCTGGTGTGCTCCAGCACGTCGTCGATCAGCTCGAAGGGAAAAAGCTGTGTGAGCTCCCCCAGATGTCCGGGCGCGAAGATGCCCGAGGCGACGGTGATGCCGTGCGTCACCGTCGTGGTGGCAGACTGGTCGGGCAACGGGACCTCCGTTCGAGTAGTGAAGACCTTGGTCGGCTTCACCTCTGTAGCAGAGGTCCCAGCAGAGGTCCCGTTCTTCGTGGTCGCCTTGGACCGGAAGCTGATCAACTTCACGTGAGGCGGGACGGCTTAACTCCGCGGCATTGCCTGTACAGGACCGAGTTGATCAATCCCCGGCGGCCCTGGACGACCCGCGCCCGGGTCGAGCTGGCTACCGCCGAGTGGGTCGACGGGTACAACCACCGACGGCTGCACGGTGAGATAGGGCACATCCCGCCCGTCGGGGTACGAAGCCAACTACTACACGGAACTCACGAAACCTCAGGTCACGACCACCATCTGAGATCTCTACCGAACCCCCGGCCGTTCCGGGTTCGGTGGGGACTCGATTGCGTGTAGGGATTCGAGTTCGTCTTCCGGGCCTTGGTGGGGTGAGGTGCCGGCCGCTCGCCCTCGTCAAGGGGCAGGGGAAGGCACGGGCGTCGCCTGCTGTGCCTGTCCGCTGCCGGGGGCTGCGGCGGCGGGATCAGCGTCGCGAGAGGCCGTGGAACCGGCCGGTTCCGCAGGTGCGGTCAGGAGTCTGCCAGCAGCGGAGCCGATGACGAGCGAGATGCCACATGCGATGAGCGTGTCGATGAGGCGTTCGCGCAGCAGGGTCGGTGGGGGCTGCGTGCCGAGCCCGGTGAGGAGGACAACGAGCGGGGTCATGATCACGGCGTACACGGTGTAGTTGGCCAGTTTGAGGTACGGGCGCGTCGCACCGATCACGCCGACGACAGCCACCGTTACCCAGACGGGAAGGGCGCCCAGGAGCAATATGGAGACAAAGACGCCGAGTACGGTGCCCAGTCCCCGCTCGCAGGTGCGCAGCAGGGCGGCGCCATGGTCGCGCTGAACGACGAGAGCGACGGTGAGTGCGAGCCACGTCGAGTGCGGACCGGGCCGCAGGTGCGCGACGATCTCGGCGGCGGCCATGCACGCGCTGAGACGGATGGCGTATTGCCAGCCGGCCAGATGGCGCAGGCCCGCGCGCCAGCGGCCTACATCAGCGCGGAGTGAGGACGTGGGGTGGGCTGACGCGGGCCCTTGCTGCGAAGTGGTCCTCGGGCGGGTGTCATGGGGAGCCTTGCGGGCACCCGCCGTCAGGTGCATGGAGAGCGCGTAGCCGATCAGCGTCACCGCACCGGCTCCGACCGCCCCCAGGGCGAAGTACTCAGTCTTCTCGGCGGTGGGCAGAGGGACAGCGGCAAGGTTCGCGCCGAGAATCGTGAATACGATGGCCTGGACCGCGACCTTGGCCGCGCTTCGCCGGATGCCGCCGAGCAGGGCAGCGATGACAGCGAGCGCCACGATGACGAGGGATGGCACGAGGTGGTGGGCCGTGGATTCCATGCCGATGGCGATCGCGCCCACGCCCACGACCAGGGTGTTGAGGAGGTCCCGTGCGCGCTGTCGTACGCTGCCTTGATGGCCGCTGCCGCTGACCAGGAAGGCGCCGAGCCCTGCAGCCATGCCCAGGTCGAGCCGGTCTACGGCCACAGACAGGGCGAGCGGGAGCGTCAGGCCGAGGCCCGAGGTGAGCAGGCGTACAGCGTCCATCTCGACCTTGCGCCAGCTCACCACTCCGGCGGCGAGCCTCCGTCCGGTCGCGGTCGATGTGGCCAGACGCAGCCGCCAGATGGTGAGCGCAGGGCGGCGATGACGAAGTCGCACGTTCCCGGTCCGCAGCGTGTTCCCCATCTCGCCCCAGGCTCCCCTCCGAAAACACATCGATAACAATACATTGATTTCAATATACACTGGCGGAGTGAATCTTGGCGAACTGCACCGTCTTGGCCGGCATCTGGAAGACCTCGCGAGTGAGGCGATGCGGGAGGGTGCCCCTTCGAAGCTGAACCGCGCCCAGCGCGCCATCCAGTCGGACATCCGGGAGCATCCCGACACATCGATCGGCGAGATCGCGGCCCGTACGGGATTCAGCCAGGGCTATGTGTCCACCGCCATCGCCGCCCTGCGCGAGATAGGCCGCCTGGACACCCGACGCGACCCGGCGGAGGGAAGGCGCACGCTCGTGCGCCTGACCGAAGCGACGGCGTCGCGCATCGAGGAGCTCCGTCGACGGCGGAGTGTCGAGGAACTGCTCGCCGGTCTCCAACCGGACGCCGAAGCCGACCGCATCCGCTGCATCGTCGAGGTGCTCGAGGATCTCGACCGCCGGTTGACCGAACGAGCGCTGAACAAGCCTGCCTCTGGACGCAGGCGCACCTGACGCACACACCCCGAGGTGCCTGTGACAGGTTCCGCTGGTACCACTTTGCCATGTTGGGTTATAACTGATCGTTTCTCAATGAAATGTGCCGTGAGGCTTGGCAGTTGAGTGTTGTGTCGGCAGGATCTGTAGGGTGTCCGCTGATCTTGTGCCTGATGGTTACTGGCGGTGCCAGGCAGTGCCAGTCAGCCGCAGCCGGTCAGCTTCTCGACCAGTTCCTCCGGATCGGTCAGGCCCAGCGCGGTGGCGTCCTGCCCGACGACGTTGCCGGTGCCGGTGTGCTCGGCCCGCAGAGTCAACACCACCACCAGTAGCCGTGCCTCCGGGCCCGGCAGCGGGCTGTGGTCGGCGGCGTGGGCAAGGACGGACTGTGCGTGTTCCCACTGCGTCCGCGCGGTCAGCGGGCGGGTCACCGCCAGCCCCTCGGAGTCCGCGCCGCGGCCGGTGCGCTGCTGGTGATGGAGACGGGCGGCGGCAGTGGCCTGCTCGGCGCGCTGGGCGTCCGGCCGCAGGCCCGTATTCCCGGTGGCATCGGCCCAAGTGGTGAAGACGCGCGCCTTACGCTCCTGGAGGTCGGCAAGCAACGCCAGGTCGGGTTCGGTGCGTTCCTGGTAGGCGCGGAAGAGATCACCGAGTTCGACGAGTTCGTCCCGCGGGACGGCGGGCCGCAGATCGTAAAAATGAGCCGTTGCGCGATCTTCCCGTACCGGGGGCGATGCCGCGCCGGCACGGGGCGGGGGACCGGTACCTCCGTCGGGCCGGCCGTGGCCGGGCGGCGGTGGGAGAACTGCGGCGCGCCCGTGGCCGGGTGGTCGGCGGGCTGAGCCCCGGGTGCCTGGGAGGTGCCCGCGGTCTTCGCCCCAGGTGTGGCGGCCGCGCACCGCGAGCAGCACTCCACGGCCTGCCACCAGCGTCCTTCCCGGTCGGTGACCACGGCCAGGACGACCGGCCCGCCGCACCGCCAGGGTTCGGCCCGCGCATGCCGGCCGGCGTCACGCAGATGCGTGTGGCAGCCGTCGGCCCTGCATGCGCAGGACGTCCCGGCGCTGGGGGCGGGGGCGGCGCGCAGGTGGGCCTTGAGGTGGGCGGCCGCGACCGCACGGCCGGCGGCCGCGGACCGGGCCCTGGCCGGCGGTCATGTTGGCGGCCGCCACGGTGCTCAGGGCACTGCGGGTGAGGTCGTCGTCGTGTCTGCCCCGAACACTTCCGATCCCCCTTCCGAGGACGCCCCTGACAGGGAGGGCCGGGCGACAGCCGGCAGCTGCCGGGCCCGTTTCCCGCTCGTACGGTGGGTGCTCGCCCCGCGCTCGACCTGGCAGGCGCGGCGCCTGGCCGCCGGTTTCGGTGAGGGGATGGAGGCCCGTACCGCGTGGGTGATGGCCCGGCTGGCCCGCCATCCAGATGAGCACGGCTACGCCATGGCCCACCTGGACGACGAACGCCGGGCCGCGGACTGAGCAGCGTTCAGGCGCCGACCTTTGCCCCACCGGCTCCCTCATCGGGCACGGTCTCACCGGTCTCGCGGCCGGCCTGTTGCTCGGTGGACCACAGGGTGCGTGCGAGGAAGTACAGGGTGACCATCCCCGCGTAGATGAACGCGCCCCAGCCCAGGGCCAGATGGAAGGAGCGCACTTGCGGGGTATTTAACCGTCGTAAACCCCCCAGTCCCGCACGCTGCCGTGGCCGGAGCAGTCACCTCTGAAGACCCAGTAGCCGGGGCCGACCAACGGGCCCCAGATTTCGGTACCGTCCGAGCACTGGGTCCATGATCCGGATCTTCCGTAGTCGACGTTGCAGTCCGCTCTCCACGACGTACCGTAGTTGACGAAGTTGTTGCAGTAGTTCGCGTGCCGGATCGAAGGGGCCCCGTTCCTGCCCTGCGTCACCACTACCGGCCCGTCAGGCGTCTGTCGCGGCTGCGCCGTCGTTGCCGAGGCGGCGGACTCGACGGGCGCGGCGCCCGACGGCGCGGCTACGGCGGCGGAAGCTCCGCCCAGGACGAGCAGCATTCCGGCCGCTGGTACTAGATAGCGTTTCATTTTCCCTCCATGGGAGCAGGAATTCACGCGGGAACACCGCGCAATTCACAGATCAGACATGCGCATGACATGTACGTCTGAATCGTGCGTTCCCACCGTGACACGGAAGAAGCGGGGGCATTTGGGAATCAGTGCAGCGTTACTTGTGTTCTGGCGCAGTCTGCGCTTGCCGTGTGGCCTCGTGGCGGAATTCCGTGGGAGTCATGCCATGGGCTGCCCGAAATGCCCTGCTGAATTCGGCCGGCACCAGGAAGCCCCACCGAGCGGCCAGCGCGCTGATCGGCTGGCTGCGTTGCCGGGGGTCGGCGAGGTCGGCCTGGCAGCGTTCCAGGCGCCGATGGCGGATTGTGGCCGCGACGGTACTGGCCTCCGTGCGGAACAGTTGGTGCAGGGTGCGGACGGAGACGTAGTGGTGCGCTGCGATGTGTGCTGGTGTGAGCTGGGGGTTGCTGAGGTTGCGGTCGATGAAGGCGTGGATGCGGGCTAGCAGGACTTGGCGGCGGGTGTCTGCAGGAAGCCCTGATGTGACCTCGAGCCGCGTGGCCAGAAACGCGGTGGCCAGGTCGAATCCCACGCTCCCCAGGCGGAGCAGTTCCGCCTCGTCGCAGTGCGGAGCTTGCTCGCGCAGCCCGGCGAGATAGGACGTGAGGAGCGCTCCCGACCCGGTCCGGGCGGGGAGAAGGGTTGCGACCAGTTCGTCCGTCCGATCACGGGGAAGCGGTATCGCGGTTCTGGGCAACTGGATCAGAGTGACCTGAGGGAGCCGTCCGCTGTCCTTGAATTCGCAGGTCAGAGGGCGGGAGGTGTCGAACAAGGCCATGTCGCCGGCCCTGAGCAGGGTGTGATTGCGCCGTTGCTCCAGCCCGACCGGGCTGCCGTGGACCAGGAAGAGGAAGTAGGACTCGGGATCCGCCCGTCGGATGTGGATCGGGGTGCGGCGGGCTGACATCGGGGAGAAGCGGAATTCTGACACCTGGGTCTGGGCCAGCCGTAGCGAGGCCGCTTCTCCCGCGAAGGAGTCGACATGCTCGCACGCGATCGACACGGGAATGACCGCTTCGGCGACCATTGACGACCACCATTCGAAGCCGCCGCGCGCGCTGACGCTGTTAGTCGAGACGGTTGCCGCCCACGTGCCCGTCATCCCACCCCCTGAGCCTGAACATGACAGATCCTCATCTTCAGCTGCCCGAATACCAAGCAGCGAGCGGCTCGTCGGTCAGTCTGGTTTGGCTTTTAGGCCACGAAGCTGTGCACCCCGTTGCTGAAACCGTGGAGGCGAGCGTCCGGACCTACTCGTCACTGCACCGACAGCTTCAGCCCACGCGTGAGGACAGGCGCTTGCGCTACCCGCCCGTCAGCGCCTGCCAGACCTCGAGCTTGCGCATGTTCATCCTGCGGACCGTGAACCCGGGTAGGGCCTCCGCTTGGCCCTCTTCGTCGGTTACCAGCTCGCGCAGCGCGGCGTAGTGCCGCTTGATGACATCACCCACGCCGCGGCGGGTTCGACGGACAAACGGCCGCCTGCCGGCCTGCGCCACGCCACCGAAGAGGGCTGGAAGGACCGTGTGCCTTCCTTCACCCTGACCCGTGCCGGACTCGGAGCGCTCCGCGACGCCTGATCCGCGACAGCAACAGCACAGGACCTGCCCTGGGGGCCTACTTGCTGCGCCTGCCACAGCTGAAGGCGGCGTCGAGCGGCTTCACGAGGTAGTCCCACCACGACGTCGTGGCCGCCAGCGGAGCTCCGTGGGCGAACGCCACCGCCTTGTCGGCGTGGCGGTCGATGAGCAGTTCCAGCCGGGCCTGGCCGCCCAGGAGTCCAGGGGTCCAGGAGCCAGGAGAAGCGCAGGCGTGGGCCGAGTCCCCGTTCCGCGCAGACCTCGGGTGACATACGTCGCGCAGGTCCAGGAGTTCCTCATGGATCCGAGCGGCGCAGTCGGGGCCGTAGCGGTACAGCACGGTCAACTCGGCGCGGCCCCTTCGTCGGTGTGACGGCGGTGGGTGGTCTTCTCGGCCGGCGGCGCGGCGCGGCGTTGGGTTGCGTCGGCGGTGGGTGCACCGGGCGCTGTCCGGGGCAGGCTGCTGCGGCCAGGCCGCCGCCGTTCCGCGACCACGATGCGGCGCCGCCGGCCGGAGCGGGGTCAGTGACCACTGGGCGACGCCTTGCCCAGGACCGACTCGTAGGACACCTCAGTGAAATCGGTGGCCTGGACCTCGATGGCGATGCCGACGAGGGACCTCCTGAGGGCGTCCTTGGAGCTGGGGAAGGCCATCTCCTGCTTGATCTTCGCGATATCGGGTGCCCAGGAGACGAAGGCGTATGTTCTCCGGCTTCTTGTGCCGGGACTTCGCCATCAGCATCAACAGGCTCGCCCCGGCCTCACCGAGGTGGGTCAGACCGGTGTGCCTTGTGTCCGCAGAGGCCGTGTGCAGTCGGAGTCGTGTCGTGAAGGGGCAGACGAGTTCTGGCGCCGCGTTCGCGACGATGGAGGCAGTGCGTGTTGCATTCCAGCCTCGCTGGTGTGATGCAGTTCACTGTGTCGATCGCGGGCGAGTGGGCGGGGACGCCGTTGCGGGAGCCCCGCGCCCTCGGTCAGCTCCAGATCATGCAGATCCGGCGTGCGAAGTTGACGTATCCGATGCGCTGGAAGGCATTCGCCATGGGGGTGTTGCCGAGATCCGTGGCTGCCCGGATGCGGGGGACATCCTGCGCGCTGAGGATCCGGGTGCCTTCGGCAAGGATCTCGTCGATGTAGCCGTTGCCCCGGTGTTCGGGGAGTACGGCGAGGTAGCCGATGACGGGGTTGTAGTCGTTGCGGGCCGGGGTGACGAACCCCACCGGCTCGCCGTCCGACAGTGTCGCGATCCGCCACCAGTCCTGCGGGCTTCGGAAGTGCGCGAGTTCCTTCCCATAGTGTCTGGCCGCCGCTTCGCGGGGGGACATCCGGGTCAGGTCGTCCCTGCTGTGCGCGTCCAGCGTTGCGTCCAGGACCCGAGTCATCAGGGCGAGGATTTCGTCGGTGTCGCGGACCGGCCGGAACGCCAGGCGCCCCCTCGGCTCGGGGAGTGGCGTCCCGGGACGCCAATCCAGAAGCAACCGTTCGACGAACTTCCGGGCGCCGGTCCGTTCCAGAGCGAGCATGCGGTCCTCGACGATGCGCCGGCTCACACCGCCCTCGCGCCAATCGGGTGGGACGGTTCGGTTGTACTCGGGTGGACGGGCGCCGGCTGGGACCACTGCGGCCGTGGCAGCCCGCAGCAGCCGCACGCCGATGTCCACGCGATCGCGATCCGCGCTGTTGTCATCGATGTCGAAAATATCCAAAAGGAATGGTGTGTCGTCTCCGGTCCGACCCCACCATGCGACCCTGGCCAGTAGCCGCTCGCCGCGGAGGGCGACCCACATCCATTCCGGATGTCGGCGGCCGGCGGCAAGGTCGTCCGCCAGTTCCCCGTTGAGGGTGTAAGGCAGTTGGGAGAAGAGGGCGAGTTCTTCGCGTCCGGTGATCGGACGCATGGTCAGGTCGTTCTGTTTCACGGTCAAAGCACGCTCCGGTGAAGGCGCCCGTCCGCTCCGAGGTCAGATGTGGTACGCACCCCGGGAGGACACAAGCGCGGTGATCATGGCGATCATGGGCTTATCCCTCCTCTCGCTGTCGTAGCCCCTCACTCTCGTGGTGGGGGGTTCCGCTGTAACGTGCGTTGGTAAGTGGGAAGCCTACGGCACCAGCCGTTCGACCATCCCCGCCACGGGGCGGCAGCCTACCGAATCGACCAGAACGTGAATCTCAGGTTCTGGTCGGCGTGGTGACGTCCGGGCGCGGTGCGCCCGTCCACCGGGAGAAGGGGCGACCGCGCGGTAGTACCGCCGTCAGGAGGGCGCCGAACGCGGCGCCCTCGATCCCCACACCCAGCTGGGAGCCCCACAGTGCCGACGGCATCGGCAGCGACAGCAGCGCGCCCACCACGAGTGCGGTGGCCACCGCCCACACCATGCCGCGGGTCCTGGCCAGCCCGCCCGCCAGCGTCCCCGCGGCTGCGGACATCGTGATCGGGGTGAGGAAGTACGAGTACGCCAACGCGCCCAGCCCCCGCTCCTGCGCCCACCAGGTGTAGGCCGGCGGCAGAAGGGCGGCCGTCAGCGCCGTCATGACCAGCACCACGAGGAGGGCACGCCGGGCCGGCCGGACCCGGTCCTGCACCATGAACCGGGCCAGCCGCCATCCGCGTACCGCCCCGGTCAGCGGCACCCCCAGCAGCAGCGCCAGCAGGCCAAGCAGCCACCACGGATCCAGCAACTGGGTCATGTACACGTGCTGCGTCCACACCACAACGTGCAGCGCTCCCGGCAGCGCGGCCAGCCGCTCGTCCATGAACTGGCCGAACTCGATCTGCCACTGAAGCCCGAAGACGGTGTCCGCCTCGGCGACCACCGCCCCCGCCACCACCAGCCCAGGCACCGCGACCGTGAGAAGCGGCCGCCGCGCCAGATCCACCGAACGGGCCCAGCAGTCCCCGAAGTACTGGCACCACAGGGTGAACAGCAGCGCCAGCAGTGCCACCGTCAACCAGCCGGAGAACTGAGAGGAGAAGCGCAGTCCCGGCAGCATCAGATGGTCGACGATGGCACTGGGCGAGAGAGCGAAGCCCGCCAGCACCCCGAGACACACCCCCAGTCGGAAGGGAACCGGCGAGGGCGCTCCTGCCCGGTGGCCCAGCTGATGGATCGAGGCGCGGACCACCGTCAGCAGCAGCACCAGCACCAGCAGCAGGGTGATCAGCCACGCCGGCCACCAGCCACTGATGCCGCCGCCCGCCCGGATCCGAGCGGTGACCGAAGCCACCGGGTCCCAGGAGATCGGCATGCAGAAACCGATGACGAAGGCGAAGCCGAAGCCCTGGTGCATCAACTGCGCCTGGTCCGCCAGGCAGGCCCGGCGCTGCGCAAACGACGGATGGGTGCGGGTGAGCCGCGCCCACCAGCCGCGGACCGACCTCCGTGGCCGGCCGCCGGACCCCGCAGAGGCGAGGTCGAAGGCGTGCAGCAGCGGTTCGGAGGTCCCCAGCCACTCCACGACCCGGGCGTCCGCCCGGAACTCCCTGGTCCGCAGGATCACCGAACGCGCGGCAAGCGCCACCGTGGCGAGAACGGCCGAGTCGAGCAGCGCGGCCCCCGAGTACGGGGCGCTTCCCGGCACGAAGACCATCCCGACCAGGTCCCCGAACATCCTCGGGAACAGAATCAGCGCGAAGTAGCAGCGCAGCATCCCCAGCGTGATCAGGGTGATGTCGACATCGCGGTTGCGTAGATGGGCCAGCTCGTGGAGGACGACGGCCCGGAAGGCGGCACGGTCTGCCGCGCCCGCGTCGTGGAGGCGGATCAGGCCGCGGCTGAGAACGATGTGGCGGCGGCCGGCACGGCCGAAGGAGACGCCGTTCACCCCGGAGTCGAGGAAGTCCACCAGGAAAGTGACCCCGCGGGCCTGCTCGACGCCCGCGGCCAGGCGTGCCACCTCCGCGTGCAGGGCGGGAAACCGCTCCGCGTCCAGCGGGCGCACCCCGCGGCGCCGGGCACGGCGGGCGGAGCGGAACCAGTAGTGCGCGGCGGTGGCCACGGCGAGGATCGCGTACGAGACGAGGATGCCCTGCGAGGTGTGGTCGTCGCTGGAATCGCACCTCTCCTGCCGAGGTTGGGCCCTGATGAAGTCGCCCATCCCGCCGGCCTCCCGCACCGCCTTGCGCAGGCAGCCATTGAGGTCGGTGGCGCCCCGGTTGCCGGCGATGAAGTCGGCGTAGCCGGGGTGCAGGACGGACATGGATGCCAGCACCGCGCAGATCAGCAGGATGAACGCGAGGAGCGTCCCCGAGGGCAGCGACTGGCGCATTGGCGGCACCGTCTCCAGGGGCAGCTCGCCGCTCGGGGCGCCCGTCATGTGCCGGAACCGGGCCTGTCGGCCGCCCTCAGTTGGTCCCGGACCGTCTCGGCGAGCAGATCGGAGCGGTCCGGCGGCAGCCCGAGGAGGACGGCGCTGCGTCCGGCCGCGGCCGCCAGCTCGGCGATCCGCTCCTCGGTGAGGGTGGGAGGCCGCTGTCCGGCATCGGGTGTCGCCGGGTCCCCGCCGCGGCCACGGGTCAGCAGGCGGCGGAGCCGGGCCACCAGGCCGCTGCCGACCGTCTCGCCCATCATCTTGACCACCTCGGTGGCGACCCCGCAGGCGATGCTGGTGACGACGAGTTCGGCGGCACCGCCGAAGGCCAGCGGATCGTCCGCGGGTCGCCGCCGGGCCCACCTGCCGGGGTGCTTCGGCAGGCTCGCCACGGTCTCGTCGAAGTAGGGCAGCTCCTCGGGGGCGATCCGCGCCACGATGGCCCGCCCCAGTGCGCGGTCTGCGGCCTCGGGCTGTTCCACTTCGCTATTCCTCCTCGGCGGGACATTGAAGGAGCAGCACCGTAACGCATAACGGCCTTGTGTGCAGGGATACTTCAGGGCGCAGCCACGCCGGCCCCACTGCGGCCAGGTGTATGGCCCTGTAAGGTCGGGGGAGCTGAGGAGTTCGGTGCCAAGCGCCAGGGGCGGCCCAGGCCCAGGAATGAAGAACGGTGCCGTGCCCTGGTCGGTTTCCCCGAGGAAGTACGGATTCGTTGTTTCGCCGACATGGGAATGCTGCGCTTCGAGAAGCAGCCCATCGCGAGCCGCCGCAGTAAGGACGGATCCCTGGCGTTCCAGGACCAGATCGCCGAGCGGACGCACCCGGTCGTCGAGCGGATCCAGGCCGCCGGCGGCATCGTGCACGCCCGGACCACGACCCCTGAAGCCGGCGTTGCGCAGCACCGGGAGCACCGGACCAAGGTGATAGCGGTGGTGGGGAGACTGACCGGCGCCGCCGGTTCCCGGGACCGGGAGCGGGCTGTGACGGAGCTCGGCAAGGCCGTGACGCAGGAACGGCGTATGCGTCAGGCATTGGACCAGCAGGCCGATGACGTGGAAGAGGCGGACAACGCCCTGGCGGCCGAAGCGAAGACCCGCGCGGAGAAGCAGGGGATCGCAGCAGGGGAGAAGCCGGAGAAGAAGTTGGTCTTGGCTCCGCGTGGTCGGCTGGCTGATGCCGTCCGCGCACGGTTCCTGTTGCCGTCGTGGTTCGTGACAGTGCTCGGGTCGGTGCCGCCGGTCGCCGGGACCAAGTAGCGGCTGGACACCACCACGCAAGTACTGATGTACCGGCTCACCTACGGCGTCACGGGCCCCGTGGTAGCGCTCGGGAATAAGCCCGCCGACCGGGCTGGCCGCCGGGCGGGGAGGAGTCGGAAGAGCCGCTGATGCTGCCGATGGAGACGATCGAGCTGGACGCCTTCCGCCACCACTACGAAAGCGACACGTTCTGGTGCGGTACCCCTACCCCGCTCGGCGGCTGCGGCGGCCGGCTGACCACGAAGCTCGACACCGATAGAGCGTGCCATCGGATCACATGCTCAGGCGAAGGCCGCCCGCACGTATGGCAGTTACCAATCCGAGTGATCAAGTACGAGGACTCGTTCGGGCCCCGAGGTTAAAGATCAAGTGAGCCATGGTGGCTGCACCGTCCGGCTCCTGCCCTGGGGTACCGGGCGGGAGTCGGATGGCATTCTCGTGTCCCAGTGAGAAAGCTCCGCCGGGTCGTTCGTCCGAGCCGGAGGAGGTCCGTCACGCGGAACTCTCGCAGGCCCGGGTACTGGACGTAGCTGATCAGGATGGGGAACCGGGGAACGTCGAGGTTGTACCGGCCGTCTTCCATGGGCAGGCCGGGTGGTTCCTTGTCGGCGTCGATCGCGGCGCCGGCCTCGATGGCGAGGGCCCGGAGGATCGGCACCAGCAGGAGCTTGGCGAGCCGGGGCACCTTCGTGAAGTGGCCGGTGTGGTAGGTGCAGGCGACCGCTCCGGAACGCGGGCGGCACGGTGATCCGGGCTGGGCCGAGCAGCGCGGGCACGGGTGGCGCTCGACGTCGTCCGCGTCGATCGGGTGTGGTCGGGTAGCCGGGGCACGTTGCCGTGCCCCGGCTACCCGACCTCGGCGCCCGCGGTGGCGATCGCATGGAGACGAGGCTGGAAGACATGCCTCAAGAATCAGCCGAGCAGCGCAGTTGCTTCGACTTCTACGAGCACATCCGGCTCGAAGAGGTACTCGACACCGATCAGGGAGGCCGGCGGCATGGGGAGCTGGAGCCCGATCTCGTCGGCGACGGTCTCCACACCGGCCATGAAGTCGCCGATTTTCTCCGGGCTCCATCGGGTCACGTAGAACGTCAGGCGCAGCACGTCTGCGAACGACGCGCCCGCGCCCGCCAGCCCGACGGAGGTGTTGCGCAGTGCCTGGGCGACCTGCCCGGCGAGGTCGCCGGGTGCGACCGGAGTCCCATCGGCCCGGCGTGCGACCTGCCCGCTGACGTGGATGTGTGTCGCGCCGGTGCCGACGGCCACGTGGTGATACGGAGCCGGTTGCAGCATGCCTTCCGGCGTGAAGTGCTGGACAGTCATAGGTGTTCCCCCTCTGAGCTAGGTATCCGTAAGCTACTTAGTGGAAGAAGGACACTTCAACGAGACCAGGTTTCTCCATGGATACCGAGGACGAATTCCGCATCGGCCCTCCGCATCGCGAACTGCTCGACCAGGTCCTCGACAAGTGGTCGCTCAGCGTTCTCAGCGAACTGTGCGAACGCCCGTACCGCTTCAACGAGTTGCGCCGTGCCATCCCGCAAGTCACGCAGAAGTCGCTGACCGCGACACTTCGGCGACTCGAGCGAAACGGCGTGATCGAGCGCGAGGTCGTCTCCACCCGCCCGGTGGCGGTCAGGTATCGGATCACGCCACTCGGCAAGACCCTGCGGCCTCCCATCGACGTGTTGCTGGCGTGGGCCTCGGAGAACATGGCCGCTATCACGCGCGCCCGTGAAGCCTTCGACTTGGTATCTCACCCCATTTCCGGTCCCGCCGACATCTGATGACCGCCGCCGGACACCGCCTCGAGCTGACCAGTCGGTTCACCCTCTGGGACCACATCACCAAGAGCATCGGCCTGTCCACCCAAGGCTGAACACCGGCCCGGAACCCGGCCCCACCACCCCCCGACGCACCGTCAGACGCCCACACACTCAACAACGTGACAACGCCGCTGGTGCGGGTGCCGTGGACGGTGTGGATGCTGATCTCGGCGTCGATCACGCGAACGGTCAGTGGACCGATCCGGGGCAGTGTCGAGCCGTCGTGGCAGCGGGCCACGGGTGGCAGGTTCCGTTGGTCTTGCAGCGCACCAGCAGGTCGGCGCCGGTGGCGGCCAACCGGTTCAGCAGTGCTGCGGAGGCGAAGTTCCGGTCGCCCAGCAGCATCCCGGCCCGCAGGTCCGCCGCCAGGCGGCGGGCGTGTTCCAGCTCACCGGTCGTGGCCGGACCGAACACCGCGCCGATGACCGACGAGACGAGCGGCACCCCCACATCCACGAGCAGCGGCATCATGCTGTCCAGCAGCGCCTTACGAGGAGCGAACGGGGCGGCGACCGGAGCATCTGCGACACGGGCGGTGGCTGTGGCGGCCGGGCTGGTCATGACGGGTTCCTCTCCCGTACCGGCGGGAGCCTTCACGGTCCCGCTCTCGATACGTCCAGACTGGCCGTCGGGGCCCGGCGACGGCAGAGCCGTGTGTACCGAGCTCCGTATGACGCATGCCGGCCCCTGCCGTGCTGAGACGGGATCGTGACCGCCCCGACCGACCCGCACTACGAGATCCGCGCCCGGTACACGGGGACGACCGTCACCGTCTGTCAGGCGTACGCCCCGTTCATCGGCCTTCCCGTCGCCCACGACGGGCGGGCTGGGCAGCGGCGAACCGTCCAGCTCCACCGAGTAGCCCTCGCGAAAAGGCCGGCGGTCCCGATGCTGTCCTCCTGCGGCTGAGCCCACACCAATAGGTGAGGCGGGAGAGCCCCGTCAGAGGGAGACACCGCCGCGATCGTCCGACTCCTGGGCGGCCCGCTCGCTGGGCGCGAGCTCTCGACCACCCCGGACCCGTGGCCTGGAGGTCGGCTCACGCGGGGCCTGTACGTCTCGGTGCACCGCGCCCCGGTGACATCGTCGTGGCGGAGGTTCAGGTCACTGTCCCGCGTCAGCCGGCCGGCTTCTGGAGAGGGGCCGGTTCGGTGGTGAGCAGTGCGGTGATCTCCTGGGCGAGCTCCGGGCCGAGTTCGCCCCAGCCGTCCTTGTAGCCGTAGACGGTCGCCAGGGTGCGGGCGTCGTAGTCGCCGTTCATGATCTCGATGTCGTTGGCTGTGATGAGTGCCGGGTGGGCGACGCCGACAGCTCCCGAGACCTTCAGCAGCTCCTTACGCAGAGTGCGCAGGTAGACAGCGGCCCGGGTGGCCTTCGAGGGCGCGTCGACGCCGCGCACCAGCCACGGGTCCTGGGTGGCGATGCCGGTCGGGCACTTGTCGGTGTGGCATTTCTGTGCCTGGATGCAGCCGATGGAGAGCATTGCCTCGCGGGCGACGTTGATCATGTCGACCCCCAGGGCGAAGGCGACGGCGGCGTTCTCGGGCAGGCCGAGCTTGCCGGAGCCGATGAAGGTGAGGTCGTCGGTCAGACCCCGCTCGGCGAACGTGCTGTAGACGCGGGAGAAGCCCATCCGGAACGGCAGCGACACCGAGTCGGTGAAGATCAGTGGAGCCGCTCCGGTGCCGCCCTCGCCCCCGTCGACGGTCACGAAGTCGACCCCGCGATCACCACGCGCCATCAGCGAGGCCAGCTCCTGCCAGAAGCTCATCTCCCCCACAGCGCTCTTGATCCCGACCGGCAGACCGGTCTCGGTAGCGAGCAGCTCCACGAAGTCGAGCATCGAGTCGACGTCGTGGAACGCGGTGTGCCGGGAGGGGGAGGCGCAGTCCTTGCCGGCCGGGATGCCGCGGATCTTGGCGATCTCGGGGGTCACCTTCGCGCCCGGCAGCAACCCACCGAGCCCCGGCTTGGCGCCCTGGGAGAGCTTGATCTCTATCGCCTTGACCGGGGCGCCGGCGACCACGCTCTTGAGCTTGTCGAGGTTGAAGGTGCCGTCCTCGTTGCGGCAACCGAAGTACGACGTTCCGATCTGGAGGACGAGGTCACCGCCGTTGCGGTGGTACTGCGAGAGGCCGCCCTCGCCCGTGTTCTGCATCGTGCCGGCCAGCGCCGCGCCCTTGTTGAGCGCCGTGACGGCCGCGCCGGACAGCGATCCGAAGCTCATCGCCGAGATGTTCACGACGCTCGCCGGCCGGAACGCCTTGGCGCGCCCGCGCGGGCCGCCCAGCACCTTGGCCGAGGGCAGCGGGGCCTGCGGGTCGTGCAGGTCGGGCAGCGTGCCGGCGAACGTGCGCTGCTTCACGTACGCGTGCCCTTGCACGTGCTCGACGTCTACGTCGGTCCCGAATCCGAAGTAGTTGTTCTCTTCCTTCGCCGACGCATAGATCCAGGTGCGCTGGTCACGGCTGAACGGGCGCTCTTCCTCATTGGACGTCACGACATACTGCCGCAGCTCCGGCCCGATCGTCTCCAACAGGTACCGGGCGTGCCCGATCACGGGGAAGTTTCTGAGCAGTGCGTGCTTCTTCTGGACGAGGTCGCGGGCAGCCACCAGCGCCAATGCTGTTGCGGCGGCCGCGCCGATGCTCCGAGCACGCATGAACGTTCCTCTCCTCGACTACTCGATACCCGACTCCATCGCTGTGCGGCGGACGTCGTGGGCGTTGGGCGGCGGACACGGCCAGGCAGGCATCGGCGTCCGACGACGAAACACCACATGATATTAGAGGTCGCGCGGATGGGTGGGCGGAGCAGGGTGCGTGAGTCCGGCCGCGCCGCTCAGCCTGGTCAGCGTGGACTCCACCGTCGCCCGCGCACATCACCACGCGGCGGGCATGGCGGTCGACGCGCGACAGCACCGCTCATGGCGCAGAGCACCCCTATCCCCTCTGCCCTTCGGGAGTGGGGCGTCGACCATCTACGCGGCTTGGACACGATCACAGATCTGTCCTGGCCCCGGGGTGACTCCAGGGCCTGGCGGGTGACCGCAGGCGCGAACGAGGGTGCCGGCTGGTCCGAAACCGTCGGCGGGCCCGCGACTACGAACGGCTGACCGCGACCTCCGAGGCCGTGATCAAGGTGGCGATGATCCGCCGGATGCTCGTCCGGCTCGCCGGGCAGCCATCACGGTGGAGTCATGAATCCCGCCGCAAGACCGCCCGAACCAAGACCATCGAGGACTTCTTCGCAGCGTAATCAACCGGTCACCCGACAGACTCTCAGCCTCAGCCGGCCGGGCGACCCCCGCAGCCCAGCCATCGCGCGGGCCGTGGTCACGGCCGCCCTCCGGGCGCACGGGCTCGCCTCCTGCACCTGGCCCGCCGCCCAACTCGCCTCAGAACTCGTCGTGCGTCAACGCAACGCTCACTCCGCAAAAGGAGCTCTGCCTCTCCCTCCGCCACCGCGACGACGCCCTGCGCCTGCTCGTCCGGGACCAGCACCCGGACCACCCAGGCCCCGGCGCCGCCGAGCTCTGCGCGCAGCGGCGTCGCAGGGCGCTCCGGCTGCTGACGGCCGTCGTCGACGACTGGGGGGTGAGCGGGGCGTATACAGGGCTCTGGCTCCGCACCGGGGGAACAAGTCCTGAGTGGTCATGCCACGTCGAGGGGCGCGCCCGGAGCCGATGCGGGCGGATCGGAGGCCGGCTGCCTCGGTCGGACCTGAATGATGCTGATCGCCTTGCTGGGCGCGCCGCGTGGGTTCGACGCATCGGGTCGCCCAGCACTGGCCAGATACCACGTGTGGCCCGCCCATGTCACCGTCGCTGTGTGGACGCGCACGCCGGGGCGCCTGCGGTGCAGGCGCCCCGGCGTCGGTCAGCGGCGGATCTGGTAGGCGCGGGTCACCGTCTGTTCGATGGTGTTGCCATCGGCATCGGTGGCCTGCACGCGCAGGGACACGAAGCTCGCGTTCGCGGGGTTGCCGATCGTGCCCTTGAGGCCGCCGTCGAGGCGGACCTGCCGCCAGTTGGTGCCGTCGTCGTACGAGGCCCACAGCTTCGCCCCGGCGAGCTTCAGACCGTTCAGGCCCTTGGGGTAGCGCACGCCCAGTCCGATGCGGGTGGTGGAGTGCGGCCGGGCGCTGTTGGCCTGGTCGACGTCGAGTCGATAGTCGACCGACAGGACGGGGAGCAGGGTCAGTCCTTCCTTCCGCTCGGAGTGGAAGCGCCAGTCGGTGCGCACCTTGGTGGAGGTCGTCCAGCCGGGGGCGTCCCGCTGCACGTCGGTGACCACGCGGTATTCGGCGCGCTGTGCCGTCATCGGGAAGGCGACGGGCGCCGAACGGATGCTGCCGACGAGCTCGCCGTCCCGGTAGACGGTGGACAGCGCCTTGTCGCTGCCGGCTTCGACGGAGAGGGACTGGTCCTGCGCGGTGTCGAGCAGACCGCCCGACATCACCACACCGACATCGCCCTGCCGGACGGCCGAGTTGGACTGTCCGTCCGGCAGTGCGGTGCGGACCACGGCCTTGTTCCAGTCGCGGTGCACGCGCTGTCCGGCCTTGAGCGTCGAGGTGGTCGTCATCTTCCAGGAGCTGTCCAACGCCCACACGGGACCTGCCTTCACCGCTTCCCAGGTGGGCACGTCCGCGGAGACGTACTCGGTCCGGGAGCGCGGCAGGACCACCCGGTCGAAGGCGAAGTACGCCGTCGGCTGCATCGGCGAGCGCGTCAGCCGGGCGTATCCGCCTTCGGTGGCCGGCGTCGAGGCGTGGAACGAGGAGTCCACGGTGGCCAGTTCCCCGTCGCGTACCCGGTAGCGCTGGTCGGCGGGGATGCCGCCCTTGCGGTACTTCAGCAGCTCGTAGGAGTACGGGCTCACCGCTGTACCGGAGATCCTGATCACGGCGTTGTCCAGGGCCGCCAGTTCCTCGCCCTGGGTGCCGGAGAGGGTCATCGCCGGGATCTTGGTGGCCGTCGGGCCCCCGTTGCCTGTGAGCCAGTTCTCGGGGATGTCGTTGTAGATGAGGATGGCGAGCGCACCGGCGCTCGCGGCGTCGTCGACCTGCTCTCCCACCGTGCGCTCGGCGCTCCGCTTCACCAGGGCGAGCTTGCCCCGGACGTCCTCGCCGGGCTTCGCCACGCGCAGGACGCGGGTGCCGTCGATACGTGCGGAGCCCATCCTGCCCTTGAGGTAGGCCGCGTCCAGGGTCCGGTTGCCGTGCCCGACGAGGCGGGCGTCGAGTGCGGGTGCGCCGAGCGACCAGCCGACGCGCGATTCGAAGCGCTCGTTCGCGGTCTGCGACGGGATGGAGTACACGGCCGTCTCGCCGTCCAGCCACGTCTCGCGGTCGTGGACGAGGTCGCCGTCCACGGCCTGGAAGTTCAGACCGATGCGGGCGCGGTTGGTCTCCGTCGGCCGGGAGGTGGTCATGGTGACCGGGCCGGCCTTGGCGCCGTCCAGGGTGAAGGTCCGATCGGAGTCGATCACCGTGCCCGGCTGGGCGGCGTAGGTGTACTCCTCCAGCCGGCTCCAGTCGGAGGTGTAGTGGAAGATCTCCGAGATGAAAGCGTGCTCGCCGCGCGGTACCCGCACCACGACGGTCCCGTCCGCTGCGACCGGGTACGTCTCGGGCAGTCCGTAGCTGCCCAACTGCCAGGCGGTGACCGCGGCGATGCCGCTCGTCGGCTTGCCGTCGCGGTCGAGCACCTTCAGCGTGACGTCGAAGCGCTGAACGTCCCGGCCGAAGCCGACCGCCGTCACTGCCGCCGTCCGCCCGTCGGCGGAGACCGCGGTGACGTGCGCGCCGTGGGATCCGGTCGTCACGCCGACGGTGTTGAGGGTGAGGTCGACCTCGGCGGTGCCGTGCGCCGGCACGGTCACCGAGTCGGCTCCCAGGCTGAGCACTCCGGCCGGCAGTTCCTCGCCCGCGTTCTCGACCTTCAGGGCGAGGGTGACCGGCTGGTCGCCGTCGTTGACGTACTCGATCTTCTTCCCGACCGGGGCGGTGGCGTCCCAGTCCCGCAGTCCGAAGTCGGCCGTGCCGCTGGCCGATACGGGCTGCCGGAGTGCGCGTGCCACGTCCACGCGGCCGGCGCCCTGGGCGTAGACGGAGGTGGCGGCGGTGGTCTTGGCCGTGCTGATCAGCTGGCTCTTCAAACGGGCCGCCGTCCAGTCGGGGTGGCGCTGCGCGAGGATCGCGGCGGCGCCGGCCACGTGCGGCGTGGCCATGGAGGTGCCACTCGCGGTGGTGTACGAGCCGTCCACCGGTGTGCCCATCGTCGTGCCGGCGGCGCGGGCGGCGGTGATCCGCGAGCCCGGCGCGGTGATCTCCGGCTTGAGCCCGCCGTTACCGCCTCGTGGCCCCCGGCTGGAGAAGTCGGTGACCGCGTCGGTGGAGTCCACGGCGCCGACCGTCAGGGCCGCGTCGGCGGCTCCGGGTGAGCCGACGGATGTCGCCGCGGGGCCGCTGTTGCCCGCCGCGATGGTGAACAGCACGCCGGTCTGCGCCGTCAGTTCGTTGACCGCCATCGACATGGGGTCGGTGCCGTCGGCGCCTTCCGAGCCGCCCAGGCTCATGGAGATGACCTTCGCCCCCGAGTGCGCGGCCCAGTCCATCCCTTCGATGATCGAGGATTCCGAGCCGCTGCCGCCGTCGTCGAGCACCTTGCCCACGATCAGTCCGGCGCCCGGTGCCACGCCCCGGTACTTCCCGCCGGAGGCGGCTCCGCTTCCCACGATGGTGGAGGCGACGTGTGTGCCGTGGCCGTGGCCGTCGCGCGCCGTCTCGCCGGGGACGAAGCTGCGGCTTTCCACGATGCGGTCGGCGAGGTCGGGGTGGGTGGCGTCGACACCGGTGTCCAGCACCGCGACCTTCACGCCGGTGCCGTCGAAACCGTCCTTCCACGCCTCCGGGGCGCCGATCTGCGGAACGCTCCTGTCGAGGAGCGCCTTGACCTGCCCGTCCAGCCAGAGGCGCTGGACGCCGCCCGACAGGCGGGCCTTGGGGGTACCTGCGCGGGCGCTGTCGTCGTCGACGGCCTCCCAGAACGCGGCGCCCTTGCGCTTGTCGGCGCTGACGGCGGCTCCGCGTACGCCGGGGAGTTTCCGCGTGATGCGGACTCCGCCGGGTGCGGTGTCCTTGGCGCCGGACGCGTAGCGCACGATCATCGGGGTCGACGCGTGGTGGGCATCGTCGTACCCCTGGGCGATGAGCTGGGTGACGTTGAACAGCCGGCCGTCCACCTGGCCGTTGTGCACCAGCGCTTCGACGTCGCGCGGGATCACGTACACATCGGTGCCGACGGTGTACGTCCGCAGCTCGGCCGCACTGCGGTGGTACGGGGTGACGTTGACGGCGAGGGTCTTGCCCGCCCTCGTGGCCACCGTCACCTGGTCTCCGGTGACGAGGGTGACCTTCGCGGTGCGGACTTCTGCTTGGGACGGGGCGGTTACCGCGTCCTCCCCGGTCTTCGGCGCGGGGGTGGCACCGTACACCAGACCGCCGCCCGCCACGGTGGTGGCCAGGGTGGTCGCCAAGGTGAAGCTGAGCAGTGCGGATCTTCGCCTGAAACGCATGCTGAACGCTCTCCTTCCGCCGGCAGGGAGGGTTCCGTGACCGGCGGGTCAAGCCTCGGCAGGAAGGGGCACCGACGCTACGGCCGCGCCTGACGAAGAAGTGACATGTCCGCTCGCCGCCACTTTGCGCGTATCGAAGTCGGATGGCTGTCGCGTGTGATAGCGCGGACATCGTCCCGGTGTGCGGGTGTGGTTAGATCACGCTGTGTCCGGTGGGTGGTACATCGGTTGGGGTGGGTGGGGGCGTCGTGAGAGGCGGACACATGCTGGAGGCCGCGGGGATCGGCGCGGGGGAGGAGCGGGTGTACCGCTTCCTCGTCGGGGTGCGTGAGGCTGATGCCGCGGTGATCGCGGAGCAGCTGGGGCTCGAAGTGACGCAGGCACACAGGCTGTTGGCCTCGCTCCACGACAAGGGGCTGGTGGGGCGGGTGGCCGTTTCGCCGGCAGGGGGCGCGGTGCGCTATGTGCCGGTGGCGCCCGATGCGGCGCTGCGTCCGCTGCTGCTGCGTGGGCATGAGGCGCTGGAGGCGGCGCGGCGGGGGGTGGAGCAGCTCACCGAGGAGTACCGGGCCGGGGGGCGGAGGCATGACGCGGGGCAGCTTGTCGAGGTGATCACGGGGGCGAGTGTGATCCGGCAGCGGCTGCGTCATATGGCGTACGGGGCCAGTGAGATGCGGTGGCTCTGCAAGGCCGGCCATGTGGCCATGCCTGCGGCGGAGAACGTCGAGGAGTGGGAGCTGCTCGCCCGTGGGGTGCGGTACGAGGCTGTCTATGAGCGTGCTTTGCTGGAGGAGCCCGGCATGGTCGACAACGTTGCCCGGAGCATCCGCGCGGGTGAGCAGGCGCGGGCTACCGGGACGCTGCCGGTGCGGATGGTGATCGCGGACGGTTCGATCGCCATCTGCCCGCTGATGCACGGCGGTTCGGGTGGTTCGCTGGGTGAGCCGACGGCCGCGGTGGTGCGCGGCAGCAGCCTGCTCGACGCGTTGATCGCGCTGTTCGAGAGCCAGTGGGCGGCGGCGTCGCCGCTGCACGTCACGGACTCCGGTGAGCTGGCCGACTTCGGCGGCAGTCCGCGGCCCGGTGCGAACGTCGCCGACGACGAGCGCTATCTGCTGTCCCTGGTCGTCGCCGGGGTCGCGGACAAGGCGATCGCCTCGCAGCTACGGGTCAGCCAGCGCACGGTGCAGCGCCGGATCCAGGTGCTGATGCAGCGCGCCGGCGCCACGACGCGGACGCAGTTGGTGTGGCAGGCGGCGCGGCGGGGGTGGCTGTCGTGAGGGCCTTGTCAGGTTGAGCGGAGGGCTCTTCGGTGCCGTGAGACGATCACGGTTCTCGTCTTCGGAGGGCCGTGCTCATGGACGCCCTCACCCCGTCGTACAAGGGCTGCCGCTTCCCGGCCGAGGCGATCGCCCACGCGGTCCGGCTCTACCATCGGTT
Source organism: Streptomyces sp. NPDC104309 (assembly GCF_055584025.1). NCBI lineage: Bacteria > Bacillati > Actinomycetota > Actinomycetes > Kitasatosporales > Streptomycetaceae > Streptomyces > Streptomyces sp. NPDC104309. The sequence continues at coordinate 92,914 of NZ_JBVJMV010000010.1, read as the reverse complement.
CCCCCCGAGAGCGAGATCCGCGTCCAGGAGGCGCTGTGGCGGCTCATGGAGGGGCGGACGGCGCTCGCGGTGGCGCACCGCCTGAGCATGGTCACCACCATGGACCGGCTCGTAGTCCTGGGCCGCGGTCGGGTCGTCGAGCAGGGCCCGCACCCGGAGCTGCTCGCGTCGGACGGTGCCTACGCGAAGCTGTGGCAGCGCCGGTCGGGCGGCTTCCTCGACGACACCTCCGCGCCGCAGGTCGACCTGACGTGAACGCGAGCCCGGTGGGTGTGGCCCGGTGCTTGCCGCGGTGGCATGGCAGGCGAACGCGGTGGAGGCGATCTGTTCGGCGCCGAGGAAGTCGAACGCCAGGGGAAGGACGGCGGCACGCATCTGCGTGCCCGGTGGGCCCGGGTCATCCCGGCGAGCGAACGCCCGTGGCCCAGCAGCGCCGGTACCGTCCACCACCGCCCCATGCCTTACGACCGGTCATCCGCACCCCCTCTCGGCCCCGGTGAAGACGGCCCCGCCGGGGGAGGTGCTTGCGCGCCAGGTATCCGGATCGAGGACGCGTCGCTCAACCCGGGCGCCGAACTGCGGGGGCGGGGACCGCGTGACGGTCCGCGAACCGGCGGTCAAGCGGTTGGCACATGCCATTGAGGCATCAACTTTCTTACTCTAGTCTCTCGTTCACCGAACGGCCGTCATCGGCCGGGAGTGCGCCACCAGGAGCCCAGCTGCCCGTCGGCGGCCCGGACAAGGGAGATCCAACATGGTCAAGCACTACATCAAGTACGCCTTCAGCACGCTCACCGCGGCGATGTTCGCCAGCATGGTCTGACGATCGGCCCCGGCCTGGACCGGGAAGTCCGTCCCCGGTCCAGGCACCAGGAGGCCATCGTGTTCGGCACCGCGCTCAGTCAACTCCGTTACGGCCTGGCGATCCTGAGTAATCGGCGGATCCGCCCACAGGACCTCGAACGCATCGCCCGTGACCTGGTCACGACCGTGGCCGAGTTCGGCGAGCCCGGAGCGGACTCCGCACTGCTGCCGGGGCAGGCCGGGGCCATCGACCCCGCCGTACGGCGAACCGTCACCGAGCGCAGCCTGCGGGCCACCGCACGGGCCGCCGCACGGCACACGCCCTACTACCGCCGGGTTTTCGACAGCCTGGGCCTCGACCCGGCCACACTCACCCCGGAGACCTGGGACCAGGTCCCGGTGACGTCCAAGTCGGCCCTGCGTGGCCTGCCGGCCGCCTTTGTCTCCGCCGCGTCCGTCCCCGCGCTCATGGCGCTCACCACGGGGACCAGTGGCACTCCCACCACTGTCTGGTACTCCCGGGCGGAGGTGGAGACAGCAGTCGCCATGAGCACCGTCTCGGCCGTGCTCGGCCTGGGTCTGCGGCCCCGGCACACCATGGCGTACGCGGGCTGCTCCCGGGCGACACTGCCGCTGCTCAATGTGGAGGAGTCGGTGACCCGGATCGGCGCCTCATTCGTCCAGATCGGTACCGTGGACCCGGCGGTGGCGCTGGACCGGCTCGCCGCCCCGCTCGGACTGCGAGGCAAGGCCCCGCAGATCACCCACCTGACGATCTCCGCGTCCTACCTGTCCGCCCTGGTGAGGAGGTGGAGCGGAGCGGCTGGCGGCCTTCGGACTTCGGCCTGGAGTTCATCGGTGTCGGCGGGGAAGTACTCTCCGAACCCCTGAAGGAGCGGGCTGAGGCCGCCATGGGGGCCAGGATCTCCACGACTTACATGATGACCGAGACACTGCCCTCCGGCGGCACGCCGTGCACCGAGGGACATCTGCACCACACCACCGAGTTCGGGCACCTGGAAATACTCGACCCCGTCACACATGAACCGACGCCACCGGGTGGCGTCGGCACCATCGTCCAGACGCCTTACGTCCCCTACCGGGACTGCACCCTGCTGCTGCGGTATGCCACCGGTGACCTGGTCCGACGGCCCGAGGCCGAGCCGGAGTGCGAACTGTCGCACCTGCCCGCGACCTCGCCCGTCCTCGGCCGCTGGTCGGGGCCGCTGAGTCGCTCGGTTCCCACCCGTTCGGTGCTGGACCTGCTCGAAGCGGAGCCGGACATCCCGCTGCCGGCTCGGTACGTCCTGGAGGAAGGCCGGCAGGGTCCGTTGCTCCATGTCCTGGTCCGCCGACTGCCCGGCGCCGCCCTGCTCGGCAGGCTGGAGGACCGGGCCACCGCGGCCGGCCTGGCGCTGGCCGCGATCGTGCTCCACGACGATCCAGCCGGGCTTCCGCCGACCGGGCCGGTCCGTGCCGACCTGCGGGAGCACACCTTCGAGTCGGCGCGTCCGGTCGCTGTGCGCGTCGCGAGCCCGGCGTGAACGCCGCCGCCCTTGTGGGCCTCAACTGCTGCGTCCTGGCGGTGACAGCTGCGGGCGCCGCCTACTTCGGCCAGGTGCGGATGCCCCGCCCGCCGGTCGGCAGGTACGAACCGCTCGATGTCGCTGTGATGTACGCCGTGGTGGTGGTTGCTCCGCTGCTCTATCTGGTGCTGCCCCGGGCCGCGGTGGCGACCGTCTTCGGCCTGGTCCTCTGCGCGGCACTGCAGTTCACCCTCTCACCGCTGACCGGCGGGGGCCGGGCCTGGGCGATCGCGTCTGTCTCGGTCGCGACCACCGCAGGACTCGCGTTCGCGAACCGGCCGCTCGCCGTGATGGTGCTCACCGACGTACTCCTCGCGGTGGCCGTGGTGGGGGTGGCCAACATGTGGGTGCAGAGCGGTATGCGGTCCGCCCACGCGGCGTGGTTCGCGGGCGCACTCGCCTGCTACGACCTGGTGGCCACCGGCCTCACCTCGCTTATGGACCGGTTCGCCGACCAGGTCATGGGGCTGCCGTTCGCCCCGCTGCTCGCCGTGACACGGGGAGATCCACCAGTGGCCCTGGGATTGGGTGACCTGCTGCTCCTGGTCCTCTTCCCGCTTACGGCGGTCAAGGCGTTCGGGCGGGTCGCCGGACTGGTCGCGGCCGGGGTCGGGCTGGCGGTGTCCGGAGCCGTCAGTCTGCTGTTCGGACTGGGAGCGCTGACCGGGGCATTCCCGCTGCTGACGGCGCTGGGGCCGTTGATCGTGCTGCAACACCTGTTCTGGGCGCGAGCCAAGGGCGGCGAGCGGACCGTCGCCGAGTGGCGGGCCGGAATACCGCGCCCGGCATCGGCCGCCGTGTCAACGGAACCCGATCCCGAACTACTCCAGGCACTCGAACCGGCCGGAGCGGAGGAGTTGAGTACACAGCCGTCCGAGGGAGACTGGCTGGCCGTCATCGACGGTCGGGTGGTGGGCTCCGGGACATCGCCGGGCCAGGCCCGCAAGGACGCAGGTCTCCGCGGCTTCGGCTCCGTGCCCGTGGTACGCCAGGTCTGAAACGGGCCCGCACATCGGGGTACACCGCGTGAGCACCACCGGCGGGGCACGCGAGCCCGGCCTGATGCAAACGAATGACCCTGGGTCACGGCGATCCGGCGCTTGGCCGGTTTCAGGCTCAGGTGGCTCACGCGGGGCTCCTCGCCGCCATGCCGTGTGTCATACGGTGGCGTCCCGGGATGTTTCTATGCATAACGGGACAGCCGGTTTGGCCGGCGAACTGTGGGAGTTCGGGAAGGGGCAGGGGGCCGCCAGTTCACCGAGCCGGCAATCGCGCTTCTCCTTCCACCGCCATCGGCCTTGAACGAGCAGCGCAGCAGAGGAGTGCGGGACTGCGTTCCCACACGCTGGTCGGCGTGGGCAGCGCCCTGTTCATGGAGGTGTTGCGGCATGGCTTCGACGGGATGCTCGGCGTGGAGGGCATCGCGTTCGACCCGTCGCGGGTCGCCGCCACACAGCTGCCGCCCGGGCCCCGACGCCAGCCACGCTCACACAACCCACCTCCTCGATGCGGTCTGCGCTTGCTGGCCGCACTTCGCCGCAGTGCGGCGGCCAGACCTCGGACAGGGGGAGCGCTGTTGATCCTGCGGTGCCTGTCAGTTCCACCGCATGCCGATCGGTGGGGTGTGCCTCCGGGCGTCCAACAACCGATCGGTTCTCGGACATGCCCCCTTGGGGGTGTCGCGCAGGTCACCAGCGTGTTCGGGAAGCGCGTCCTTTAAGTCGTGTTGAAGTGGACACATGTGAGACGCCCTCGGCTCGACACGGTGGCGCACGTACCGAGCGGTCCCTGTCCGAAGGGGGTCGATGCCGGTAGGGCGGGCCTTCCCGCATTCCTCCGGGAGCCGTGCCGGTCGCCGGCCCAACCCCACGGGGGTGGAGTGGAGGGGGGTGCAGGTGCCGGAGCCCAGCCCGACGTGGTGAGCTGCCTTGTATGCCGCCGGTCAGGGGGCGCGTGTGCGGCGTCCCCTCGGCCTGCCGTTCCATCGGTGACGAGGCTCGGGGTCTCGCGCCCACGCGGCCGGGCGCTGATCCTGCGGGGTGCGCATGCCGGTTAAGGGGTCCGGCCGCCGGATGTCAGGATGGGGCGTCATGTCTGTGGGCTTCGTGTCGCGTGCGCTACGGGCCGCGGTGTTCGCGACGGTCTGCGTCGCGCTCGCGGCCTTCGGGCACGTGCTGATGTCAGGCTCGCAGGTCCCGTGGCCGACCCTGATCCTCTGCGCGGGCGGGGTCGCGGCCGTCGGTTGGGCGTTCGGCGGATCCGAGCGCCGGCCCCCGGCCGTGGTCGGCCTCACCGTCGCCGCGCAGACCTGCCTGCACATCTGCTTCACCCTCGCCCAAGCCGGCCAAAGGCCCCGCACTGCAGCAGCGGACCATGCCGACACGGTCCTGGAATGGGGCCGCTACCTGCTCTGCGGGGAAAACGTCACCCCGGAGGCCGCGAACCGAGCCTACGACCTTGCCGTCCGTACCGGTCTCACACGTCAGATGCGCCTTCCGCAGGATCACGACGCCGGTTCCATGGCTTCCATGCATCACGGCATGTCCGGGATGGGTGGCGTGGCCGACATGCATCACACGGGTGGTATGGCGGGTACGGCGTCGTGGGGCATGCTCTTCGCTCACCTTCTTGCCGCCGTGCTGTGTGGGCTGTGGCTCGCGCAGGGTGAGCGTGCCGTGTTCCAACTGCTGCGTGCGGCGGCCAACCATGTGTTCGTTCCGCTCAGGCTCGCTCTGGCCGTACTGCGCCCGATTGCCCGTCCACCCGCGAGCAGGGCCCCCCGCGAGCGTGTGCGCCGCCCCCGGCGTCTGCTGCTCGTCCATACGCTCACCACCCGTGGTCCTCCTGGGGAGATCGCTGTCGCCTGACAGCCGGTTTCCCGCCGCCGTCCATGCGGCGCGGGCTCCCGTTCGCGCGCCCGCGTGAGCGGATCTCCTCAAATACCCCGTACGCCGGTGCACCGCCGCTACGGCTTACAGCCATGGCATACGGGATCCGAGAAAGGATCCACGGGCGATGACTCCTGCCCTGCCCGCCGTGACCGACGAAACGGTCACCACCTGGGCTCTCGCCGCCGCGGGCGGCGACAGTGAAGCGGTCGACCGCTTCGTGCGCGCCCTCCAGCGCGACGTGCGCCGCTATGTGGCTCACCTCGCCGACGATCCGCAGAAGGCCGACGACCTCACCCAGGACACCTTTTTGCGTGCCCTGGGCAGTCTTCACCGGTTCGAGGGCCGTTCCTCGGCCAGGGCCTGGCTGCTGTCCATCGCCCGCCGTGCGGTTGTCGACAGCGTGCGCTACGCGGCTTCGAGGCCTCGGCTGTCGGGCGTCGACGACTGGCAGAACGCCGCCGAACGCAGCCAGCCGCTCGGGCTGCCCGGCTTCGAGGAGGGAGTCGTCCTGATGGACCTCGTCGACTCCCTGCCAGAAGACCGGCGTGAGGCGTTCCTTCTCACGCAACTGCTGGGACTGCCCTACGCCGAGGCGGCGGCGGCGACGCGCTGCCCGATCGGTACGGTCCGCTCCCGCGTCTCACGTGCGCGCCTGACCCTGGGCGACCTGCTGAGTGAGGAGACGCTCCAGGCCGTGCCGGTCGTGGTCTGAGCACGGTGCGGTGCGGGCGCCGTCCGGCCATGGCTGGACGGCGCCCGGGTGTGCTTGCGCAGGTTGGCGATGTAGTGACCGGCACGCCGGAGTTGAAGGACCTCAGCGTGTCGTCGGCGCTCCGACTCGGCTGCGAGCTGGAGATCGTCCGCAAGGACCCCGGCCAGCACGGCTTCCAGACGTGGACGCCAGTGGTGGGAATCGCCCTGCAGTCCGGTGCACTTGCGGTCTCCTCCGGTGGCCAGGAGCCGGACCCGGGCCGGGAGCGAGGGCCCGTCGACCATGTTCCCGCCTGGGGCGCTCAGTTGCTGGGCGAGCGTGCGGCCCAGGTCGTGGGTGCCTTCGATGGCGAAGCGGCGTTCGGGCCACTGGGCTCACGGCCGCGATTTGGTCCCGGACCGCGGGGCAGCTCAGTCGCCCCGGTTTGCCGCTCCCTGCAGGCGGCCGGACACCCGCTGGAGGCGACACGCGGGAGACCAGGGTCGCGGTGCCGGGCCAAGCAGGAGCAGACGCTGCGCCATAACGCCAGCGGCGTGGTCGGCGGGCTCCCCGGTGGGTTGCAGGGGCCTCGTCATGGCCGGTCGGTCGTGGCAGGCGATCGTGATCCCGCTGGCACACGGGCCGGGAGGCGGAGAGCCGCTTGTCGGGGACGTCGGCATCCGGATCTACCCGCCGCATCCTCCGCTGTAGGGGTTCATGGAGGCTTCACGGGCCCACCCGCACAGGGCACATGGGTGGAGGCGAGCTTCAGCGGGTCTCCGGCAGATCCGCGGAGAGCTGTACGGCCCCGGTGCAGGCCAGTCGGTCCGCCACCTCGACGCACGCCTCGGCCCCCTTCGGGCTGGTCGCGGGCAGCATCGGGCTGCTTTTGCCGTGCGTCACCCTGTCCCGGCGCGAGGCGAGCAGCTCGTCCGCTCCGGATCGGATCGAGACCTCCAGGGCGCCATCGCGCGCGTCCGTCTCCACCTCGGACCAGACGGTGGCGCAGGACGGGCTGAACCGGAGCCGTACGGCGTAGGCATCCTGAGTGACGGTGCTCTCAGTGCGGGCATCCCGGTTGCAGCGGGAGGAGCCCGGATACTGCCCCCGGCAGCTTTCCATGCGGCAGGACGCCGCTTGGCGCTGCGGGCTGCCGCCCGACAGGGCCGGGGCACCCACGGCGCAGGCCACGGCGACCACCGTGGCGGAGACAGCCAGCACGACGGCCGTCCGCAGCCGTCGTGCCCGGACAACTGCCGCGAGCGGCAGCCGCGGCGCAGGGGGCTGGGGCGCCGTGCTCAGCGGTCTGGTCTCGGCCCGGCAGGCGTTCTCCCACAGGGCGAGCAGCGGCGCCATCTCCGTGCCCCCGAGTCGCCCCAGCGCCTCGACAGCGGTACGCGGCGGGAGCTTGACGCCGTTGAGATAACGGTGCCATGAGGACTTGCTGTGGGCGGTGCGTGTGGCCAGCGCGGCCAGGCTCAGCCCGGTCTGCTGTTTGAGGTCGCGCAGCCGCTCCACCAGCAGCAGCCCGTCGGGGCCGAGCGAGTTGGGCGCTTGCTGCCGGTGAGCCGTCGCTTGCTCCTTCATGCCGTTCCCAATCCTTCTATCAGGCATCCGGTTCATTCCGGATCGCGTGATGTGTGCCCTGGGGTCGGGGCGGCCACACGTACGGCCGGAGTCATCGGGCGATCGGCTTGTAGTACAGAGAGAAGGCGCGGTCCGAGGGTGGGCCCTGGGTGAAGCCAAGGCACAGCCAGGGCCCGCCCCTGCGCAGCACAGCCAGGCCCTCCGGCTCGCGCGGGTAGAGCCCCCTCGCAGTGTGGTCCAGCACCTGCTGCACCACGCGGCCAGTACGCACGTCGATACGGAACAGACGGACGTCGCCGGCCGAGCCGGCGGGGTTGTCAGCGCCGTATCCGTGGCCCAGCAGTTGATAGGCGTACGGGCCGTACAGCGCCATGCCCTGGAAGGGGAGCCCCAGTTCGGCGCCGGGCTGAGCGAAGCCGGTGACCGGCCGGAAGTCCCCGGCCGCGAACTGTTTGAGCCCGTACACCCCGTAGCGCGGCATGCCGCCCACCTTGTACCGCAGCAGCAGCCGGTTGTGCGCCGGGTCGAGGGCCACTTCGTTGTTCGTGGAGCCGGGGAGCGGGCGATGCGTGGCAATCCCGCGGCTGGCGCGGGTCACCACCCGGCCCGCGGTGAAGGTGAAGCGGCAGATGCCGCGGCCGTAGCCGGAGGCCGGCTGCGCGTCCCACTCCGTCCACAGAGCGCCGGCACGACGGGCCGTGTCCTCCACGCCGAGGGCGCTGCCGTGGCCGAAGCCCAGCAGGTACATATCGCCGGTGAGCGCGCCGTCCATGGTGAACCGGTTCAGACACATGTCGCCGCGGGCCGCGCGCTCGGCACCGGTGTACGCGCGCGGCTCGCCCGGCAGCCGAACGCCGCCCTCCATGACCTGGAGCGCGTACATGTGGCCGTGCCGCTCGTCGAAGGCGAAGGACTGCAGCACCGTGGAGTGGTGCAGCCGTACACCCTGGAGCCACGGCTTGCCGGCCGGCGCCAGGCTGGCCGGCTGAGCCTTCGGCTGGGCTTCTGCCCTGCCGGCGGGGAATGTGGCGGCCAGTGCGACCGCAGCTCCAAAGCCGAGGACGGCTCTGCGGCCCGGACTGGATGGAAGGGAAAGGGACATGGGTCTCCTTGCTTGCTGGTGAGCTTCGTGGAACGGGCCCGCCCGCCCCGTGAGCGGGACGGGCGGGCGCAGAGGCTCAGCACCAGGGGATGGCGCTCACGTTGCGGACGTAGCGGGCGGAGACGTAGCCCTTGCTGTGGGAGAGCTTGTACCAGCGGTGGTTGCCGTGGACGTTGCGCCCGTACTTCTTGCAGGAGATGTGGACCGTGCCGGCGGGACGCAGCGAGCCGATGACCCGGTAGCCCGTGCCCGGGCCGGAGCGGATCCTGAGCGGCATGTGGCGGGTTACCACGCGGCCCTGTACGTAGCCGGTGCAGGTAACGGGCCGGGTCGTGGAGTGGCTGGGTGCCCACAGCTGGGGCGGGGCCGTGCATCGGTGGGGCATCTGCTGGTGAGGCGCCGTGTGCCGCTGCTGTGCGGCGGCGGTGTCGGCGGAAGCGACTGCGGCGGGCAACATCGCGATCGCCGAAATCGCGGCCACGAGGCTGCGCTGGATCGTGCGGTTCATGGACTCTCCTATGAGGGTGTCTGCAGGATCGGCTGAGTGAGACCCTGTGTCGCTCAGCGTTTCCTGGCCGTCGGACGAAGATTCCGTCCCACGCGTTTCCGGGAGAAGGCGGGACGTCCCACCCGAGGGGACGGTTGCGTCTCAGCCGCTGTTGCCCGGGAGACCAGCCACACTTCCCGCCAGGCGGCGGATGAGGGCCCCGTCAGGGTGGGCGGTGACCAACTGTTCGATCTCGTCTTCCAGTGCCTTGAGGCGGGCCTTGCCAGCCGCCGGCTCGTCGGCGAGTTCGCGGATGAGTTCGGCGGTGCGTCGTTCGCCCAGAGGCGCGACGCGGTCGGCCTGTGCAGAGTTCACGGCAGCGTCCGCCAGGGCCTGCGCCACGGTCTGCTTGCTGACGCCGTGCCTGCCCGGGTAGCCGGCGATGCGAGTGGTTCCGGCGCGCCGGATCTCGCTTGCGGTGACGTAGCGGCCCGGCAGGATGAGTCCGGACTTCGTCGTGGGGTCCACGGCGCGTTACAGGCGGGTTGGATGCCCGTGAGCAGATCCCGCAGACACGAGCTCCGCGCTGTGGCCCCCTGCGGACACGGTGGACTGTGCCGCTTGGGATGCGTAAGGAGGGAACGGAGCTGTTGCTGCACCCCCCACCCACCACCGACCCGCTGACCCCCCGACCCACCGCCCGCGAGGGCCCGACCAGGACACACAGTGGAAGAGCCGTCGCAGTCCGCTTCCGATTCGGCGTGCCGAACGAGATTCCGGTCGCCCCGTCGACCGCCTGCGTGGAGGCGCGCTGTTGGCGGAGTGACTGGGGGGTCGATCTCGACATCCTGGCATTCTTCGGCAGCGTGGACCACGAGCTGATGCTCAAGCCGGTCGAGCGGCATATCGACGCTGACGGGGAATGGGTCCTGCTCTACGGCAAGCGGTGGCCGGTCGCTCCGCCGTCGAGGCCGATCAGCCCGCGTCCCCCCAGGACTGCGAGCTTCACGGCGCCCCCTTCGTCGAGTGTTCCAGGGCTCCGCGGGCGTCCGGGGCACAAGCTCCGTCCCGTACGCCCTTCGTCGTAGAGCCCTTCCACACTGCGCTCGGCGCGGCTTGTCGTGGCGGGGCTCACCCCACCCGAGGCTCGCCCACGGGCGCGCCGCTGTCCTGCTCGCGCGCTGGGGCCGCGCCCGGTGCGGGCCCCTCGTCGGCCGGGGCGTCCGCCACCGACGGCACCACCTCCGGAGCGGGAATCGAGCGGACCAGCAGACTGACCGCGCACGCCATCGTGGTCACTGTCATCACCAGGTACATGACCCGGTAGTCCAGCACCCCGATCAGTGCGGCGCCCGCCGTGAGCGAAAGGGTCTGCGCCCCGTCCTTCGCTGTGTTGACCGTGGCGTTGACGCGGCCCTGCATGCGGGCCGGTGCGTACAGATGCACCGCCGCGCCCAGCACCACGGCCACGAACGGCAGGCCCGCACCGATGAGTGTCGTCCCGACGAGGAAGAGTGCCACATCGTGGGAGACGCACAGCAGCAGCCCCACCGCGACGAGTCCGTAACCGACGCAGCTGGTACCGACGTCCCCCAGCCGCCGTACCACCGTCCCGGAGATCAGACCGCCGAGCGCGGAACCGGCGCCCTGGATCGACGCCATGACCCCGACGAACGCCGCCGGGCGGCCCAGGCCGTGATCGACGGCGGCGAAGGCCGCGGTCTCCAACATGCCGATGCCGCCGAGGAAGACGACCATCGCCAACGTCAACCGGAACAGCAGCGGTGTGCCGCGCAGGTAGCGCAGGCCGGCGGTGAGGGAGGTGCCGAAGGACTCCTCGACGGGATCCGGTTCCGACTCGACCACCTGGACCGAACCGATGAGCAGCGCGGCCGCGCTCAGTGTGAGCGCCCCCAACACGGCCAGCGCGACACCGCCGAAGGCCACGTACACCCCGGCTCCGGCCACCGGGGAGGCGATGCGCACGCCTTCCCTGGTGGCGATGAGGAGCGACCTGGCCTGGACGGCGTCGGACGACGGCAGCAGGTCCTTCAGCAGCGCCTGACGGGCGGGTGTGGAGACCAGCACCCCGTAGGCGAGGGCGACCACATAGATGATCCACAACTGGCCGGATCCCCGGACGGCCAGCAGCGACAGCACGAGAACCGCCATGCCGCCGTACATCCTGACCAGCAGCGGTTTGCGATGCACGCGGTCCACGAGGTGCCCCAGCAAGGGCGCGGACAGGCCCGGCACGGTGAGTGCCAGCATGACCAGACCGGCGGCGGCGTTCGAGCCGGTGAGGTCCTTCGCCCAGATGGCGAGTGACAGAAACATGGCGCTGTCCCCGAAGCTGGAGACCGCCTCGCCGGCGAACATCCGACGGAACTGCGCATTGCGGCGAAGAAGCGCCCACACGGCTGACCTCCACTGCTGGCTGGGATACGACCGGGGAAGGCACCCGTACGACGACAGGTCCCCTCCCTGGCCCTCGGTCGGTGAGCTGTCAGTTCTCGCCCATGGCCACCCGCAGGCTCCTGGGACGCATGTCCGTCCAGACCGCGTCGATGTGGGCCAGGCACTCCTCGCGCCCGCCGCTGAAGTCCGTGCGGTGCCAGCCGGCCGGGAGCGGCCGCCCCTCGGCCCAGAGGCTGTACTGCTCCTCGTCGTTGTGGACCACGCTGTACCGGGTGCCGTTCGTCTGCTCGCTCATGAGTCTGCTGCCTTTCTGACTGACGGTTGAATCGACTGGAAGGATCTGTTCGGGCGCACGACCGGTGAGGGTGTGCTGTGCCTTGTTCAGGGTCGTCTCAGGCGCTCCTCGACGATCCGCCGAACCCCGTTGCGGTCGGTCTTCCCCGAGGCGTTGCACGGCAGTTCGTCGAAGAACAACAGGCGTCCCGGCCGCATGTGGATCGGCAGGTCCCGCCGCAGACGTTCGCGCAGCGCGGCCTCGGCGGCCCCCTGGCCGACGGGTTCGCCCTCCCCGGCCCGGTACACCACGGCGAGATGCAACTCGGCCCGCCCACGCAGCGCTTCGGTGAGCAGGGCGACTGCCTGCGAGACGCCTGGGGTGCGCTCGGCGACCGACTCGATCTCGCCCAGCTCGACCCGGTGTCCCCGGATCTTCACCTGGTCGTCGATCCGGCCGTGGAAGAAGTACTGCCCGTCGGCACCGATCCGCACCATGTCACCGGTCAGATAGGCACGGGAGCCGTCGGGGCCGGTGGTGAAGGACCGGGCGGTGAGACCGGGCTCACCGACGTAGCCGCGCGCCACGCCGACCCCGTAGAGGCAGAGTTCACCGACCTCACCCTCGGGCACGGGCTGCCGCGAACCGTCCAGCACCTGGGCGCGCAGACCGGTGATCGGTACGCCTATCGGCAGCGGGTCCCGGTAGGGGGGACGGACCTCGGTGCACAGGCCGCAGACGGTCGTCTCGGTGGGGCCGTACCCGTTCCACAAGGTACCGACGACCCCGTCCAACTCCTCGGCCAGCGCGGCGGGCAGCGCCTCCCCGGCGCTGACCAGCTGGGTGAAGGCCCGCTCACCGGCCAGGAAGGGAAGCAGTAGCCGCAGCTGACTGGGTGTGGCGTACGCGGCGCCGGGCGCCTGGGTGAGCAGCCATTTCGCGAAGAACTCCGGGTTGCGCGCACACCGCGACGGAGCGACGGCGATCGTGCCGCCGCTCGTCAGCGGCACCAGCATCTCCGGCACCGACATGTCGAAGACGATGCTGCTGTGCGCGAGCATCCGGTCGCCCGGCCCCAGCCCCATGGACTCGGAGAAGTGGTCCAGCATGGTGAGCAGGCCGGTGTGCTCGATCTCCACCCCCTTCGGGAGCCCGGTCGAGCCCGAGGTGAACAGGATGTACGCGGCAGGCTCGCGCGCGTCCGGCGGGCCGGCGGTCCCGGGCCCCTGCGCGGAGACCACGTCGGCGACGGCGGCGTGGACGATGCCGTCGGCGTACGGAAAGGGAACGGCCGCCTCGCAGCCCGCCTGTCGGACCTGGTGGCGGCGGCGCTCGGCCGGCGCGGCCGGATCGAGCGGCACCGCCACCGCGTCCAGCAGCCAGGTCGCCAGCAGAGCGACCACGTAGTCGGTGCCGTACCCGCACTCGACGGCGACCCGCGTGCCGGGGCGTACCCCGTCGGCCGACAGCCTGGCCGCCCGGGCGCGGGCGGCGGACTCCAGTTCCGCGTAGCTCAGTTCGCCGCTCTCGTCGACGATCGCCACGGCGTCCGGCCGGACCCGCGCCCAGTGCAGGAAGCGGCCCAGAGAAGGAGCGGGGCTCACAGCCCACCTCCCGTCAGTTCCTGCCGTACGAGAGTGGTGAGCCCGCGCAAGGTGGGATTCTCGAGGAATTCGACCAAATCGATCGTGACGTCCAGCTCCTCGCCGAGGAGGGCCAGCAGCCGCATGGCCTTGATGGAATGTCCGCCCGCGTTCAGGAAGTTGTCCTCCGGCCGGACGCTCCCGGTGCCGAGCACCTCCTGCCAGAGCGCGGTGACCGTGCCGTCGACCGGGTCGTCGTCCTGAGACGGATCGGCTGACTCCGCCGGAGCACAACCACCGGCCGCGGCCGACGTCGACAGGAGTGCCTCGCGGTCGGCCTTTCCATTGGCGGTGACGGGGACGCGGTCGACGACGATCACCGTCGGCAGCATGTACTGCGGCAGTTCGCTGCGCAGTCCGCCCCCGAGCACGGTGACGTCCAGGGCCGCCTGCTGTCCGTCCTCGGCGGCCTCCGGTGCCACGAAGGCGATGATCTCGATGCCGTCGTCCGTCGGACGTGCGTGCACGACGGCGTCGGCCACCCCGTTCTGCCTCCGTACCGCCGCCTCGATCTCGGCGAGTTCGACGCGATGGCCACGCACCTTCACCTGATCGTCGAGCCGCCCCACGTACTCGTACCGCTCACCGGGCAGGACCCGTACGTGGTCGCCCGTGCGGTAGAGCCGCTGCCCGGGACGCCCGGCGAACGGGTCGGGGACGAAGGCCGCGGCGGTCTGCGCCGGGGCGTCGAGGTAGCCGTGGGCGAGCCCCTCGCCGCCCACGTACAGTTCCCCGGTCCCGCCGGTACCGACCTGGTGCCCGGATGCGTCGAGGACGTACGCCGTGCTGCGCGGGAGCGGGCGGCCGAGGGGGACCACGCCCTCGGCGAGATCCTCGGCGGTCACCTCGTGGGTGGTGCTGAACGTGGTGTTCTCGGTGGGGCCGTAGCCGTTCACCACAGCGGCGGGCGGGGCGGCCGCGAACAGTCTCCCCAGCCTGCGTGCATCGTGCTTCTCGCCGCCGAAGAGCAGCACCCGAAGATCCCGGAAGGCGTCCGGTGCGAAGTCCACCATCTGGTTGAGGAGCGTCACGGTGAGGAACATGACGGAGATGCGCTCGTCGGTGAGGAAGGAACGCATCCGCTGCGGTGACAGCAGGATGTCCCGGTCTGCGACGACGAGCGTGCCGCCGCCGGCCAGCGCTCCCCAGATCTCCAGCGTCGCCGCGTCGAAGGCGGGATTGGAGACATGGGCGACCCGGTCGGCGGGGCCGAACGTCACGAAGTCCGCGTCCGGCACGAGCCGTACGACGGCACGGTGCGGCACCACCACCGCCTTGGGACGGCCCGTCGAGCCCGAGGTGCAGATCACGTAGGCGACATCGGCGCCGGTCACCGCGGCCGGGGCCACCGGGGCCCCGTCGGTGACGAGCAGCTTCTCCAACAGGTGGGCGGGCACGATCTCCGCGAGCAGTTCGGCCGTCGCGTCGTCCGTGACGACGGCCGCCGTCGCCGCGGTACGCACGATGCGCCGGGCGCGCTCGGCCGGCTGAGCGATGTCCACCGGCAGGTAGGCGGCGCCCGCGTACAGGATGCCGAGGCATGTGGTGACCGACGCGATGCCACGCTCCATGGGCACGGCCACCACCGCGCCGCGGCCGATCCCGGCTGTCCGGAGCCCTGCGGCCACAACGCTCGCCCGCCGGTCCAGCTCCCCGTACGTCAGCGTCGTCCGCCCGTGTCGCACCGCCACCGCGCCGGGGTGCTCCACGGCCCGGCGGCGCACCCTTTCGTGGATCGGTACGAACATGTCGAGCGCGTCCGTACCGTACTCCTGCAGAGGGGTGTCCGGCTGTGCGAAGGCCTCGCCGACGGCCGTCACCATGCGCCGGTGCAGGGCGGCCGCCGCCTCGTCGGTGAACAGGTCCGTGGAGTACTCCAGTTCGCAGACCGTTCCGCGACCGGTCCGCGTGACCAGCCACAGCACCTCGTACTTCGCGGTGCCCGTGCCGATCTGCTCACGCTCGGCGCTGTGACCGTCCCACCGCAGCCCGCACTGTGTGGTGTCCATGTAGGTGAGGGCGGTCTGAGCCAGCGGGGCCCGCGAACGGTCGGTGCCGGATCGTACCTCCTCGACGAGCGTCTGGAACGGCACCTGCTGGTGGGCCAGGGCACCGGTCACCACACGACGCACCAACCGCACCACGTCACGGGCCGTGGCCCCCGGCCGGACGGTGAACCGCAGCGGGAGCGTATCGATGAACATGCCGACCTCGCCCGCCTGGGCGGGACCCCGCGACGAGGCCGGCACGGCGAGCACCAGATCCCGGTCGCCCGTCACCGCGATCAGGCCGGTCACATAGGCGGCCACCCACGCCATGAACGGACTGAGCCGTTCCTGCTCGGCCGACGACAGGATCGTCGACACCTGCTCGTCCGTGAGCAGGATCCGATGGGCGGCGCCTTTGACACCGGGCCGCGCAGGACGGGCCAGATCGTGCGGCAGGGACAACGCCCCCGGGCAACCGGCGAGCATCGTCCGCCAGTGGTCCAGCGCCGCCCCGGCATCCCGGGGCCGTACGGACACGGCCTGCCGGCCGGCGGATTCCCGCTCCCACTCCGTGGCCTCTGAACCCGAGCCGTCCTCGTAGAGGTGCTGGAGCTGTGTTTCAAGGAGATCCAGCGAGACGCCGTCGCACACCAAGTGGTGCACGGTCAGGACCAGTTCAGCGCCCGCGTCGCCCCGGTCCACGACGAGTGCGCGCAACAGCGGAGGCCGACCCAGGTCGAACGGTGTGCGCACCTCGGTGTCGACGAGTTCGCGCACACTCTGGTCCGACACGCCCCGCGCGTCCACCCACCGGCAGGCCACGGAGGCCTTCTGCGCGGTCAGTGAGAGCGCGGGCTTCACGAAGCCGCGCCGCAGTGCCTCGTGCCGGGCCGCCAGCGTGTCGAGCGCGGCGCGCAGCCTGATGACGTCGAGACCGCCGGGAAAGCGGTAACGGACGGCGAGATGATAGACGGCGCTTCCCGGGTGGAGCTGTTCGGCGGTCCACAGCCGTTCCTCGGCGGCGGTCAGCTCCCTCGTCTGCGGCGCTCCCTCGTCGGGGCCTCCGCTCAACACCGCCGACAGGGCACCGAACTCCGGGTACTCGTAGAGGATGTCCAGTTCGAGCTCCTGGCCCATGAGTTCGCGCAGCGAGATCGCCACCTCCACGGAGAGGACGGAGTCGCCGCCCTCGTCGAAGAAGTTGCAGTCGTCGCGGACGTCGTCCAGGCCGAGGGCGTTGCGCCAGATCGCGGCGACGGCCTCACGGAGCTCCGCCGCGGAACGTGCCCCTGCGGGGGCGGGCCGCTCACTCATCGGTCGCACCTGCGGTCCCGGCGGCCGACGGCTGGTCGCGGGTCACCAGCCAGTCGCCGATCGCCAGCGCGTCCAGCGTCGAGCGGGCGTACGTGGCGACCGCGACGTCCGGCGTCCGCACGATCGGCTGGCCGCGCAGATTGAACGAGGTGTTGACCACCATCGGGATGCCCCGGTCGTCACCGACCCGGCGGATGAGGCGCCAGAACCTCGGCGCGCTCTCCCGGTCGACGGTCTGCACCCGGGCCGAGCCGTCGACATGTGTGATCGACGGCAGCTTGTCACGGTACTCGGGCCGCACCTGTGCCACGAACAGCATGTGACGGTACATCGGCTCCTGACCCGGCTCGATCTCGAAGTAGGTGGTCGCCTCCTCCGCCAGGACGGCCGGCGCGAACGGCCGGAACTCCTCACGCTGCTTCACGACGGTGTTCAGATGGGCACGCATGCCGGGCGATGCCGGGTCCGCGAGGATGCTCCGGTTGCCCAGCGCACGCGGGCCGAACTCCATCCGCCCCTGGAACCAGGAGACGACCTTCCCCGCGCCGATCAGCGACGACACCTCGGCCAGCAGTTCGTCTTCGGCCAGCTTCCGCACGGTGAATCCGGCGCCCAGCCCACGCAGCTGCGCCTCGATGTCCGCGTCGTCGAACTCCTCGCCCCAGTAAGGCATCGTCATCGGGGCCGGCGGCGTCGGTGCGTGCTGCTGGAACTGCCACAGAGCCGCGCCGAGGGCCGTACCGTCGTCCCCCGACGCCGGCTGCACGAACACCCGGTCGAACAGACCGCTGCGGGCGATCACTCCGTTGGCCGTGCAGTTCAGCGCGACACCACCCGCCATGCACAGATTGCGGGAGCCGCCCGCGCTGTCCGCCGTCTCGCGCAAGACATACAGGAGGCTCTCCTCCAGCTTGCGCTGGACGGTCGCCGCGACATCCATGTGCCGCTGGTCGAGCGCTGCCTCCGGGTGCCGGGCCGGACCGAACAGCTCCTCCAGCCGTCGGATGGCCCCCCGGTGCGTCTCGCGCTCCGTCGGTGACTTGTCGTGCGCCAGGACGGGGACCAGCAGCCGTCCGCCCGGAGCCCCGCGCACCAGCTCGTCAGCCACATTCGCGTACCGGCTCGCGTCCCCGTAGGGCGCCAGGCCCATCACCTTGTACTCGTCCATCCCCGGCAGGAACCCCAGGTACTGGGTGACGACGCTGTAGAGGATGCCCAGTGACGCGGATATGGAGTAGCCGCGCACACCGTGCAATGCGTCACCGCTGCCCCGCAGCACCGACGTGGACTCGGCCTCGCCCATACCGTCAGCCACCAGAACCGTCGCGTCGGGGAACCCGCTCAGGTAGTAGCTGCTGGCGGCGTGGGCGACATGGTGGCCCACCCGGACGAACTTGCGCTCCCAGTCCTGGTCCGGATAGTGCGCGCGCAACACCTCGTACTGCACGTCCTCGCTGTACACCTCGCGGTACCAGCGCCGGGCGAACTCGTCGCGCTCGAACGCGACGGACGGCTCGTACCGGAAGCCGTGCGCGACGAAGTCGACGTCGTCCAGGGTCACTCCGGCCATTCTCAGGCACGCCTCGACCGCGTCGACGGGGAAGGCCCCCGTGCCCTTCACCCCGTCGTGCCGCTCCTGCGCCGAGGCGGCGATCACGCCCTGCTCCCCGACCAGGGCCGCGGCCGCGTCGAGGCCCTGCACCACACGCTGTTCCCGCCAGTCCAGACCGGGCAGCATGTTCTTCTTGACGGACATCGATCGGTCGAGTCCGCTGACACCGAGCACCAGCACGTCGAGTTCCTTTCGAAAGGGTCCAGCCGGATTCGGATGTGTACGGCGGATCAGGACCGGCCGGACACGCCCCCGTCGGTCTGATCTGTCGGATCGTCCGGGCCGGCGAACACCTCGGCCACGTCCCCGATCCAGGGCTCCCGCATGAGCTGGTAGTGATCGCCGTCGACGTACGAGACACGCAGCGTGCCGGCGCACCGCTCCCACCCGATGATCTGGGCACGGACGGCCGCCTCCTCACTCCGGCGGGACACCACGAGGTGCACGGGGCCCGGGTAGGCGGAGGGCCGGTGTCCGGCCAGGCCGGACAGCATCCCCTGCCAGAACTCCATGAGTGACGCGGTGACGGGCCCGTTCAGCTCGGCCAGCGCCTCCGCGTCCACGCCGAGCAGCCGCAGCACGTCGTCGATGGCGTGCTCCGCCAGGAGCCGGCGCGGTCCCAGCCGTGCCACATCAATACGCAGCCGTCCCAGAGCCGCCGCGTCCGCCGCCGTGTCCGGCCCCTGTCGGGGAGCGGCGTCGATGACGACGACACGATCGGCCACGATGCCCCGGTCCGCCAGCCGTGAGGCGACCTCGTGCGCCAGCACACCGCCCGCCGACCAGCCCGCGATCACGGGCCGCCGCCCTCGGAGCAGGGGCGCCAGTTCACGGGCGTAACCCGACGCCAGCGAGGCGAAGTCCGCCGTGTCCCCGCCGCCCATCAGGTCCCCCTGGACCCCGAGGACCTCGAAGGACCCCGAGATCCGGGCCGTCAGATCCCGGTAACAGAAGAGCGTGCCGCCGAGCGGATGCACCAGCACCAGCGGCTGGAGCCCGGGAGAGCCGCCGAGGCCGATGACGCTGCGCGGGCCGCCGCTTCGGCCCCTGCCCTCACGCTCGTGCCGCGCGTCGTCGAGGTACGCCGCCTGACCCGCCAGTGTGGGAGTGCTGTACAGCTGCGGCAGGGGAACCGTGGTGCCGAACGCGGCGCCCAGCTCACCCGCGAGCCGTACGGCCAGCAGACTGTGACCGCCGATCGAGAAGAAGTCGTCCTGTCGGTCGGCACGAAGGCCGAGGAGCTTGTGCCACACCTCGGCGACGCGCCGCTCCGTCCGGGAGAACGCCGACTCCGTCGCGCCACGACCCGGTTCGCCCGGACCCCCGCTTCCTTCGGACGTCCCGATTCCTTCGGACGTCCCGCTTCCTTCGGGACCCCAGCCGGGGCCGGCGATCAGCAGGGCGCCACGGTCCAGCTTTCCGGCCGGGGTGAGCGGCAACGCGTCGACCACGACGAAGTGCACCGGAACCGCTGCCGACGACAGCCGAGAGGCGGCATGCCGTCTCAGTTCCCGCTGGTCCGGGGCACCGCCCTGGGCCGGTACGACGTTCGCCAGCAGCCCCTCGTGGTCCGGATGGCGGCCGACGATCGCGCCGGCCACGCCCGGATGGGCGCGCAGCACCGCCTCGACCTCCTCCGGCTCGACGCGCTCGCCGAGTACCTTCAGCTGGTGATCCATCCGCCCGAGGAACTCAAGATCGCCGGAGTCGGTGAGACGGCCGACATCACCCGTGCGGTAGAGACGACTGCCCGCCGAGCCCCAGGGGTCCGGCACGAATCGCTCGGCCGTGGCCCCGGGCCGGCCGAGATAGCCCCGGCCCACCCCGGCGCCGCCGACGCAGATCTCACCCGCGGTGCCGGGCGGCACTTCACGCCCTGCGGCGTCCAGGAGATGGATCCGGGTGTTGGCGCAGGGCCGGCCGATGACGGGTCCGCCGTCGCCTGTCACCCGTGAGACGGTCGCCTCGACCGTCGCCTCCGCAGGCCCGTAACTGTTGAACACCTGCACCCCGGGCCGTACGCCCAGCGCCGCCCACAGGTCGGGCGGGCACGCCTCGCCTCCGAAAACGAGCAGCCGAGGCGGCCACGGAGCATCCAACAGTCCTTGCTCTGCCAGGAGTTGAAGCTGGACGGTGGTCGTGTCGATGACGTCCACAGCCCGCTCACGGTCATGGGCGAGGGCGACGAGATGTCCGGGGTCACGCCGCTGCTCCTCGTTCAGCACGCACAGTGTGTGACCGTCGAGCACCAGGAGAACCTGCGCCAGCAGGAAGTCGGAGATGTACGCCGACGTGCCGGTCACCACCCGCAGCGGCCTCTCGGTCCCCAACGAACGGGTACGCGCCAGCGGTGTTCCCACCGCGTAGGCGGCAAGGCTGCCGTGCTCGATCATGACGCCCTTGGGACCGCCGGTGGTGCCGGATGTGAACATCACATAGGCCAGGTCGCGGGTGCTCACGGACGGCAGCGCGGAACTGTCCGGGCCCTCCCCGGACCGCGAACCGGTCTCCCTCTGCCCTGCCTGGTGCGTGACGGACGACAGATCGAACAGCGGGTGACCGCTCGGGGCGGCCTTCGGGTCGTCGGTGATCAGCACAACGGGCCGGGCCTGATCGAGCATCGAGCGCAGGCGGTGTTCCGGCAGGCCGGGATCGAGCGGGACGAACGCGGCCCCCGCCTTCCACACCGCCCAGAAGGTGGTCAGCGCCGCCGATCCGGGCCGCAGGAAGATTCCGACGAGATCGCCGTGACGCACCCCGTCCCGGCGCAGCCGCCGGGCGAGGCGGTCACTGTCCGCGTCCAGCCGGGCCAGGCTGATCCGTGTCCCGCCGTCCTCGATCGCGAGCGCGTCCGGGGTACGGGCGGCCTGCCGCCGCAGCAGCTCGTGCACCGGAACCCTGCCGGCCGCCCGGGCGTCCGTCGTGTAGTTCAGCATGTCGAGCAGTGCCTGCTCGGCCTTGCTCAACAACGGAGTCCCGTACGCGTCTGCTCCGATGTCCGCCGCCACCGCCTCGAGCGCCCGCAGGTGGTAGTCGCGCAGCCGGGTGACCTGGTCGGCCGACAGCTCCGCGGTGTCGTACTCCAGCTCCATCCACATCCCGCCGAGTACCGATTCCCGGCTGAGCGTGACGCTGAACGGGAAGCTCGTGGGAGCCACGCCAGGGACGTCGCTGCCCGGTCCCTCCTTGGCCAGCGCACCTGCCTCGGCGAGCGCACCGAACTGCGGGAAGCTGTTGTAGGTGAAGTTGACCTCGAAGAGCGGTGCACCACCCAGCTCACGCCGGAGTGCGGCCATCGGATACCTGCGGTGCGGCATCATCTCGCGCTCGGCGTCGAACACGGCCCGCGCCAGATCGGCCCAACTGCCTTCTCGCAGACGGAGCCTGAACGGCACGGTGTTGAGGAAGAGCCCCCGCACTTCGGCCCCGTCGGTCTCCTCCAGCCGCCCGTGGGCCGTCAGCCCGGTGATGACATCCGGGCTCCCCGTCGCCAGGCCCAACGCACGCAGATGGGCGGCCAGCAGCACTGCCTTGAGCGGAACACCGGCCTGCGCGGCACTGTGCTCCACTGCGGCGAGGAGCTGCGGGGGCAGGTGCGTGGTGACGCTGCGGTAGCCCGGCTCGTCGGACAACGCGGCCGAATCGGACGGGAGGCGGGTGTCGGGGCGGTCGGTGAGGAGGTTGTGCCAGTAGGTGGTGTGTGCGGGGTTGGTGAGTGCTGCCTGTTCTGCTGCGATGTAGTCGCGGTAGGTGGAGCGGAGGGGTGGGAGTGTGGGGGTGTGGCCGTCGAGGAGGGTGTGGTAGGTGTCGATGATTTCGGCGAGGGTGGAGGCGAGGCTCCAGCCGTCGAGGATGGCGTGGTGGTCGGTGACGGTCCACTGGAAGGCGTTGTCGGAGAGCACATGGACGGTCATCCGGAACAACGGCGCCGCACCGATGTCGAACACCTTCGCCCGCTCGGTACGGACGCACTCCTGTAGAGCCGTGCGCTGCGCGTCATCCCCGAGTCCCCGCAGATCCAGCACCGTCAGTTGCACATCGGCGTCGGTGTGCACCAGTTGGAGCGGCTTGCTGTACCCGGTCAGCGCCAATGACGTACGCAGAACGGGATGCCGCTTCACCACCAGCGCGAGAGCCCGCCGGAAGACCGGAGCGTCGAACGGACCGGCGACCGGAAGGTTCTCGACGTTCAGATAGGGGTTGCGGTCGGGGTCGCGTTGCATTTCGTAGACCATGCCGATCTGGAGTTCGGCCATGGGGTAGGCGTCGTCGAGGTGGTGGGGGAGGTGGTTGCGGTCGTGGGGTGTGAGGAGGGAGAAGGGTTGGGTGGTGGGTGGTGTGGTGGTGGGTTGTGTTGTGGTTGTGGTGGTGGCGAGGTCGGCGAGTGTGGGGTGGTGGAAGAGGTCTTGGAGGTGGAAGGTGAGTCCGTTGTCGCGGGCTCGGCCGAGTATCTGGATGCTGCGGATGGAGTCGCCGCCGAGGTCGAAGAAGTTGTCGTGGCGGCCGATGCGGTCGACACCGAGAACGTTGCTCCAGATCCCTGCGAGCAGTTCTTCGGTCCCGGGTAGCGGAGCGGTGAACTCTGCTGTCAGTTCAGGGCGTTCGGTGGTGGGGGCGGGCAACGCGCGGTGGTTGAGCTTGCCCTGCGAGGTGAGCGGGAGGGCGTCGAGGAGGACGAAGCTCTTCGGGATCATGTAGTCGGGGAGGTGGTCGGTGAGGGCGTCGCGGAGTTCGCTGGTGGTGGGTCTGTCGGTGCCCGGTTCCGGCACGAGGTAGGCGACCAGATCCGTACGGTCCTCAAGGTCGTCCCGGACGACCACGACGGCCTGCCGGATCTCGGGCCGCCGGCCCAGTCGTGCCTCGATCTCGCCGAGTTCGATGCGGTAGCCGCGGATCTTGACCTGGGCGTCGGCCCGGCCGAGATACTCCAGGTCGCCGGAGGGTGTCCAGCGGGCGAGGTCGCCACTGCGGTAGAGGCGGGCACCGGGGGTCGGTGTCAGATGATTCGGTACGAATCGCTGTGCGGTGAGTGCGGGTTGCCCCGTGTAGCCACGTGCCAGGCCTGCGCCGCCGATGTGGAGTTCGCCGGTGACGCCGATCGGGGTGGGGTTTCCGTATGGGTCGAGGATATGGAGTCGGAGGTCGGGGAGGGCGGTTCCGATCGTGGTGGTGGTGTTGTTGTTGAGTTGGTTTTCGTGGATTTCGTTGGTGGTGACGTGGACGGTGGTTTCGGTGATGCCGTACATGTTGATGAGGCGGGGTGTGGTGGAGCCGTGGTGGTTTGTCCAGCGGCGGACGGAGGGGGTGTCGAGTGTTTCGCCGCCGAAGATGATGGCGCGTAGGGCGAGGTCGCGGTGGTGGGTGTGGTCGGTCGCTTCGAATTGGCGGAAGGCTGATGGTGTTTGGCTGAGGAGGGTGATGGCCTGGTCGTGGACGAGGGTGTAGAAGGCGTCTGCGTCGCGGCTGGTGAGGTAGGGGACGACGACGAGGCGTCCGCCGGTGGTGAGGGCGCCCCACATTTCCCAGACGGAGAAGTCGAAGGCGTAGCTGTGGAAGAGGGTCCAGGTGTCGTCGGGGCCGAAGGGGAGGCGTTGTTGGATGGCGTTGAAGAGCCGGGTGACGTTGGCGTGGGTGACGGTGGTGCCTTTGGGGCGTCCGGTGGATCCGGAGGTGAAGATGATGTAGCAGGCGTGGTTGGGGTCGAGGTGCTGGGGGAGGTGGGCGAGGGTGTGGTCGGGGTCCGGTGTGGTGGTGGTGGCGGCTTGGATGGTGTCGATGTTGAGGGTGTGCCAGGGGCCGTGGGGGATGGTGGTGTGGGTGGGTTGGTGGGTCAGGACGAGGGTGGCGTTGGTTTCGGTGAGCATGTGGTGCATGCGGTCGGTGGGGAAGGCGGTGTCGAGGGGGACGTAGACGCCGTGGGCCATGAGGACGGCGAGGGTGGTGATGACGGTGTCGGGGGATCGTTCGACGCAGACGCCGACGCAGACCTCGGGTCCTACGCCCTGTTCGACCAGGAGTGCGGCGATCCGGGCGGCGCGGGTGACGAGTTCGGTGTAGGTGAGGGTGGTGTCGTCGCAGACGACGGCTACGGCGTCGGGGGTTTCCAGTGCCCGGCGTATGACCAGTTCGTGGATCGCGTCGACCGGGAGTTGTTCGCCGTCACCCGCCCATGACTCCACCAGCTCCCGCTCGGTGTCTCCGAGCAGGACGACGTCCCCGAACGCGGTGTCTGGTTCGGAGACCATCGACTCCAGCACCCGCACGTAGTAGTTCCGCATCAACGCCACCTGGACGGACGACAGTTCGCCGCTGTCGTACTCCATCTCCAGGCTCAGCCCCTGGTGCCCGGGCTCTTGGCTGACGGCCACCAGCAGCGGGAAGTGGGTCCGTCCCCCTCCGGTCGCACGGGCGCGATCGTCGTCCGTGTCCGCCCCACCGGCGAGTGTGTCGATCTGACGGAAATGGTTGTAGACGAAGCCGGTCTCGAAGAGCGGTTCCCCGCCCAGTTCGCGTTGGATCGCGGACATCGGATATCTGCGGTGGGGCAGCATGTCCTGCTCGGCCTCGAACACCGCGCGTACGAGGTCCAGCCAACTGCCCTCCGGTAGCTCCAGCCGGAACGGCAGAGTGTTGAGGAAGAGCCCCCGCACCTCGGTTCCGTCGGTCTCCTCCAGCCGACCGTTGGACGACAGCCCCGTGACGACGTCCCGGCTGCCGGTGGCGAGGCTCATGACCCGCAGATGCGCTGCGAGCAGCACGGATTTCAGCGGCACCCCACAACGCCGGGCGAACCGGTCGAGACCATCACCCAGACCGACCGGCAGGGGCGTGACCAACTCCCCGTGCCGGCGCTCCGCGTCGTTGTGGTGCACCTCGCCCGCGCTGCACAGCCCCGCGAGCCCGTCGGGAAGAGCAGTGGTGTGGCGGGGGAGGCGGGTGTCGGGGCGGTCGGTGAGGAGGTTGTGCCAGTAGGTGGTGTGTGCGGGGTTGGTGAGTGCGTTTTGTTCTGCTGCGATGTAGTCGCGGTAGGTGGAGCGGAGGGGTGGGAGTGTGGGGGTGTCGCCGTCGAGGAGGGTGTGGTAGGTGTCGATGACTTCGGCGAGGGTGGAGGCGAGGCTCCAGCCGTCGAGGATGGCGTGGTGGTCGGTGACGGTCCACTGGAAGGCGTCGTCGGACAGCACATGGACCGTCATCCGGAACAATGGCGCCACCGCTACAGAGAAGCCCTCGTCCTGTTCGCTACGGACGCACTCCGCCACCGCCGCCCGTTGCGCACCGCCGTCCTGACCCCGCAGATCGACGACGGTCAGCGGCGACTCGGCCCGCTCGTGCACGAGCTGCACCGGCTCGCTGTATCCGCTCAGGTCGAACGAGGTACGCAGGACATCGTGGCGGCCCACCGTCAGCTCGACGGCCCGCCGGAAGGCGTCCTCCTCGAACCGTTCGCCGAGCCGCACCGTACTGACGTTGTGGTACGGGTTGCGGTCCGGGTCGATCTCCATCTCGTAGACCATGCCGACCTGGAGGGCCGCCATCGGATAGGCGTCCACCAGCCCCTCCGGCAGCGCCTGCCGGTCCTTCGCCGACAACAGGGCGAACGGCTCCGTCGTCGGCGCGGGGAGCAGGTCCGCCGCCACCGAAGTCACATCGGTGCCCAGCGCGGCGAGCGTCGGGGACCGGAACAGCACAGGCAGCGTGAGCAGCAGACCCTCCTCCCGGGCCCGTCCGATCACCTGAATGCTGCGGATCGAGTCGCCGCCCAGGTCGAAGAAGTTGTCGTGCCGGCCGATCCTGTCCAACCCGAGGACCTGACGCCAGATGACCGCCAGCCGTTCCTCCACCCCGGGCAGCGGCGCCACGTACTGGGACGACAGCTCCGGGCGGTCCCCGGACGGTGCGGGGAGCCTGCCGCGGTCCACCTTGCCCTGGGCCGTCAGCGGGAACGCGTCGAGGAACACGAATGCCTTCGGCAGCATGTACTCCGGCAGCTTCTCCCGCAGCACCGAACGCAGCTCGGACACAGGGGGTGCCGGGGCGTCGCACACCACGTACGCCACCAGATCGGCCCGTCCCGACGCGTCCCGCGGCGCTGTCACGACACACTGGCGAACGCGCGGGTGAGCGCCGATTGCCGCGTTCACCTCGCCGGGCTCCACCCGGTAGCCGCGAATCTTGACCATGTGGTCGACCCGGCCGAGGAACTCCACCTGCCCCTCGGCCGACCAGCGCCCCCGGTCACCCGTGCGGTACAGCCGAGCACCCGGCACGGAGGGATGCGGCAGGAAGTGCTCGGCGGTCAGCGCGGGTCTGCCGAGGTAGCCGCGTGCGAGGCACGGCCCGGCCACGTACAGCTCACCCGGGCTGCCCACGGGCACGGGATGGCCGGCCTCGTCCAGCACCCGGACCTCGGTATTGGCCAGCGGTGTGCCGAGCGGCAGCGGGCCGGCCGGGAGCGAGTCCGCGGTGAAGATGCCGCAGACGGAGAACGTGGTGGTCTCCGTCGGACCCCAGCAGTTGACCAGCTCGAGTTCAGGGCAACGGGCGAGGATCCGGCCGGCGTGCGGTGCGGAAACCGTCTCACTGCCGGTGAGCAGTCGGCGCAGTCCGTCGAACGTCTGCGGCTGCTCATCCACGAGCAGGGTGAACAGCGAGGCAGTGGCGTGGAGGACCGTCACGCCGTGATCCGTCACCCAGCCCGCCACATCGGCCGGGGCGTACCGTCCCGGCGGAGCGAGCACGAGCCGGGCCCCCGCCGCCAGCGGCGCCCATATCTCGAAGGTGGAGACATCGAAGGCGACCGTCGCGATCTGGAGAACGGTGTCGTCCTCCCGCAGCTCCATCGCGCGACCGCCGTGCAGAAGCTCGGTCACGTTGCGGTGCCGGGTCACCACACCCTTCGGCCGCCCGGTGGAACCGGAGGTGAAGATGGCGTAGCAGGCGTTGTCCGGTCCGGCGCCGGCCTCCGGGACCCGGTCGCACCGTGTCTCCTCGGGCAGAACGACGGTGTCCAAGTCGACGGTCTCCCACGGCCCTCGCGGAACCAGATCCCCAGCGCTCGCCCCGGCCAGGACCACCCGCACGTCCGCCTCCCGAAGCATGTGCGCGAGCCGGGCCGCGGGGAAGGAGACATCCAGCGGTACGTAGGCCCCACCGGCCTTGAGCACGGCCAGCAGCCCGACGACCAGTTCGGGCGAACGGTCCAGGCCCACCCCGACGAACACCTCGGGGCCGACGCCCAGCCGGCGCAGATGACGGGCCAGCCGGTCGGCACGCGCATCGAGCTCGCCATACGTCAGGGACCGCTCCCCGGCGACCACGGCGACGCGGTGGGGCTGCGCCACCGCCCGCGCCTCGACCAGCTCGTGGACGGGCGTGGTCGGGACAGCGGCGGCGTTGTCGTTCCAGCGTTCCAGCAGGGCCTGCTCGGCCTCGCCGAGCAGGACGGCCGGTCGGTGGGCGGCGTCCGGATTCTCGGCGATCGCCCGCAGAGCCCGCAGGTGGTAGTCGCGGATCAGGCGCATCTGCTCCGCGGGAAACTCTCTGGCGTCGTACTCCAGCTCCATCCGCATGCCGGCGAGGCCCGGTTCGCGGCTCATGGCCACATGCAGCGGGAAGCTGGTCCGGGCGACACCGGCGGCCGTCTCGTCGTGCGGCCCGGAGACCGAGGCCCGGCCCCCCTCGGCCAGTTCGTCCACGTGGCGGAAGTGGTTGTAGACGAAGCCGGTCTCGAACAGGGGGTCGCCGCCCATCGCACGTTGCAGCGCCGGCATGGGGTATCTGCGGTGCGGCAGCATCTCGCGCTCGGCCTCGAACACGGCGCGCGCCAGATCCGCCCAGCTGCCGTCGGGCAGCCGCAGTCGGAAAGGCAGCGAATTGAGGAACAGCCCACGGACCTCGGTGCCGTCGGTCTCCTCCAGCCGCCCGTTGGACGACAACCCGGTGACGGCATCCGCGCTGCCCGTGACCAGGCTCAGAACTCGCATGTGGGCGGCGAGGACGACGGCCTTGAACGGCACGCCGATCCGGGTGGCGCTGTCCTCCAGCGCCGACAGGAGCTCCGACGGCACCACGGTGACCAGGGCCCCGTACCCACCGGTGCTGTCGTGCTCATGCACCTCGCCGTCGAGCCGCTCACCGATGAGCAGGGGCGCGCCGTTGCCGCTGTGGCGGGGGAGGCGGGTGTCGGGGCGGTCGGTGAGGCGGTTGTGCCAGTAGGTGGTGTGTGAGGGATTGGTGAGTGCTGCCTGTTCTGCTGCGATGTAGTCGCGGTAGGTGGAGCGGAGGGGTGGGAGTGTGGGGGTGTCGCCGTCGAGGAGGGTGTGGTAGGTGTCGATGACTTCGGCGAGGGTGGAGGCGAGGCTCCAGCCGTCGAGGATGGCGTGGTGGTCGGTGACGGTCCACTGGAAGGCGTCGTCGGACAGCACATGGACGGTCATCCGGCACAATGGCGCCACCGCCGGATCGAACCCCGTCGTCCGCTCCCGACGGACGTAATCGGCCAGCTCACGCCGCTGCCTGGCCTTGCTCAGCCCGCGGAGATCCACCAGGCCGAGAGGCATCTCGACTTCCGCATGCACCAATTGCATCGGCACGGACAGACCACTGAGGTCGAAAGAGGTACGCAGCACAGGATGCCGCTCCACCACCATGGACACTGCCGCACGGAAGGCTTCCTGCTCGAACCGGCCCGGAAGATGCAGAGACGTCACATTCAGATAGGGGTTGCGGTCGGGGTCGCGTTGCATTTCGTAGACCATGCCGATCTGGAGTTCGGCCATGGGGTAGGCGTCGTCGAGGTGGTGGGGGAGGTGGTTGCGGTCGTGGGGTGTGAGGAGGGAGAAGGGTTGGGTGGTGGGTGGTGTGGTGGTGGGTTGTGTTGTGGTTGTGGTGGTGGCGAGGTCGGCGAGTGTGGGGTGGTGGAAGAGGTCTTGGAGGTGGAAGGTGAGTCCGTTGTCGCGGGCTCGGCCGAGTATCTGGATGCTGCGGATGGAGTCGCCGCCGAGGTCGAAGAAGTTGTCGTGGCGGCCGATGCGGTCGATGCCGAGGATGTCGGACCAGATGGTGGCGAGGGCTTCTTCGATTCCGGGTAGGGGTGGGGTGAACTCTGTTTCAAGAGTGGGGCGTTCGGTGGTGGGGGCGGGCAACGCGCGGTGGTTGAGCTTGCCCTGCGAGGTGAGCGGGAGGGCGTCGAGGAGGACGAAGCTCTTCGGGATCATGTAGTCGGGGAGGTGGTCGGTGAGGGCGTCGCGGAGTTCGCTGGTGGTGGGCCGGCCGGTGCCCGGTTCCGGCACGAGATAGGCGACCAGATCCGTACGCCCGTTCGCCTCCTGATACGGAAGGACGACGGCCTCGCGCAGACCGGCCAGCCGGGTCAACTGATCCTCAATCTCGCCGAGTTCGATGCGGTAGCCGCGGATCTTGACCTGGGTGTCGGCCCGGCCGAGGTATTCGAGGTCGCCGGAGGGTGTCCGGCGGGCGAGGTCGCCGCTGCGGTAGAGGCGGGCTCCGGGTGTCTGTCCCAGGTGATCGGGGACGAATCGCTCAGCGGTGAGGGCCGGCTGCGCCTCGTACCCGCGGGCGAGTCCCGCTCCTGATACGTGCAGTTCGCCGGTGACGCCGATCGGGGTGGGGTTCCCGTAGGGGTCGAGGATATGGAGTCGGAGGTCGGGGAGGGCGGTTCCGATTCTGGTGGTGTTGTTGTTGAGTTGGTGTTCGTCGATGTCGTTGGTGGTGACGTGGACGGTGGTTTCGGTGATGCCGTACATGTTGATGAGGCGGGGTGTGGTGGAGCCGTGGCGGTTGGTCCAGCGGCGGACGGAGGGGGTGTCGAGTGTTTCGCCGCCGAAGACGATGGCGCGTAGGGCGAGGTCGCGGTGGTGGGTGTGGTCGGTTGCTTCGAATTGGCGGAAGGCTGATGGTGTTTGGCTGAGCATCGTGACTGAGCGGTCGCGTACGAGTGTGTAGAACGCTTCCGAGTCCCGGCTGGTCAGATACGGCACCACGACGAGGCGTCCGCCGGTGGTGAGGGCTCCCCACATTTCCCAGACGGAGAAGTCGAAGGCGTAGCTGTGGAAGAGGGTCCAGGTGTCGTCGGGGCCGAAGGGGAGGCGTTGTTGGATGGCGTTGAAGAGGCGGGTGACGTTGGCGTGGGTGACGGTGGTGCCTTTGGGGCGTCCGGTGGATCCTGAGGTGAAGATGATGTAGCAGGCGTGGTTGGGGTCGAGGTGTTGGGGGAGGTGGGCGAGGGTGTGGGTGAGGGTGTGGCTGAGGTTCGGTGCGTCTTCTGGGGTGGGGAGGGTGTCGATGTTGAGGGTGTGCCAGGGGCCGTGGGGGATGGTGGTGTGGGTGGGTTGGTGGGTCAGGACGAGGGTGGCGTTGACTTCGGTGAGCATGTGGTGCATGCGGTCGGTGGGGAAGGCGGTGTCGAGGGGGACGTAGACGCCGTGGGCCATGAGGACGGCGAGGGTGGTGATCACGGTGTCGGGGGATCGTTCGACGCAGATCCCGACGCAGACCTCGGGTCCTACGCCCTGTTCGACCAGGAGTGCGGCGATCCGGGCGGCGCGGGTGACGAGTTCGGTGTAGG
This sequence comes from Streptomyces sp. NPDC104309, assembly GCF_055584025.1. Taxonomy (NCBI): domain Bacteria; kingdom Bacillati; phylum Actinomycetota; class Actinomycetes; order Kitasatosporales; family Streptomycetaceae; genus Streptomyces; species Streptomyces sp. NPDC104309. Next base: position 61,931 of record NZ_JBVJMV010000010.1, on the reverse strand, counting down.
TGAGGGTGGTGTCGTCGCAGACGACGGCTACGGCGTCGGGGGTTTCCAGTGCCCGGCGTATGACCAGTTCGTGGATCGCGTCGACCGGGAGTTGTTCGCCGTCACCCGCCCATGACTCCACCAGCTCCCGCTCGGTGTCTCCGAGCAGGACGACGTCCCCGAACGCGGTGTCCGGTTCGGAGACCATCGACTCCAGCACCCGCACGTAGTAGTCCCGCATCAACGCCACCTGGTCCTCGACCAGAACACCGAGGTGGTAGTCGAGACTCAGGAGCAGCCGTGTGGAATACGGATTGCGGATCACGCCGACACTCAGCGGGAAGTTGGTCGGCTCGGCACGCAGCGTGCTGAAGCTGTCGATCTTCCCGTCCACGATCGTCAGACGACCTTCACCGAACTCGTCGGTGAGCACGTGGAAGTGGTTGTACACGAAGCTGGTCTCGAACAGGGCCTCGCCACCCATACGGCGCTGCAGCGCCCCCAGCGGGTATCTGCGATGGGGCAGCATGTCCTGCTCGGCCTCGAACACGGCGCGTACGAGGTCCAGCCAACTGCCCTCCGGCAGCTCCAGCCGGAACGGAAGAGTGTTGAGGAAGAGCCCCCGCACCTCGGTCGCCCCGGCCTCCTCCAGCCGACCGTTGGACGACAGCCCGGCCAGTACGTCCGTGCTGCCAGTGACAAGACTCATGACCCGCAGATGCGCTGCCAGCATCACGGACTTCAGCGGCACCCCACAACGCTTGGCCAGCGCAAGCAGTTCGTCGCACAGCTCCGCCGGTAGCAGTGTCTCGATCGATCCGTGCTTCTCCGCCGTGTGCAGCGCTCGCCACTCGTTCTCGCGCTCGGGCGTGGCCAGCGCGGCGTCGTGCTGGTCCGGCCAGCGTGGGAGCCGGCCCGTGGGCCGGTCCGCGAGCCGCTCCAGCCAGAACGCCTCGCTCTCCTTCGAGCGCAGCACCTCCCGTTCCGCCGCGATGAAATCGCGGTACGCGGACTCGGGCGGGTCGAGGGCGGCGACCGTGCCCGCACCGGTCGCGAGCCGGTGGTAGAGGCCAGTGATCTCGGCGAGCGTGGAGTGAAGGCTCCAGCCGTCGAAAATGGCGTGGTGCTCGGTCACCGTCCACTGGAACGCGTCGTCGGAGAGCCAGTGGACGCCGAACCGCAGCAACGGCGGCCGGGAGTGGTCGAACACGTGGGAGCGTTCGAAGGTCACGTATGCGGCGATCGCCGTCTGTTGCGCCTCGTCGTCGAGTGCGCGCAGATCGGACACCACGCACGGCATCTCCGCCGTGGCGTGCACCAGCTGGAGCGGCTCGCTGTAGCCGCTCAGCTCCAGGGACGTACGGAGTATCGGATGGCGTTCCACGACGAGGCGGAGCGCCTCCTTGAAGCTGCGCTCGTCGAACCGTCCGTTGATGCGCATGCTGTCCACGTTGTGGTACGGCAGCCGTTCACGGTCCAGCTCCATCTCGTAGATCATGCCGACCTGGAGTTCCGCCATCGGATAGGCGTCCACGAGGCCCTGGGGCAGCCGCGCCCTGTCCTCGGCGTTCACCATGGAGAACGGCTCATGGTCGCGCTGCGGAGGGTCGGAGACCGCGTGGGCCGAGGCGGCCTCGGCCAGCCCCGCCAGGATGGGTGTGCGGAAGAGGTCCTGCAGCTCGAAGCCCACCCCCTGGGCACGAGCCAGTCCCAGTACCTGGATGCTGCGGATGGAGTCGCCGCCGAGGTCGAAGAAGTTGTCGTGGCGGCCGACCCGGTCGACGCCCAGAACGCTGCTCCAGATCCCCGCGAGCACCTCCTCCTTTCCGGGCAGCGGAGCGATGAACTCGGCTGTCAGATCGGGGCGTTCGGTCGCCGGAGCGGGCAAAGCCCGGTGGTTGAGCTTGCCCTGCGGGGTGAGCGGGAGGGAGTCGAGGAAGACGAAGTTCCTCGGGATCATGTAGTCGGGGAGGTCGTCGGCGAGGGCGTCGCGGAGTGCGCTGGTGGTGGGCCGGTCGGCTTCCGGCTCCGGTACGAGATAGGCGACGAGGTCCGTGTGGCCGCCGAGATCGTCCCGGACGACCACGACGGCCTGCCGGACCTCGGGCCGCCGGCCCAGTCGTGCTTCGATCTCGGGCAGTTCGATACGGTAGCCGCGCACTTTCACCTGGGCGTCGGCCCGGCCGAGGTATTCCAGGTCGCCGGAGGCTGTCCAGCGGGCGAGGTCCCCGCTGCGGTATAGCCGGGCGCCCGGCGTACGGCCGAGATGATCCGGCACGAAACGCTGTGCGGTGAGCGCCGGTTGGCCCGTGTAGCAACGTGTCACGCCGGGCCCGCCGACGTGGAGCTCCCCGATGACACCGATCGGACTCGGATCACCCGACGGATCCAGGACGTAAAGACGGAGGTCGGGCAACGCCCTGCCGATCCGGCTGAACGTACCGTCGAGCTGGTCCTCGTCCACCTCGGTGTACGTCACGTGCACGGTGGTCTCGGTGATGCCGTACAGGTTGATGAGAAGCGGCGAGGCGTAACCGTGACGGGCGCCCCAGCGGCGCACCGACGCCCGGTTCAGCGCCTCGCCCGCGAACAGCACTGCCCGCAGTCCCAGTTCCCCGCCTTCCACTGCGTCGACCGTCTCGAACTGGCGGAAGGCAGAAGGGGTTTGGCTGAGCATTGTGACTGAGCGGTCGCGTACGAGTGCGTAGAACGCTTCCGAGTCCCGGCTGGTCAGATACGGCACCACGACCAGGCGCCCGCCGGTGGTGAGGGCACCCCACATCTCCATGACCGACACGTCGAAGGCGTAGCTGTGGAAGAGGGTCCAGGTGTCGTCGGGGCCGAAGGGGAGGCGTTGTTGGATGGCGTTGAAGAGGCGGGTGACGTTGGTGTGGGTGACGGTGGTGCCTTTGGGGCGTCCGGTGGATCCCGAGGTGAAGATGATGTAGCAGGCGTGGTTGGGGTCGAGGTGTTGGGGGAGGTGGGCGAGGGTGTGGCTGAGGTTCGGTGCGTCTTCTGGGGTGGGGAGGGTGTCGATGTTGAGGGTGTGCCAGGGGCCGTGGGGGATGGCGTGGTGGGTGGGTTGGTGGGTCAGGACGAGGGTGGCGTTGACTTCGGTGAGCATGTGGTGCATGCGGTCGGTGGGGAAGGCGGTGTCGAGGGGGACGTAGACGCCGTGGGCCATGAGGACGGCGAGGGTGGTGATCACGGTGTCGAGGGATCGTTCGACGCAGATCCCGACGCAGACCTCGGGTCCTACGCCCTGTTCGACCAGGAGTGCGGCGATCCGGGCGGCGCGGGTGACGAGTTCGGCGTAGGTGAGGGTGGTGTCGTCGCAGACGACGGCTACGGCGTCCGGGGTTTCCAGCGCCCGGCGTATGACCAGTTCGTGGATCGCATCGACCGGGAGCTCTCCGCCGTCACCCGCCCATGACTCCACCAACTGGCGCTCGGCGAGCCCCATGAGCGGAAGTTGGCTCACCGGGAGATCGGGTGTGGCGAGGATCTGACCGAGCAGGAACTGCCAATGGTCCACCAGTGTACGGATGGTGTCGGCGTCGAACAGGTCCGTCGCGTACTCGACCTGGAGATGGAGCCCGCCCGGCCGCCGGTACACCGACCAGGTGATATCGAACTTCGCGGTCCCCGTGGCCACCATCGAACGCTCGACGCTCAGCCCCTCACCGAAGGGCTCCAGCGGCTCCTCCTCGTGGAAGGCGAAAAGCGTCTGCACAATCGGGTTGTGACTCAGTGACCGTTCGGGGTGCAACTGCTTCACGGCGAGATCGAACGGGGCCCTGCTGCGGGAGAGCGCGCTCAGCAGCGACGCGCGGGAGCGCGCCACGAGCTCCCGGAAGCAGGGGTCGTCCCCCAGGTTCACCCGGAGAACGAGCGTGTCGACGAAGAAGCCGACCAGATCGTTGAGCTTGGCGTTGTCCCGGCCCGCCACCGGCGAACCGACGACGACATCGCTGCTCGCCGAGTGGCGCGCGGCGAGCACCTGGAAGGCGGCGAGCATCACCGTGTACAGACTGACGTTCTCCTCGGCGGCGAACGTCTCCAGCGCCGCCGAGGACACCCCGGTGAGCGGGAAGTCCGTCGTCTCACCCCGATAACTCATCTCAGCCGGTCGGGGGCGGTCCGTGCCGAGGTCCAGCACGGCCGGGGCATCGGCCAACGTGTCCGTCCAGGCCGCCAGGGCCTTCTCCGTACGAGGGCCGCGCAGCGTCTCGCGCTGCCACAATGCGTAGTCGGCGTACTGGACCGGCAGTGGTTCGACCGACCCGCCATCGGCACGATATGCCTCGTTCAGTCGGCGCTGGAACACATCGAGCGACCAGCCGTCGCAGGCGATGTGGTGGAAGGTCAGCTGCAACCAGTGCTCGTCCTCGGACAGCCGGTACAGCGACGCACGCAGCATCGGATCCCGGGCCAGGTCGAATGGCCTGCGGGCATCCGCCTCGACGGCCTCGCGAGCGCTGCGGACGCGGTCGGTGGGCGCGAGGCCGGTGAGGTCGACGAGCGGACAGTCCGTCTCACGGGTGTCCAGCAATCGCTGGCGCGGCTCCCCGTCCCCGTCCGCCTCGAAGACGGTGTACAGGGCGTCCTGACCGGCCGCGGCTGTAGTGACGGCGGCCGTCAGGCGGGCGGCGTCCAAGGGGCCGGTGAAGCGAAGAACGACCGGAATGTTGTAGACGGCGTTGTCCCCGAGCCAGCGGTCGAGGAACCAGAGCCGCTGCTGGCCGAAAGAGAGCGGACCGCGCTCATCCGGCCTGGCGCGGAGCCGGCCGGCCGAGGACGGTTTTGTTCCGCCTCCAGTACGCGCGTCGTCTCCCGCGTTCTCGTCGGTCGTGGGGATGCCGTCCATGATGACGCCCTTCTCACCGGTCCACTAAAGGTCCAATAAAAACGAAACGCGGCCGCGGTTTCTTGAAGAGCACACAGAGCAGTGCGTACGCGCATCGCCGAAGAGAACCTGTGAACGCTGCAAAGAACTGCGGAATTAATTGCATGGGACATGGAGGAGCGCTGTCACATTAGAGAGGCGCATCAGGGCCGGTCAACCCTCGTGATTAGCGCCTGACCTGTACCTTTTAGCGATCGGGAGGGTTTTGGATCACATCCTTAGCGTAAATTTAGGGAAGCAATAGAGCCGAATAAGCGCACGCTCGCCTTGTATATGAGCGAAAGATTGAATCGCTTCCGGGGCGCCTCGTCCCCCCCGGAGCCCGTCGAGGTTCACGGGAAGTTGTGCGGGATCGCCGGAGGGGTTGTCAGCAGGACAGCCGTGACGGGCTGCGCGCCGATATCGAGCCGGCGAAAGGGAACCGGTGCCTACGGCCGAACCGCCGTGCTGCCACCCGAGGAGGGATCACTTCCGGGCCAGTGCCGTCGAACTGCTTGCCAGGCGACAGGAAATGGTCCACAGGCCGATTTCGGCCGCCTGCCGGCCCGCCGCCTCCACCTGGGCGCGCTCCTGCTGGTACCAGGCGAACGGGTCCGCCAGCAGACGGTCGACCAGGCTCCGCGGCATCGCATGGCAGCGGATGGGCTCATCCGGTACGGGCGGGTCCTCGTACCCGCCGCGGCGCTGCGCTTCTCCGGTGAGATACGCCAAGGTGCCGAGAACACGCCGCAACGCCGCCCGCTGCTCCTCCGGCGACTCCTCCGCCGCCAGGCGCTCCAGGGCGAAGGCCCTCACGAAGGCGGGGAAACGGTACCGGACGGCTCTGGACGCCTGGTCCACCACCGCTTCGAGCAGATAGGACTCGGTGAGCTCGTCCAGCAGGTCCTGGGCGCGGTGCGGTTCACATTCGAGCAGAGGAGCGCCGATCCAGGGGGCGAAGTCGGGTATGTCCAACTGGGCGAGTTGGCGCAGGGCCCGCTGGGCCTCCGGACCGAGCGCCCCGTAAGCCAGGGTCATGCATGTGCGGACTGCCTGCTCCACGTGGCGCAGCTCGTCCGGGCGGCGGGCCACATCGGCGCACCGGTCCACCGCCTCGGCCTGGGCGACGGCGTCCGCCACGGTCCGGTGCGGGCGGGCGGCCAGACGTGCGGCGACCGCGCGCAGCGCGAGCGGCAGATCGTCGCAGGCACGGCAGAGCTCCTCGACGGCCAGCGGTTCGGCGGCGACCCGCCGCCGGCCGATGATCTTCATCAGCATTTCCACGGAGCTTTCCCGCCGGAACCGGGAGAGTTCGATGCGGGTGTCCGCGGGCAGCCCGGTGAAACGCCGCCACGAGGTGATCAGCACCCGCGATCCGGACGACCCTGGGAGCAGCGGGGCGACCTGGCACTCGGACGCCGCACCGTCCAGCACGACGAGGACTCGGCCCTCCGCCAGCAGGTCACGGTACATCTCGGCGCGTTCCTCGACGCTGCCAGGGACGGCTTCGTCGGTCACCCCGAGCGCGCGCAGGAAACGCCGGAGCACCTCGGCGGCGCTCGTCGGGTGGCCCGGGGCGCCGGACAGTTTCGCGAAGAGCTGCCCGTCGGGGTAGTCCGGAGCGAGCCGATGGGCGACATGTACGGCCAGGGTTGTCTTGCCGGAGCCACCCCGGCCGGTGATCACGGTGACGGGGACGACGGTTCGGGGGGCGTCGGAGCGGGTGGAGGCGGCCAGAATGCGCTGGATCGCTCGTGCGCGTCCGGTGAAGTCGGCGATATCGGCGGGCAGTAGCCGCGGAATCCTGTGCGCCGGATGTGCCGGAACCACCGGAACCACCGGAACTTCCGGGACCGCCGGGCCGCTGCCGGGCCCGTTCGCCTGGGCGGCGTCCGCCGTCACCATGATGAAGGGCTGGATCCGGGGTGGCGTGCCCCACTCCTCTTCCCCTGCCAGGATCATGCGGTGCAGTCGCTGCAGCTCCGCGCCGGGCTCGATGCCGAGCCTCTCGACGAGCGCCGCCCGCGCCTGGCGGTAGGCGTCCAGGGCCTCGGCCTGCCGTCCCGCGCGGTGCAGCGCGGTCATCAGGAGCACCCGCAGGCGTTCCCGGAGGGGGTGGGCGACGACCAGAGCGCCGAGTTCACTCACGGCGCGGTGGTGATTGCCGAGCCGTAGTTCGAGTTCAAGACATTGTTCCTGTACGGCGAGGCGGCGCTCGTCGAGTTGGACGGCCTTCGCCCGTATCGGCTTGCTGCTGATATCGGTCAGGGCGTGTCCCTGCCACAGCTGCAACGCGGCCCGTAACTCCTTTACCGCCTGCTGGGGTTGCTGGGCGGCAACGGCCCTTCCGCCTGCGGCGGCCCGCTCCTCGAAGGCATGGAGGTCGAGTTGCCCCTCGGTCATCCGTAAGAGATAGCCGGGCGAGCGGGTCACGATGGGGCCGGGGTGGGGCCCCGCGGGGAGCATGCGCCGCAGCGCGCAGATGCCGATCTGTACCTGGGTGCGACTCGTCGCCGGGGGCTTCCGCTCCCATATGGCCTCCACCAGACGTTCATTGGAGACGACACGTCCCGATTCGAGAAGCAGCATCGCCAGAACCGTGCGCTGACGCTGCCCGCTGACATCTATGCGCCTGCCGTCGTCCACGACTTCGAGCGGCCCCAGAATCCTGAACTGCATGGGCCCCCTTCGAGGTAGTGACGGCTCGTAGAGGGCGATGGCGCCCGGCCTGACGTACAGGCCCGCCGACCTCCACCGCGCCTGACGTGTTCGAATACTGGTGCAAGGTGTACGAAAAACGGATACGGGATGTGCATTCGAATGATTGCATGATCGAAAGGGGCCAGTCAACGACTCACTTCCCTGGCTGCGTCCGTCAACTTCTTTTCTGCGCGGACGCGTTATGGGGCGCCGCTATCTGCGAGTTCCGAAAAAGAAACGTCCGAAATTCCATGTTTGAAGTCCGGGCACCCAGGTTCTCTCCGGGCGCGATTCCCTCGGGATGCTCGTACCGCCGGCAGGCGACATGTCTGGTATGCCTGTCGAATTGTGACTCCGGGACGCCGTCCCCCGGTGTCGTTCGGAAACCTGCCTGGGCCCCTTGACACACGGCTGGTGGGTCGGCGGCGGTCGAGATGGCCGGGGCGTCCGTCGCGCGGGTACCGGCCCGCGAAGTCCTCGCCGCATCACAGCCCGTCCAGCCGGTCTCTCACCCGCATCGCCGTCGTACCGCCTGGGTTGCTCGCCCGCGCGATCTGCGCGGTCGGAGACGGGACTGGCTCACCGGAACGGGGACGGAGCGACAAGAAACTGCATCGGCCTTCGAAACGGTCCCGAGCAGGCCTGCTGATCACGTCGGCGCACCGGGAAACTCCCCGATCTCCGACAGAGTCGAGCCAGATCGTCACGGTGGTTGACGCCGGGTTGGTCGGCCACCGGCACCCGATGCTTCTGTGCGGTGGCCGAGAAGCCACAGAAGGACCTGCGCTGCCTCGACAGCGATCAGCGGTTCTCCACCGGCAGCAGCACGACCAACCGGGCGCCGGGCCGGTTGTCCTCGATGCGGGTGCTGCCGTGGTGGGCCCTGACGATGTCACGGACGATGGCGAGGCCGAGGCCGCTGCCGCCGGTGTCACGGGCGCGGGCGTCGTCCAGGCGGGTGAAGCGTCCGAAGACGCGCCCCCGGTCGGCCTCGGGGATACCAGGGCCATCGTCGGCGACGACCAGCTGTGCGGTGCCGTCGCGGCTACGGAGGCTGACGTCGACGCGTGTGGTGGCGTAGCACAGGGCGTTGTCCAGCAGGTTGCGTACGACACGGACGAGGGCGTCCTCATCGCCCGCCACGCGTGCCGCGCCGACGGCGCGCTGGTCGATGACGAGCGAGGTGCGGCGGCGAGCCTCGCGCACCTCGGTGAAGACGATGTCGTCCAGGTCGACGGGGCGCGCCGGCGGTTGGGGCCGGGCGTCCAGTCGGGCGAGCTGGAGCAGGTTGTCGACGAGCCGGGTGAGACGTTCGGTCTCGTGGAGCAGGCCGGGGGCGACGGTCCGCCAGTCGGCGGAACCGGGATGGCGGGCGGCGACTTCCAGACGGGTGTGCAGGGTACTGAGAGGGCTGCGAAGCTCGTGGGCGGCGTCCGCGATGAATCTTCGCTGCCGCTGGGTCGCAGTGTCCAGACGGGCCAGCAGGTCGTTGAAGGTCCTGGCCAGTCGCCCGAGCGCGTCGTCGGCAGGTGGTGCGCCGAGGCGGTGACTGAGGTCCGACGCGGTGATCTCAGCGGTCTGGGCGCGCATGGCGTCCACGGGGCGCAGCGCGCGCCCGGTGAGCTGCCACACGACTGCGGTGAGTAGGGCGATGACTGCCGGCCCGCCGGTGGCCAGACCGGTGGCGAGCTGGGCCAGACCGTGGTCCACGCTTTCGGTGGAGACGGCCACGTAGACGGTCAGGGGGTTGCGGGCCGTGCCGGCGGGGACACCGACGGCACGCCATGTCCCGCTGTACCCCACAGGAATGTCGTGGACGGTGTGGGCCCGTGGGTTGCCGGACTCGCTCGCCGGAAAGGCGAACGCCCGCGGCCGGTGGCGCAGATTGGCTGAGCTGGAGAGCACGCTTCCCTTGCTGCCGACGATCTGCACCGCGACTTCTCCGTGGCTCGTGACGGGTATTTCCACGGGGATCCGGTCGCTGTACGTGCTCGCTGCCACGACCTGGGCGCGCTGGAGGGCGGTCTGGTCGAGGCCGCTGATCAGGCTGGTGTGCAGCCAGACGGCGAGCAGCACGGCAGCCCCGGTCAGCGCGACGGCCATCACCAGGGCTGCGGCGGCGGTCAGTCGCAGCCGCAGTGACCGACGGGCCAACCAGGACCGAACGCCGGCGGCCATGCGTCACCTCGCCCCGCTGCGCAGTAGGTAGCCGGCACCGCGGACGGTCTCGATGGTGCAGCGGCCGAACGGGGCGTCGATCTTGCGCCGGAGGTAGCTGACGTACACCTCGACGATGTTGGTGTCGCCGTCAAAGTGCTCGTCCCACACGTGGGTGAGGATGTCCGTCTTGCTGATCACCTCGTCGGGGTGCCTGAGCAGATACTCCAGGAGTGTGAACTCCCGTGCCGTCAGATCGATGTCACGGTCCCCGCGGCGGCAGCGGCGGCGTGCGGGATCCACGGTGAGGTCGTCGGCGGCGAGCACTGCGGGCCGGGCGGGTGCCCCGCGCCGCAGCAGGGCCCTCAGGTGGGCGACGAGCACCACGTAGGAAAACGGCTTGCTCAGGTAGTCGTCGGCGCCGAGGTCGAGGGCATCCGCTTCGTCGTGCTCCCCGTCCTTTGCCGTGAGCGTCAGCACCGGCGTCCAGATCTTGGCGGCCCTCAGCCGTTTCAGGACCTCGTACCCGGACAGGACGGGCAGCATGATGTCCAGGACGATCACGTCGTAGGGCTCGTGGAGAGCACGCCACAGTCCGTCCGCCCCGTCGTGTGCGAGGTCGGCGACGAAGCCCTCTGCGGCAAGTCCGTCGGCGATGGCCTCGGCGAGTGCATGCTCGTCCTCGATGATCAGCATCCGCATGGCAGCCTCTCTCCATCCACCGTAGCTCCGCACCAGCGGCTGTTTGATGGAGAGGACCCTGAGGATCGGTTCGGCTCTCAGCTTCCTCTTAGCGGTCCTAACGGAAGTCACTGTTGATGTGACTGTCGGCTTGGATGCTCGTTGGGTTATTCGTGGGGAAGAGAGAGTCGCGTCCGTGGGTCGTCTCGGATGAACTGTGGTCGCTGGTCGAGCCGTTGTTGCCTGAGCCGGGGCCGAAACTGGTGGCTGGTCGGCCGAGGGTGCCGGATCGCCAGGCGCTGTGCGGGATCCTGTTTGTGCTGCATACCGGGATTCAGTGGGAGTACCTGCCGCAGGAGCTGGGCTTCGGTTCGGGCATGACGTGCTGGCGTCGGCTTGCGGCTTGGAACGAGGCCGGCGTCTGGGGCCGGCTCCACCTCGTGCTGTTGGCAAAGCTGCGAGCGGCGAAACAGCTCGACTGGTCGCGGGCGGTGATCGACTCCTCCCACGTGCGGGCCGCTCGGCGAGGCCCAAAAGCGGGCCCAGCCCGGTCGACCGCGCACGGCCGGGCAGCAAGCACCACATCCTCGTCGACGGGCAGGGCATCCCACTCGCAGTGTCTCTGACCGGCGGAAACCGCAACGACGTCACCCAGCTGATGCCCTCCTGGCGAAGATTCCCTCCGTCCCCGGACTTGTCGGCCGACCGCGCCGGCGGCCTGACCTCCTCCTCGGCGACCGCGGCTACGACCACGACAAGTACCGCCGCCTGGTCCGGGCGCAGGGCATCAAACCGGTCATCGCCCGCCGCGGAGTACCGCACGGCTCCGGCCTCGGTGTTCACCGCTGGGTTGTCGAGCGCACCATCGCCTGGTTCCACGGCTTCCGACGCCTCCGCGTCCGCTGGGAACGACGCGACGACATCCACGAAGCCTTCCTCGGCCTCGCCGCCTGTCTCATCACCCACCGACACGTCCAACGCCTTTGTTAGGACCTCTTAGCGCCGCGGTCACAGACTGGAATTGTCAAGCAGGCTCGGACAGGCATGGTGAGGAACGATGAAGAGCGTCCGAGACGAGCGCCGGGACCGGGATACCAGGGAGCGCATGCGGCGCGACGACGACCGCGACCGGCGGGTGACAACCGACGTCCGGCGAGTCGGCGGGCGGCCCGAGGGACGGCGGGAGACGGACCTCGGCGAGCGGGAGTACCTGGTGCGCACGTCGCGCGTCGCCGATCGGCCGTTCGGCTGACGGGGGTGGGAACAACTGGAGAATTGAGGGCTGTTTGACGGCGATCGTGGCCGGTTCGTGCCGCAGGGAGCACGGACCGGCCGCGTGTGCCGTCAACAGCGACGGACGGCGATCGCCGCGACACAGCCCGAGTCCGCGGCGACGTCCGCGATCGTCCAACCCTCAAGGCACTCGGTCGGCGCCATGCCCGTGCCTACGTAGTCGATGGACAACCCCCGGGCCAGGCCTGTGCCGAGGCCCTTGAGGTAAGCCTCCTTGCGCACCCAGGCCCTGGCGAAGGCCAGGGGCCGTTCGTCCTCGGGCAGGGCCGCGAGCTCGGTCCGCTCCACCGGGTGCAGGTCAGCGGCGAGTCCGCGCACGACGTCGGGCGGCGGGATTCGCTCCATGTCGACGCCGACGAGTGTGTCGGCGAGCGCGATCAGGCAGAGGCCGCCGCTGTAGGCCAGGGAGAAGTACGGTGTGCCTCCCACCACTGTCGGCCGGCCGTGCGGACCGCCGCACACCGGGCACGGCTCGCGAGTGAGCGCTACTTGCCGGGGCGGGACACCGAGCCGGGCGGCAAGCAGGCGGCGCAGTGCAGCGTGTCCGGCAATGTACCGGTCGCGGACCGCCTCCTGGGCGAAGGCGCGGGCCCGCCGCCGTTCCCCGGCGTCCAAAGTCGTCGGCGCGACCGGCGTGTCCGCGCGCACGAGCCACAGGGCGGGCGGTGGTGTCACTCCTGCATCACCGCTTCCACCAGATCCAGGACCAGGTCCAGGGTGCGCTGAACCGGCAGGCCGTGGTCGGTGTACCAGTCGTCCGTGGCCTCCGGGTGTGGTCCGGTGACCGCCACGGGACCGCTGCCGAACCGGGTCACGAGGGCGGCGGGGGTGCCGTTGTCGTAGGTGGCGAGGATCGTCGCGTCGGCGTTCTGTTCGAGGATGAAGAGGGGGCCGTCCTGGAAGAACACGGTGCGCGGGCGACCCCGCCACGTCACCTGGACCAGTGTGTTGCCCTCGTCGTGGACTGTGGCCCCCGGAGAGTGGATGTACTGGTCGGTGTCGCCCGGAAGGAGACCAAAACCCGGGGTGACGCCGGCGAGGTAGCCGCCGAGGCAGAAGCCCAGATAGCGCCCGCCGCCGTGGACGAAGTCCCGGATCGTTCGGCGTTGCCGACGCAGAGTCCGCCAGGCGGCGGCGAGTGTGCCCCCGCCGGGCTGGGCGTACAGCACGGCGCGGGACAAGGACTCAGCCGACAGCGGGCATGTCTCGTCCGGGCCGGTGAAGCGGACGTCCAGGCCCCACGGACCGGAGGCGAGGAGTCCGGCGACCGCCTCGGGACAGCCGGGCAGCGAAGCCGGCCCGCGATAGACGAGAGCGAGGCGACGGTGCCCGGCCGGGGGCTCGGTGGCTGCCATGGCAGCCTCACCGCACCTGCTTCGTCGGCCCGGCAGGCACAGGCCGCTCGGTGGGCGGTGCGCCGAGCCCTTCGGCGGGGAGCCCGTGCCAATTCGTTCCCGGCGTCAGCCGCTCGCCCTTCATGACCAGGGACAGTGCCCCAAGCTGGACACCGGCACCCACCACTGCGTCGTAGAGCACGATGGTCCGCGGGCCGATGCTTGTGCCGGGGCCGACGGTCACCGTCGACATCTTCATCACGCGGTCCTCGAACAGGTGGGTCTGCAGTGAGACGTGCAGGCCGATCGCGGCGTCGTCGCCGACCTCCACCAGGTCGAACTCGGTGAGGTACGTGGTGCCGATCCAGGTGCGCCGTCCGATGCGGGCGCCGAACCGGCGCAGCACCGGGGGCAGGAACGGCGTCCCCACCAGGGCACCCACACCTGCCGGGACCGCGGCCGCCTCGAACAGGCCGGTGACGAACTCCGTACGACGCACGAACAGGCTCCACAGGGGCTCGACGCGTGGCCGGTACCGTCCGGCGACCACCCACTTGGCCAGCGCGCAGTACCCGATGACGGCCAGCACCGCGCCCATGGCGAGGAGCGGCGACACGAGCAGCGGCACCAGGGGCCCCGTCCGCTCGGCGATGCCGGCCAGGACCAGGAGGTAGAGGCAGGCACTGGTGGCGAGCACAGAAGCGGGCACGGTGGCGCGGAAGAACTCGATGGCCAGGCGGCCGAGCGCCGCCCTGCGCGTGGGCTGGAAGGTCAGTTCCTCGGGGAAATTCCCACTCCTCTGGCGCACCGGCAGTTGCAGTGCGGGCGAGCCCAGCCAGGTGCTGTCGGCAGGCACATGGTCCAGGGACGGCACCGTTCCCACACCGATCAGACAGCCCGGGCCCAGCCGAGTTCCGGCGGGAACGAGCGCCGCGTTGCCCACGAATGCGCGCCGGCCGACTTCGGTGGGCACGAACGCCACGCGGTCGACCGCGAAGGTGGCGACGCCGATGCCGGCCATGTCGGCGACGAAGCTGCCGTCGCCGAGGTCGAGCAGGTCCGGGTCGATGTGTGCTGCGGTGGAGACCTCGGCGCTGCGGCCCACGCGGGCGCCGAGCAGCCGCAGCCACGGGGCCGTGTAGAGCGTGGCGTAGAGCGAATTGGTGAGGACGAGGCTGTGCTCGAGCAACTTGTCGGTGAACCACTTGCGCACGCCGAGTGCCGAGCGGGCCGGGTGGATCCCGGGGGGTGTCCTGCGCAGAACCGCCCGCTTCCCGAGGGCAACGATCAGGCACGCCGTGGTCACGAAGAGCGGGCCGGACAACGCGGTGGCGACCAGACCGGCGGCCGGTCCGCCGTACAGCCAGGCCCACCAGAACAGGGCGATGCCCGGCAGGGCCATGGCGACCACCGCTGCTTCGAGCATGGCCAGGCCGAGCACGACGGCGGTCAACTGCCGTGGGTGCCAGCGATCTGTCCTGGCCCCGGTGTTCAGCATCTTCTCGACAAGCGGGGAGAGTGCCTCCACCGGGCGTGCGGGCGATCCGGCGCGGCGCGCCCCGGCGGGGACCGCCTCGTCGGGGCCTGCCGCGGACTGCTCGCCGAGCCCGGACCGGGGGCCCAGGTACGCGCCGGGCTCGAGGACCGCGTTGGCGCCGACGTACGCCCGCTCTCCGACGGTGATCGGTGCGACCGTGACCCATCCGTCGGAGACCTGCCAGGGGCGCAGCGTGGCGCCGTAGCCGATCGCGGCGTCACGGTCGATGCGCAGCAGCGTGGGCAGGCCGACGAAGCTGGTGGCGATGGTGGCGCCAGGGCCGATGCGTGCGCCGAGAAGCCGCAGGTAGTGGCCCATTAGAGGGGACCCGCTCAGTACCCGCAAGGGGCCGATGCCGAGAAGCAGCACGTCCAGCGCCCACAGACGCAGATACGTCGCTCCCCACAGTGGGTACCGGCCGGGCCTGATGCCCGCCGCCAGCGGTCGTGCCAGGGCGAGGGGAACGAGCCAGCGAATGGTGGTGTAACCGGCCAGCACGGCGAGCGTCGACACGACGGCCCCCCAGCCCGATATCCGGCCGTGGTCCAGCGCGTAGGACATGGCCACCGGTCCCGTGAGCAGGAACAGCAGCCCGTAGTACGCCGCCGCCTGGGCCAGTCCGGCACGCGCGATCCGTGCCCAGCCGTGCCGGAGGGGCGCGTGCCGGGCCTGACCCATCGGGCGAGGCGTGTTCGCCGAGGAACGCAGGCGTGCCGCGAACGCCCGCACGGTCGGGTTCTCGTACAGGTCGCGCAGGGTCGGGCCGGTCCCGCCGTCCCGGCCCCGCAGTAGCGATACGGCGCGGGCAGCGAGCAGGGAGTGACCGCCGAGGTCGGTGAAGAAGTCGGCCTCTGCCGACAGCTCCTCTGGGGCGATGCCGAGCGTCTGCGCCCAGGCGTCGCGCACCATCGTCTCCGACTCGCCGCGGGCCGGCGTCACGCGGCCGGTGTCGACGAACGGGCGGCCGGTTGGCGCGGGCAGCCGCGTGCGGTCGGCCTTGCCGCTCGGCATGACCGGCAGCCGGTCGAGGAAGTCCAGTGTCGAGGGCACCATGTAGGCGGGCATCGAGCGGTGCAGGCGCTCGTGCAGCCGTCCGGAGAGGATCCCGTCAGGAATCGTGCCGTCCTCGGCGCGCACCACGTAGGCGGCCAGAGCGCGGTCACCGTCGTACCCGTTGTGCCGGGCCACGAGAGCGGTGGCCGCCTGGGCCACTCCGGGGTCCTCCAGCAGTACGTTGTCGATCTCGTCCAGCGACACACGGTAGCCGCGGATCTTCACCTCGGTGTCGGCCCGGCCGAGGTAGCCGATCTCCCCGTCGTCGGTCATCTTCCCGAGATCTCCGGTGCGGTACAGGCGGCCGTCGGGCGCCAGGTGGTGATCGACGAAGCGGTCGGCGGTCAGGTCCGGCCTGCCCACGTAGCCCCGGGCAAGGCCCGGACCGCCCAGGCAGATCTCACCGACGGCTCCGTGCGGCACAGGCCGGCGCCGCTCGTCGAGGAGAACGACCGAGTACGTCGGCAGCGGGCGACCGATGGTCACCGGGCGGCCCGGCCGGAGTTCCTGCCAGGTGGCCGTAACCGTGGCCTCGGTCGGCCCGTAGGTGTTGAGGATGCGCCGTCCTGGCCTGCTCCACCGTTCGACGAGCGAGGCAGGGCACGCCTCGCCGCCCACGACGACGCTGCGGATCCGCGGAAGGTCGTACGGGATCGTCGCCAGCAGCGTCGGCACGCAGTACAGGACAGTCACGTCCTGGTTCTGCAGGAAGTCGGCGAGTTCGGCGCCCAGCCGTCCTGAACCCTCCGGTCCGGCAACGAGCGTGGCACCGGCCGTCCAGGTCGGCCAGATCTCCTCGATGGAGAAGTCGAACGAGATGGTCATGCCCTGATACACCCGGTCCTGCGGCCGGACGCCGTAGATCGGGGACACGACGCGCAGGAAGTTGCAGATGCTCGACTGAGCGATCTCCACCCCCTTGGGTCTGCCACTCGATCCCGAGGTGTACATGATGTATGCAAGCGGATCGTCAGCGCCCTGGTCCTCGGCGGCCGGGCGCGAGGACGGCAGCGGGGCGAGGTCTCCGGCGCACGCATCGATCTCGATCACCGGGCACACCTGGCGCAGCCCCGCCCAGGCGGCGCCGGCAGCGAGAGCGGACGTGGTCAGCACTGCGGTGACGCCCGCGTCACTCAGGATGAAGGCGACCCGGTCGGGCGGCGCAGCGGGGTCGATGGGAACGAACGCCGCGCCCGTCTTGCAGACGCCCAGCAGGCACACGTACATGTCCACGGACCGGGGCAGCAGCAGGGCCGCGCGTCTGCCCGGGCCGATGCCGATACGGCGCAAGTGGTGGGCGACTCGATCGGCTCGGGCGTCGAGGTCTGCGTAGGTCAGACGGCGCGGGCCGCATTCGAGGGCGACGGCCGACGGCGTACGGTCGCAGGCATCCTCGAAGAAACGGTTCAGGCTGCCGACTGTGCCCGCCGTCCCCGAGGTGGTGCGGTCTCCCGTAGGAACGACGGGCGGGGCGGCGGTGTGGGAGGCCATGGGTTCCCCCTTTTCGGTGCGAAAGGGTGCGCGGTCATTCCCGGTGCCCCTTCCAGCCTGGGCGACGCCCGCTGAGAGGACGCTGAGAAGCGGATCCGCGCGTGACGGCACAGCATTCGCGGACACCCGCGAACAGAGAGAGCCGCGGCGGTCTGCAGCAGTCAGGCGTCACCCACGACTGCCGCCCAGCAACTCTCCGTGATGGTGATCCCGGATCGGGAGCGGGCCTGTGGAGGATCACGGCGACAGAGGCGTCGTCACCGAGACGTCCGCTGACGTGAGCGAGGACGTTGCACCGCAGGTGGTGCAGCCGCCGACTGCTCCCGCCCGCCGAAGCTCCCAGCGTCCAGATCACCGACCGAGCTCGGTGCGCACCAGCGCACTCAGCAGACCCGGGGACGCCTCTTTGAGGCTCCCGAGGACCGTGCGCCGGGCCGTCGGCTCGATCGGTGCGACGGACGGGACCGCGAGGACGTGGCAGCCCGCCGCCTCCGCCGAAGCGACGCCCGTGGGAGTGTCCTCCACGGCTACACAGGCGGCCGGGGCCACACCCAGGGCTTGGCAGGCAGCGAGGTACGGCTCGGGGTCGGGTTTCGTGCGGAGCGTGTCGTCGGCGGTGACCGTGGTGGTGAACGGGCCTGCGCCCAGCGACTCCAGGGCCTTCACGACAGTGTCGGCGACGTGCCGCGGCGAGGCCGTGACAAGGGCGGTGGGAACGCCCTCGCCGCGCAGTGCCACGAGCAGTTCGACTGCGCCGGGGCGCGGCACGACGTCGGCACGCACCCGGGCCGCGAACTTCCGGTGGAGCTCAGCGGCGACCGCACCGACCGGCGCACCGGCGGCCCGGCCCAGCACCATCGCTGTGTGCTCCACGGGGCGGCCCAGCACATCCGGCTGGTCGACTGCCGTGAGCGCGTACCCCAGCCCGGCGGCCACCTCGTCGACGGCCCCCCACCACAGCTGCTCGGTGTCCACGAGGGTGCCGTCCATGTCGAAGAGCACGGCCCCCAGCGCGGGTGACTGGGCGGGGGTGGTGCGGGAGTGCTTCACGGAGGTCTCTTTCAGAGGTTCGGCGTAGTGTGGGGCGCTGGCGTATGGCAGGGCAGAACGCCCGTAGCCGTCCGGCGGGCATTCCGGATGCGGCGGGCGCCGGGTCTCAGCCGCGCCGCGCCGCGACCAGCACCGGCCGGTCCGGGAGGGCCACGGTCACGGCGGCGCCCGGGGCGAGTGCCGCTGCCCTGTGCGTCTGCAGGTCGGCCTTGATCTCGGTGCCGTCGGCGAGGCGGACGGTGACGCGAGTGACGGCGCCGAGGAAGGCGGTGGCGACGACCTGGGCATTGCCGGTGTCGTCTGCGGTGAGCTGGACGGCCTCGGGTCGTACGAGAACGTCCACGTCGGTGCTCCCGCCCGGCTCGCCGTCCACGGGCAACCGTCGTCCCAGGACCGACACCGTCGTGCGTTCGGCGTCGAGGACGCCTGAGATCCGGCTCATGGTACCGACGAACTCAGCGACGAAGGCAGTGGCGGGCCGCGCGTACAGTTCGGCGGGAGCCGCGCACTGCTCGAGCCGCCCCGCGCGCATCACGGCGACCTGGTCGGCCATCGACAGTGCCTCTTCCTGATCATGCGTCACAAAGAGTGTGGTGATGGCGAGTTCCTGCTGAAGGCGGCGGATCTCCTCGCGGAGTGTCAGCCGGACCTTGGCGTCGAGCGCGGACAGCGGTTCGTCGAGCAGCAGGACTCGCGGGCGCAGCGCGAGCGCGCGGGCGAGCGCGACGCGCTGCTGCTGCCCGCCGGAGAGCTGGTGCGGGAAGCGTTCGCCCATGTCCCCGAGGCCGACCAGCTCCAGCAGCTCGGTGGCACGAGCGCGCCGCTCGACTCTTCGAACCTTGCGCATGCGCATCCCGAACGCGACGTTGTCGAGCGCGCTGAGGTGCGGGAAGAGGCTGTACGACTGGAAGACCATCCCGGCATCGCGACGGTGGGTCGGCACCCGGGTCACGTCCTCGCCGTCGACGAGGACCTCGCCGGAGTCCGCGTGTTCGAACCCGGCGAGCAGGCGCAGTGCGGTGGTCTTGCCGCAGCCGGACGGGCCGAGCAGGGCGAGGAGTTCACCGGGCCGCGCGGTCAGGTCGAGGCCGTCGAGGGCGACGGTTGAGCCGAACCTCCGGCGCATACTGCGGAATTCGACGGTTGCGGCGCCGGTCGTGGCAGCCTTCTCCAGCGTGGTGATCGTCATGGTGGGGGTCATCCCTGGGAGGCGGTACGGGTGGGGGTGCGGCGGCCGCCGAGGGTGGCGACGGCCAGGAGGAGTGCCCAGGTCATGAACAGGCTGAGCACGGACACGGCGACGGACATCTGGGCCTGCGAGCCGCCGATGCTGTAGATCCAGACGGCGAATGGCTGGAAGCCGAGGAGTTGGGCGACCGTGAACTCGCCCAGCACGAGCGCCAGCGTGAGGAACGCGGCGTTCAGCAGCGCGCCGCGGAGATTCGGCAGCACCGCGCGGACAAGGGCCTGCGGCCAGCCCGCGCCGCAGCTGCGGGCGGCCTCGACGAGCGTGCGCACGTCGACCGCGCGCAGCCCCGCGTCAAGGGCACGGTGGACGAACGGCAGAGCCATCACGACGTAGGCGAGGACGAGTACGACCGGGAAGTCCGGATTCTGGAGGGTGACGAACGTCTGGAAGAGCGGCGTCGCCGAGAGGTACTCGGGACCCCACTTGAGGACCGTTCCGATCCCGGCGACGAACGCGATCGGCGGGACGATCAGCGGCAGCAAGCAGACGACCTCGACGACGGGCCGCAGCCGGGGCGCGCCGAGCCGCAGCGCGACCATGGCGGGCACCATCAGCAGCAGAACGGCCGCGATCGTGGCGGCGGCCAGTTCGAGGGAGAGCACCAGGCTGGGCAGGAAGCCGTCGGTGCCGAGGATCCGCGCATACGCATCGACGTTCAGCCCCTGACCCGGCACGTCGACCGTGAAGATGACGGACGCTGCCAGCGGCACCAGGAAGTACAGCGCGGCGACGGCGAGGACCGCGACCCGCCAGGGGCGCCGGGTGGTGTTCAGGCGAGCCATCGTGCGCTCCGTCGTTGCAGGGGCAGGTACACGGCCATCACCAGGCCCGCGACGAGGACCATGTCGAGGCTGAGTGCCAGTGCCACGTTCTCCTGGCCTACCAGGACGTTGCCGGAGATGGCGTCGGCGATCTGCAGCGTGACCAGCGGGACCGAGCTGCCGACCATCGCAGCGGCGGTGGCGTAGGCGGCGAACGCGCTGCCGAACAGCAGCACCAGGCCGCCGAGCAGCGACGGCGCGAGCACCGGCAGGGCGACGTGCCGCCAGTACTGGGCAGGCGTGGCGCCGTTGTTCTGCGCGGCTTCGCGCCACTGGGAGCGCAGCCCGTCGAGGGCGGGCGTGATGGTGAGGACCATCAGCGGGATCAGGAAATAGAGGTACGTGAGGGTCAGACCCCAGAAGCTGTACAGGGTCCAACCCGTGTCGGCGAGGCCCAGGTGGCTCGTCAGGACGCCGGAGTTGCCGAGCGTCGCGACGAAGGCGAAGGCGAGCGGGACGCCGCCGAAGTTCGCGAGCACCCCGGAGGCGGTGAGTACGGCTTCGCGCAGTGCGCGGAAGCGGGAGACCACCACGGCCTGGGCGAGCAGCAGCCCGAGGAGCATACCGATGGCCGCCGAGACGGCGGACAGCTTGACGCTGCCCAGGAGCGCCGTCAGATAGGCACCGTGCAGCGACCCGGTCATATTGACGGTGGTGTAGGACGTGACGCCGGTGGCCGGGTCCTTGACGGTGAAGGCGCCGTTCAGCATGGCCAGGGCCGGGATCCCGAAGGCGATCGCCACGAAGACGAGCAACGGAACGACGGCGAGCCATCCGGCGCGCCGCCGCCGCCGACCGGAGGGTGCGGCGGGCGCGGCGTCGACGCAGGCAGACACAGAAGTGACAGTCATGCCGGAGGTCATCCCGAGACGGCCTTGCCCCAGCCCTGGGCGATGATGCCCTTGGCCTTGTTCTGCTGGGCCTCGTTCGGGAACGCGACCGAGCCGGAGACCTCGGGCAGCTTGGCGGCGGCGGCCTTGTCGAGCGTCCCGGCCTTCTCCATCGCGGGCATCAGCGCCGGGCGGGCGTAGCCCTTGAGCCAGAGGTTCTGCCCCTCGGCGCTGTACAGGTACTCCTGCCAGAGGCGGGCGGCGGCGGGGTGCGGCGCGTCCTTGGTAATGGCCTGCGAGTAGTACTGCGCGTACCGGCCGTCGGACGGGACGGCGACCTTCCAGTCGACCCCCTTGCCCTTGAACTCGTCCGCGTAGCCGGCGTTGAGGTAGTCCCAGTCGATGCTGATGGGCGTCTCGCCCTTCTCGACGGTTGCCGGGGTCGACTCGACCGGCGTGTAGTTGCCGTTCTTCTTCAGCTCGGCGAAGAAGTCCAATCCCGGCTGGATTTCGTCGAAGGAACCGCCGTTCGCCAGGGCCGCCGCGTAGACGCCGCCGAACGCGGAGCCGGACTTGGTCGGGTTGCCGTTGAGCGCGACCTGGCCCTTGTACTCGGGCCCCAGGAGGTCCTTGAAGGTGGTGGGGCAGTGCTTGACGCGCTTGGCGTCGCAGCCGATGGAGACGTAGCCGCCGTAGTCGTTGTACCAGCGCGCCTGCGGGTCCTTCTGCGAGGCCGGGATGTCGTCGTACGAGACGACCTTGTACGAGGCGAACAGTCCCTGCTGGGCTCCGCTCAGCGCGAACGAGCTGCCCAGGTCCAGCACGTCGGGGGCACGGTCCTGGCCCTTGCGCGAGGTGACCGCGTTGATCTCGTCCTGGCTGCTGCCATCGGGGTTCTCGACCTCGATCCTGATGCCGTACTTCTTGGTGAAGCCGTCGATCAGCGCGCCATAGTTGGCCCAGTCACGGGGCAGGGCCATGGCGTGCAGCGTGCCCTCCTTCTTCGCCGCGGCGACGAGGTTGTCCATGCCACCGAAGTCCGTCGCGGAGGTTGCGGTGGCGGCCGTCTTGCCGTCGGGGGTGGCAGCGGACTGGCTGGTGGCTGCGCCACAGGCGCTGAGGCCGAGTGCGGCGACGGCGAGGCCGCCGGTGAGGACGGCGATCCTGGGCAGGGACACGGTCACGATCTCTCCTGGGGTGGCGCCCCGGACGGCGGTTCCCGCGGGGCTCGACAGAGAACTTGTTTGAACAAGTTGACCTCAGTAGGCACGCCCTCCATGTCGCCCCGGTGAACAGGGAGGCAACTCCGACCCCAATTCTTCTGGACACTCGCCAGAGGCCTGCCGGGGGAGCGGTCCCCTTCCCGTCTCATCTAGGCTGGTTCATCTGCACACTGCGCACAGCACGAGAGGGGATCATGGCAGCCCGATACGAGGAGATCGCCGAGGAGTTGCGCCGGGCGATCGATCGCGAGGAGTACGCGGTGGGCAGCCGGCTGCTCCCGGAGACGGAACTCGCCGCCCGCTACGGCGTCTCGCGCGGCACCGTCCGCCAAGCCATCGCCGCCCTGGCGTCGGAGGGGCTGATCGGGTCCCGGCAGGGCGCGCGACGCGTGGTGCTCGCCAGCCGCCGCAATCAGAGCTTCGCCGAGCTGCGCAGCTTCGCCCAATGGGCACGCGCGATGGGCCGTACGGCAACGGGCCGGGTGGTGTCCTCGGAGTACCGCCCCGCAACCGCCCAGGACTCGGCACGCCTCCAGGCGCCGACCGGCGTGCCGGTGCTCCACGTCCTGCGGCTGCGCGGCCTGGACGGGGAACCGGTGCTGCTGGAACGGACGGTGTATGCGGACTGGATCGCCCCGGCTGTCGAGCGCATCGAGGCGGACTGCCCGTCGGTGACACAACGGCTGTTCGCGGACACGGGGCTGATCTTCGCGTACGGCGAGCATCTGATCGACGCGGTCGCAGCGGGCGCGCGGGACGCCGAACTGCTGGGTGTGCGCCGCACGAGTCCGCTGCTGCGGGTGCGCCGGGTCACAACCACCCGCGAGGGCCGCCCGGTCGAGTGGTCCGACGACCGGTACCGCTCCGACGCGGTGAGCTTCAGCGTCCACAACTCGATAGGCAACAACCCGCTGGCCCGTCAGACGGGCCCGGGCGCGACGTGAGTCCGACGAAGGCGGACGGTGGCGTTCAGGCCCGCGCCCCGTGTCGGCTTGGCTTCGAGGCCCGGCCCGGTGTCCGAGCCTCTCAGGCTGATCCAGCCCAGCATGCCCGGGAGGAAGTTGGCCCGGTAGCAGGCGTTGTTGACGAAGACCTGGTTCATGCTGGTCACGCCCACTTCGCCCCAACTCGACCTGGTGAGCGCGTCCCAGGTGTTGGAGGTCATCCGGCTGGTCTCAGTGATGAAGCCGTCCTTCGCCTCGGTTTTCTCGTAGGTGTCGTTCACCAGCTTGGCCGTACCGTACGCGCCCCATCGCGCGCCGGCCGAGCGCGATGTCCCGGCTGACCTTCGGCGTGATGTAGAGGTCGTTCACGTCGATGAAGTCCGAGATGATGGGCACTCCGAGCCGGACGCCGTTGGCCCGCGACACCGAACCCCATGGCGTCCGGCCCGCGGCGCTCCACGAATTCCCACTGCATCGCCGTATGCGCGAGTGTCCATCGAGCTGCTCAGTTCGTGGATCGGCCGGGCTGAAGGCAGTGGTGGAGCTGTCCGAGCCATGCGGCCCATTGCTGCAAGGAGTGGAGAGGCGGGGCCTGTTCGGCAGGTTGGTCCAGCTGCTGCCGGCGGTGGCGACGGCGTTCGCGCCCGCGTGTGTGGAGCGACCCGGCTTGGCACGATGCGCGCCGCTGTTCTGTCCCGTCTCTGCGCAGTATCGCGTGTCCTCCAAGGTCTTCCGCAGCGGAGCAGAGACGCCGCCATGGGAGACCTCACGCGCCCTCGCATGAATTCCGTCGGACCGTTCGATGAAGACTATCGCGTTCAAGACCGGAAAGTTGTCCAGTCAAGCTAGCTTCCTTGCCTATGAGATTCCTTCGCAGAGCAGCAGGTCTAGGCCTCACGCTGCTCCTCTTCATCCTGGGCTTCTGTGCACAGCCCGCTGCGGCACATGTGTCACCGGAGCACGCCGAACTCGTCATTACGACCAAGGACGACGTCACCAGTGGGCGGCTGATCGTCCACCATGACGTGGTGTCACCGCAGAAAGCAGGTGCCTGGGCGTCGCACCTGCTGAGCGCGAGCTGCCCTGCCACCGGCTCCGGCGTCGCAGGGGACGGCGGCGGCGTCCCCGGCGGTGTGGTGGTCGAGCTCGCGTGGAGCTGCCACGTCGACAAGCTCGACCTGAGCGCAATGCTGCAGCAGGGCGAACTGACCCAGGTCGTCACCGAGTTCGACGGCACCACGGTCAATGCCAACGCCCAGGTCCCCGTTGTCGACGCATCGGGTGCCCACGCGCTTCCCGCCTTCCCGTGGGCAGCGGTGGCGCTCGGCATCGCGGCGGCCGCTGCGCTGCTGCTCGTGGTGTGGCGGATCCGCACCGGGCGCCTCCAGGTCGCTCGGCTGCTCGCCAGGGTGCGCGGCGGCCGTAAGCGGATCAAGCTGGCCGCCGTCGGCGCCGTGACGCTGTCCTGCCTGGCTCCCCAGGTGGCCTCGGCGGCGCCGCTCGCCGAGGGGGCAGCGGCGACCGCGAACACGATTACTGCCACGGGCACGGTCTTCGAGGACGCCAACGGCAACGGAAAGCGCGACGCGGGCGAGGCTGCGATGCCCGGGGTCGATGTCACGGACGGCGCCGTCTGGACGACGACCGGCCCCGACGGCTCTTACACCCTGCAGATGGACCCGACCCGCAGGGAGACCGACCTCGTCAGCATCGTCTCCCCGAACGGCTACACTCCGGCCCTGCGCGACGACTACGTCCCGGAGTACTTCCACAAGGTGCCCGAGGGCGGTCCGAGCACCGGCATCGACTTCGCCCTGGTGCCGGACAAGAACGCCGCCAACCCCACAGAGAAGTGGCTGATGGACTCCGACGGCGAGGTGTCCAACACCTCGGACGGAGCCGCGCGCAGCACGCTGCCGGAGTGGACCGGCCAGGTCGAGGCGATGTCCCAGCTCGACGGCGCGTCGATGGTGATCGCGACCGGCGACCTGACGGTCACCGACTACGCCTCGGAGCCCCGCCGGCAGGTTGGCTACGACCTCCTGCACAAGGGCCTGGTCGACGGCAAGCTCCGCATGCCCTTCTACCCCGTGGTCGGCAACCACGACATCGGCGGCACCGCCACCTCGCAGGGCTATGCGGGCAGCCTGGAGTATTACCGCCGCAACATGGGCCCGGAGTGGTACAGCTTCGACCGCAACGGCCGGCACATCGTCGTCCTTGAGGACAACTACGACTCCAGCGGCCTGAAGCCGCAACTGGAGTGGCTGCGTGAGGACCTCACGCGCCACGCGGTCGGCAAGCAGGTGCTGGTCTTCGCACACCGGTCGCTGTTCACCCAGTGGGGCCCGGGGGCCGGCATGCAGCCGACCATCGACGAGCTGTCGAAGTACGACGTACGGATGTTCGCTGCGGGCCACAACCAGCAGGCCGAGTATCGGCGTGGTGCCTTCGACCGCTCGGTCGAGATCAACAACCAGGGCAAGTACGGCATCGACGGTTCCCACCCGGACTACAAGATCCTCGACTTCAAGGGCATCTACGATGACCCGGGCACAAAGCGCAACGAGGACACCGGCTACGTCATGGGCACCCACCGCCAGTTCGACGTCCGCAACGCCGTCGCGCTGGTCAGTCCCGCCCAGGGCAGTGTGCACGGCAACAGCGCCGGGATACCGATCCAGCTGTACGCCGAGGACGCCGTGCGCACCCCGGCCACGGCCTCGCTGACCCTTCGCGATTCGCGCGGCCACATCGCCTGGCACGAGGAACGTATGAAGTTCGGCAGCGGAGTCCGCAAGACCGGCATCGAGAACTGCTACACGCCCCCGGGCGGCACCCCCGAGCCCTGCCCGGAGACCCGGACCTCCTGGACCCGGGTCAGCGACCACCTCCCTGGCCTCCGACCGGACACCTACACGGCCGAGATGACCGCGGTCGACACCCGCGGCAAGACGTGGCCCACCATCAGCAACACCTTCACCGTGGTGCCCGAGGGCAAGCTGGCCACCCCGAAGACCGGCCAGGACTGGCTGCGTCAGGGCGGCGACGAAGCGGGTCGCTCCGCCAGCGGCGACAACCCGGGCACCGCGCTCGACCTGCAGTGGGCGGCCAACACCGGCGAGCAGTTCAACCTCAACGGGTCGGTCGTGGCGGACGGCAAGGTGATCGTCTCCTCCAGGGCGTTCGACTCGCCGAACCACATGATGCTGGCCTACGACATCAAGTCCGGCCGCGAGATCTGGCGTACCTATCTGGACGGTGACGCCGAGTCGGCACCGACCTACCACGACGACAAGGTCTACATAACCACCGCCGTCGGCCGGATCTACGCGCTGGACGCCGAGGACGGCCACGTCGTCTGGCAGGCGGTGGAGAAGGAGGAGCAGCACGGCAACACCGTCCGCCGCTATGGGCGCGCCGGTGGTCCGGTCACCGTCTTCGACTTGAAGGACGCGCAGCGCACGGTCGCCGTCTACCAGGACTGGAACAAGATCCAGTGCCGTGACGCCAAGACCGGTGACCTGCTCGGCGGCTTCAACGGCGCGACGAACTGGGGGCAGTTCCACAGCACAGCTGTCCGCCGGCCCGGCTCCGACATCGCCTACCTGCACACCGACTCCAGCAGCACCGTGGTCGCCATGGACCTCGTCGGCTGCCGCCAGCTGTGGGCGAAGGGCACGGACGGCGGCATCGACAGCCACTCCTCCCCGACCCTCACCGATCCGGCCGAGGGGGACCCGCAGTTGGTGACGGTGACGACGAGCGGTGCCCGCGGGCACGACCTCAAGACCGGCAATGTCCTGTGGCAGTCCGCGGCGAACGACCCGTGGACCTGCGAGCCCGGCAAGGCTCCGTTGACGAGCCCCGCCATCTGGGGCGACATCGTCTACATAGCGGGCCGCGACGGGGTCATCCGCGCCTACGACACCAGCGCGGCCGACGCGTCCGAGCCGCTCTGGGAGACCAAGGTCGGCTACCTGCCCGGCAGGAGCCCGATGGACGACAAGTGGCGGGTCGCCCAGGGGTGCGACGAGGGTCCTGGTTCGCCCGCGATGCACGCCCTGGTCACCAAGGACCTGGTGTATGCGGGCACCCGGGACGGCCGCCTGGTCGTCCTGGACCGCGTCACCGGCAAGCGGCTGACCGAGTACAACCTCGGCGCCAGCGTGACCTCGGCGCTCTCCGTCAGCGGTGACTGGGTGATCGCCCTCACCGACGACGGCACGCTCCATGCACTGGCCGCCCGCCACTCGCGCGGCAACGACAGCTGATCAATCGTCCGCGAGTTGCCTCCCCTGCCAGGGGAGGCAACTCGCGGCGCTCCACTCCCGACGGGACCACCACTGTGCACACCCTCCGGACCACCCGCACCCACGCCGCCCGTCTCGTGCTCATCGGCCTGGCAGCCGTATTGGCGGTGCTCGGCGCCGCAGGCACGGCCGAGGCGCACCCCTTCGGCACACCGCCGGTCGCCCAGATCAGGGCCGAAGGACGCACCGTTGAGGTCACCTGGTCGGCCCAGCGCAACGACCTGGACGTCATGCACCAGGCTGCCAGGGGGGACGAGGCGGCCTACCTCGGCTCGCACATATCCGTGCGCCAGGACGGGCGCGCATGCCGGCTCGGGGCGGTGGACACTGCGCGGCTCGCGAACAAGGGCGCCGTGATCCACTACACCTGCCCCGAACCCGTGGACACGGTCGCCTTGACCATCACCGCGCTGATCGACGTCAACCCGGCCTATCGCACGATCTCCGTGACGAAGAAGGGTGGCGGCGGCCTGCACACGGCGAGCGAGCCCACCCTTGCTCTCGCCCTCGGCGGAGCCGGCGGCTCCGCCGCCACTGCATCCACGGGGCCGACGACCGTGTGGACCACAGACCTTGCGGCACTGCTGGACCATGGTGTCGTACTGCCCCTGGCCCTTCTCGTCTCGGCAGCCGTGGGCGCCTTCCACGCCTGCGCCCCCGGTCACGGGAAGTCGCTCGCCGCCGGGTACCTCGTGGGCGGCCGGGGCAGGGCGCGGGACGCGGTGTGGCTCGGCGCCATCGTGGCCGTCATGCACACCGCATCGGTCGCCGTACTCGCCGTGGGCTGGTGGCTCGCCGCCCAGCACGCACCGGACGTCGCAGCGGTGACGAACTGGCTGCAGCTGATCGCAGCCCTGGTCGTGGTCGCCGTGGGCGTCGGCCTGCTCCGGCGCCACCTGATCAACCGGAAGCACGGTCACAGCCATGGTTACCACCATGGCCACGATCACGGGCATGACCACGATCATCACCACGGCCACAACCACCACGTCCCGACGTCCAAGTCCCTGCTCACCTGGCGCGGCATCCTGCTGCTCGGCACATCCGGCGGCCTGCTCCCCTCCCCGTCGGCGTTCCTCGTCCTCCTCACCGGGCTGCTGACCGGCCGGGTCGGCGCGGCGATCGCATTGGTGGCGGCGTTCGGTGTCGGCATGGCGCTGACCTTGATCGGCGTCGGCCTTGCGGTACTGCGCGGTCGCGACGCGTTCCTCGCCCGAGCTTCGACCTCGCCTGCGCTGCGCACCTGGAGTACCCGCGTCCCGATCGTCGCGGCCTGGGCCGTCGTCACCGGCGGCACCGTGGCATCAGCCATCGCCGCCGGCCGCGTCCTGGCATCGTGATGCTCGGTGCGCAGCGCGGCGACCTCGGAATCGAGCCGGACATCGGCGCCCGATGCGGCGTCGAGCTCGGCAATAATGCTCGACGGCTTCCACCTCGTCGACGAGCACTTCCGTCCCACCCCGGCCGAGGAGAACGCCCCACTGCTGCTCAGCCTCCTCGGCGTCTGGTACGGCGTCTTCTTCGACGCCCAGTCGCACGCCGTGCTGCCGTACTCCCACTACCTGCCGAAGTTCACCGTGTACATTCAGCAGCCCCGACCCGGGCGCCGGCCTTCGGCAAGACGCCAGCGGAGGTGCGCGCCGAGGACGTGGCCGAGGAGCTCGTCCCGCACAAGGCATTCAGCGGAGTCCGCCGTGGGCCGGCAGGTGGCGTTGTTTCCTGGACGCGGTCAGGCGGCGGCCTTGCCGGGCTGATCGTGGGTGGAGCAGTGGATTCCGCCGCCGCCGGAGGCAATGGTGTCGATCCGCAGTTGGACGATGTCCCGCTTGGGGAAGTGTTCCTGGAGGATGGCCTTCGCCGTGGCGTCCGCCTTGCGGTCCCCGAACTTGGGCAGGAAGACTGCGTCGTTGGCGATGTAGAAGTTGGCGTAGGTGGAAACGAAGTCATTACCCTCGCCTGTTATCTTGTCGAGGTCCGGCTGAGGCAGGTCGATGATTTCGAAGTGCCGTCCCCGCGCGTCGGTGGCCTTACTGAGCACCGAGCGGGCCTGGTCGGCCGAGCGGGACCATGAGTCCGGGGGAGTACCGGGGAATGCCTGGTCGAGGAGGACCACGCCCGGTGCGGTGAACCGTGCGAGGCTGTCCACGTGTGCGTCGGTGATGTCCTTGCCGCGGATGCCCGCCAGCCAGACCACCTTTTCCACGCCGAGCGTCTCGATGAGTTCGTCCTCGATCTGGTCCCGGCTCTTACCGCCGTTGCGGTTGTCGTTGACGATCGAGCTCTCGGTGATGAGAAGCGTGCCCTCGCCGTCGGTCTCGAAGGAGCCGCCCTCCGCCACGAGCGGCGCCTGTTCGCGGGGGATGCCGTATGTGCCGAGCAGCTTGCGGCCCACCTGGGCGTCGGCTGTGTGTTCTTGTTTGTTGCCCCAGCCGTTGAAGTTGAAGTCGACGCCGACGACCTCGCCGTCCTCCTCGACGAAGACGGGGACGGTGTCGCGGGCCCACAGATCGTCGACGGCGAGTGGGATGACCTCGACCTGCGAACCGGAGGCCCGCTGGGCCGACGCCTGCTGGTCCGGGCGGGCCGTCATCACGACCGCCTCATACTCCCCGACGGCCCGGGCGATACGGGCGATGTCCTCCCGCACGTAGGGCAGGTCGTCCTCCCAGACGGAGGCGAGGGCAGGCCACGACATGAAGGTGCGCGTGTGACTCTCCCACTCGGCACCGAAGCGGCGCTCGGCGCCTGAGGCCGGGGTGCGGACGGGAGGGGTGGCCGTTCCGCCACTCACGGACTCCCCGGGACCGCAGGCCGTGGCGCCGAGTGCGAGGGCGCCGCCGATTCCGGCGAAGGCGCGCAATGCGGTCCGGCGGGAGGGGGGAGGTGGGACACGGTGTGCTCCGATCGTGGCGAGACTGTCCGGCGGCGACGGGCGGATCGCGGCGACGCAAGCGGTGGGAATCGCTGGCCTTGGCTTCATGTGCGTGGCGGCCGTGTGGTCGGCTGAGGCGAGGCATGAGTAGGGTGCCGTGAACGCCACTGTGACACTGACTGAATTTTCAGTCAAATTGCTACTACGTGGTGGACCTCGTCGCCCTCGTTCAGCCGACCAGGCACACGGTGTACGGCTCCAGCAGTCGCAGCCCTCGACCTCGGCCGTGATCGCGCCCCGCATCAGCTCGCAGGCGTGGTCAGCCGGCAGTGCTCCGATGAGCCACCGGGTGCTCAGGCCCTCCAGGAGGACGATGAACCGGTTACGAGCCTGCCGTTCGACGAGCTCGCCGACGAGCGGCCGTTCTGTGCGCGCAGTGCCGACGGCGAGCGACTCGTCGTGGCGCGGCTGGTCGAGGTCGCTCCGGGCGGCGGTTCCCTCATGGTCTTGTCGAGTCAGTAGCGGACGAGGGGCTGAGCCGAGGGGGAACCGGGTGGCCGTCCCGCCGGGCAGCGGTGGCGATCACGCGGCGCGGCGGTCCGGATAGGGTTCATGGCATGGCGTCTCGCAGTACTCAGATCCTGGAAGCGGCCGCCCGGGTGATCGCCCGGCGCGGGGTTCGCGGGCTCCGCGTGGAGGAACTGGCCAAGGAGGCCGAGGTATCCACCGGCCTGATCTACTACCACTTCAAGGACCGCACCGGAATCCTGCGCCACACACTGGAGTTCATCAACGACCGCGCCGAGCGGTACACCATGGCGCAGGACCCCGACGCGGAACCGTTGAGCCCGCGCGAGGAGGTCGATCAGGTCCTGCTCCTGGAGCTCCAGGACACCCCGGAGGTGCGCGAGAACAGCACGGCCTGGGGCGAGCTGCGGGCGAGTGCCGTCTTCGACCCCGTCCTGCGTGAGGACCTTGCACGGGCGACCCTGGTGTGGGTGCAGGAGGTGGCCGCGCTTCTGGGTCAGGTCCATCCCATGGCGCCGGCGGCCAGGCTCGCCTCGGCCGCCGAACGGCTCACCGCTCTGCTCGAGGGCCTGAGCATGCGCTGGCTGAGCGGTGGACTCGGGATCGACCACGCACGCTCCCTCATGTCCGAGGCCATCGAGGTGGAGCTGGCCCGGTTGCGGCAGCGGTAGCGCCTGGCCGTCCGCCGTCGTGCGGTCGTGCGCACCACGCGTGGAGGCAGGGGCAGGGTGCCTCTGCAGGCGGAGGCATGGCCCAAGCGTGTCCGGTCTATTGACTGAAAATTCAGTCAGTGCCACAGTGAGGTCATCGCCGGGCTTCGTCGGCCCGCTCGCGCTTCGATGCCGACTCGAGCCGAGCCACGAAAAGCCCCGAATCCCTCGCCTCTCCCCGCCTTCTTCGCAGGGGAGGAAGGAAGTGCCCATGTACGTCACGTACGCGAGGTCGACATGCCGCTGACTCCCACCGAGCGGGACCGCCTGCTGCTGTTCACCACCGCCGAACTCGCCCGGGCCCGCCGCGCGCGCGGCCTGCGGCTCAATGTGCCCGAGGCCACCGCGCTGATCGCGGACACCGTCTGTGAGGCCGCCCGGGACGGCCTGTGCCTGACGGAAGCGATCGAGCGGGGCCGTACCGTGCTCCGGCCCGACGACGTGCTGCCCGGCGTCGTCGATGTGGTCACCGAGATTCAGGTCGAGGCCGTCTTCGACGACGGCACACGCCTCGCCGCCATCGCAGATCCCTTCGGAGCCCGAGACCGGAACGACGGCGCGCCCGGTGCCGTGCTGCCCGGCCCGGACAACCTCGCCGTGCCCGAGCCGGTGCTCACGCTCACGGTGCGCAACACGGCCGCGGTACCGGTCAGCGTGACCTCCCACATCCACTTCTTCGAGGCCAACCCGCGTCTCGACTTCGACCGCGCCGCCGCCTACGGGATGAGGCTGGCGGCCCCCGCCGGGTCGTCGACCAGGTTCGACTCGGGTCAGGCCGTCGACGTGGGTCTGACCCCGATCGGCGGCTCGCGCGTCGCCATCGGCTTCGCGGGCTTGGTCGACGGACCTCTCGATGCCCCCGGCGTCAAGGAGCGGGCCCTGATGCGGGCCGCCGCCTGCGGCTATCTCGGCGCGAGGCCGCTCCAGGACGCCACGGAAGGAGTGCGGGCATGAGCCGGCCCACCGGGCACAGCGACCACTGTGCTCCCGGGCGCAGCCGCCACATCGACCCGCATGAGTACGCCTCCGCGCACGGACCGAGGGCCGGTGACCGGGTCAGGCTCGGCGACTCCGGGCTTGTCGTCCGGGTGGAATCCGACTCCCAGAAGCCCGGCGACGAGTTCCTCGCCGGCTTCGGCAAGACGGCGCGGGACGGGATGCACCTGAAGGCCGCCGCGGTCCGTGAGACCTGCGACGTGGTCATCACCAATGTTCTGGTGATCGACGCTGTCCAGGGGATCCGGAAGGTGTCGATCGGCATTCGCGAGGGCCGCGTCCACGCGATCGGGCGGGCCGGCAACCCCGACACCCTCGACAGGGTCGACGTCGTCGTCGGCACGGGGACGACGATGATCCCGGGGGAGGGGCTGATCGCCACCGCCGGGGCCATCGACACCCACGTCCATCTGCTGTCACCCCGGATCATGGAGGCATCGCTCGCCAGTGGCGTCACCACGATCATCGGCCAGGAGGCAGGACCGAGTTGGGGTGTGGGTGTGAACTCGCCCTGGGTGCTGAAGCACGCCTTCAACGCCTTCGACGCCTGGCCGGTCAACATCGGCTTGCTCGCCCGGGGTTCGTCCTCGCACCCGGCCCCCTTGGTGGAGGCCCTCGCCGAGGGCGGCGCGTCCGGTTTCAAGGTCCACGAGGACATGGGCGCGCACACGCGGGCGTTGGACACGGCGCTGAGGGTGGCCGAGGAGCACGAGTGCAGGTCGCCCTGCACAGCGACGGGCTGAACGAGTGTCTGTCGGTCGAGGACACCCTGCGTGTCCTGGACGGCCGGACGATCCACGCCTTCCACATCGAGGGCTGCGGCGGCGGACACGTACCGAACGTGCTGAAGATGGCGGGCGTGCCGAACGTCATCGGCTCCTCCACCAACCCGACCCTGCCGTTCGGACGGGACGCGGTCGCCGAGCACTACGGGATGATCGTCTCCGTCCATGCGCTCAAGACCGACCTGCCGGGCGACGCCGCCATGGCACGTGATCGGATCAGGGCCGGGACGATGGGTGCGGAGGACGTCCTGCACGGCCTCGGTGCAATCGGCATCACCTCTTCCGACGCGCAAGGCATGGGACGTGCGGGGGAGACTGTCCGGCGTACGTTCGCCATGGCTGGGAAGATGAAGGCCGAGCTGGGCCCGATGGAGGGCGATGGTCCGGGCGACGACAACGCCCGGGTGCTGCGCTACATGGCGAAGCTGACGATCAACCCGGCGATCGCCCACGGCCTCGCGCACGAGATCGGCTCGATCGAGGTCGAGAAGATGGCCGACATCGTTCTGTGGCGCCCGCAGTTCTTCGGCGCCAAGCCGCAGATGGTCATCAAGAGCGGCTTCCTCGCCTATGGAGTGACGGGTGATCCCAACGCGGCCACCGACACCTGTGAACCCCTTGTCCTCGGCCCCCTGTTCGGCGCCCACGGCACCACCCCGGCGGACCTCTCCGTGGCCTTCGTCAGTCGCGCCGCTGCCGAGTCCGGTTCCTTCGGTCGCCCGTACGACACGCTGGCCACCCGCCGTCGCCGGGTCGCCGTGCGCGGCACCCGCGGCATCGGTCCGGCCGACCTGTTGCTCAACTCCCGCACCGGAGATGTCCAGGTCGACGGCCGCACCGGCCTCGTGACGCTCGACGGGTCGCCTCTGCGTTCCGAGCCGGCGCAGGAAGTCTCCCTGAGCCGCCTCTACTTTCTCTGATCTCACCGGACTTTCTCTTGCCCAAGATCCTGACTGAGAAATCAGTCAGGGTCATGATTCCTTCCCATCGACCGAAAAGAGACCCCGATGACCGCATGTCGTATGCCCGCCGAGTGGTCCGAGCACGACGGCTGCCTGATGGCCTGGCCGACCCGAGTGGATCTGTGGGACGGCGTCCTCGACGCCGTGAAGCGGGAGTACGCCTACGTCGCCGGTACTATCGCCCGCTTCGAGCCCGTCACCATGGTCGCCCCGCCCGGCTTCGGCGACGACGCCCGCGCGCACTGCGGCGATGACGTCACCGTCGTGGAGCTCCCCCTCGACGACTCCTGGTTCCGCGACTCCGCGCCGTTGTTCGTCCTCGACGGCGAAGGGCGCCGGGCCGGCGTCGACTTCCGCTTCAACGCCTGGGGCCGCAAGCACCACCCGTACGACTCCGACGACCGCATCAGCGCCCTGCTCCTGGAGCACCTCGGCGTCGACCGCATCGCCTCCGACATGATCCTGGAGGGCGGGGCCATCACCGTCGACGGCGCGGGCACCCTCATCACCACCGAGCAGTGCCTCCTCCACCCGAACCGCAACCCGGACATGACCCGGGACCAGATCGAGGCCGAGCTGAAGGCGCGGCTCGGAGTCGAGAAGGTGATCTGGCTCCCGTACGGCGGACTGCTCGACACAGAGACCGACGGCCACGTCGACGGCGTATGCACCTTCGCCGCCCCTGGCAAGGTCGTCGTCTCGCTGCCCGAGGACCCGGAGCACCCCGACTACGCGCGGATGCGCGCCAACCGCGCCGTGCTGGAGGTCTCGACCGACGCGCGGGGGCGTGCCCTGGAGATCGTCGACGTCCCGCAGACCGCCTTCATCGAGGTCGCAGGCAACCGCGTCGAGGTCTCGTACCTGAACTACTACGTCGCCAACGGCGGCGTGGTCGTCCCGGTCGCCGAAGCCTCCCAGGACCTGGCCGCCCTCGCGGTGATCGCGGCCGCGTACCCCGATCGCAAGGTCGTCGGCGTGCCGGCTCCGGTGATCGCGTACGGCGGCGGCGGTGTTCACTGCATCACCCAGCAGATCCCGGTGGCCCGCCCCGGCGCGTAATCCCGCAGGAAAACCGTCAGCCACCCGTCCCCCTGCCGTACCGAAAGAGAGCGCGACGATGAGCACCGCACCACCCCCGCCCCGCGTCCCGAGACGCCGCCCCGTGAGGACCGCCCTCGCGGCCCTCACCTCGGTAGCCGTCCTCACCGCACTCGCCGCTTGCTCCGGCCCGCCCCGTGGCGGAGCCGGTACCTCGTTCGCGCTCTCGGCCGGTACCCCCAAGCCCAAGGGGGACATCGACTCCGTCACCTGGGCCGTCTACGCGGAACCGCCCACGCTCGACTACACGATGACGTTCGACTACTCGCAGAACACCATCCTCTCCAACATCTGCGAGAGCCTGATGCGCTGGACACCAGGACTCACGCTCGAACCCGGTCTCGCGGAGAAGGCGACCAACCCCGACCCGACCACCTGGGTGTACGGCCTGCGGCACGGAGTGCGGTTCCACGACGGACGGACCATGACCGCGGATGACGTGGTCTTCAGCCTCCGTCGACAGACGGACCCGAAGAACGCCGCCGCCTGGGCGCAGAACTTCCAGAACGTCGCTTCCATTCGGAAGACCGGCCCCCTCCAGGTCACCGTCAAGCTGAAGAAGCCCGACTCGCAGTTCCCCCAGTACATGGCGACCGCCGCCGGTGTCGTCGCCTCCAAGGCCGGGGTCACCGCGGCGGGCGCCGACTACGGCACCTCAGGCGGCCTCGCCTGCACCGGCCCGTTCACCCTCGGCGCCTGGCAGAAGGGGCAGTCACTCGAACTGAGGCGCTTCGACGGCTACTGGGGCCCTCCGGCCAAGGCCGAAAAGTTCGTCTTCCGCTTCCTCACCGACCCCGCGGCCCGCACCAACGCCCTGCTCAGCGGAGAAGCCGACGGTGGCTACCTCATACCCACCGAGAGCTACGGGCGCCTCAAGGGCAGCGGGACGGGCACCCTCTACTTCGGCGAGGGCCTCAGCACCGTCAACCTCGATATCACGAACATGAAGGGCCCGCTCGGCGACATGCGCGTACGCCAGGCGCTCTCCCTCGCCCTGGATCGCTCCGGATTCGTGAAGGCCGGCCTCGGCGGCGCGGGGACCGCCACCAGCTCCCTCACCACCCGCGCCGCATGGGCGGGCGCGTCATCCGAGGTCCGCAAGGCGGCGCTCGACGGACTGCCGCCCAGGACCCGGGACGTCGAGCGGGCGAGAGCGCTCGTCAAGGAGGCCGGCGCCACCGGTAAGACCCTGACCGTCGCCACCAGCTCCATCGGCCAGGACGTCTCCCTCCTCGCCACCGCCGTCCAGGCCGCCGGCAGCGAGATCGGGCTGAGGATCACCCTCAAGTCCGTTGCCCCCGATGCCTTCACGGCGCTCTTCACCGACCCCGAGGCGCGCGAGGGCATCGACATGTTCCCGCTCACCTACTACGACTCGATCACCGACCCGCTCGACTTCCTGACGAACTTCAGGACCGGCGCGTACCTCAACTTCGCCGGCTACAGCGACCAGCGTTACGACGCGCTGGTCGAGCAGGCCACCGCCACGTACGACAAGGACCGCCGCCTGCGCATCGAGAGCGAACTCCAGCGGCAGGCTGCCGAACGGCTGCCCTGGATCCCGGTCGCGGAGTGGCCGACCGCCCTCTTCCTCAACAAGAGGATCACCGGCGCGCCCACCACCATCGCGTACCTGTACTACCCGTGGGCAGCCGACGTCGGCGCCGCGGACGCGGGGGCCACGCCGTGAACACCGTCGACTTCCTGAGATTCGCCGTACGCCTGCGGGCTTCTCGCCCGGGTCGTCACGCCGTGGGGAAGGGGACGGGGCGGACATCGATCTCGTGCATGCGCTTGGTGTAGTCCCGGTAGCGGCGGCGGGCTTCGCCGTGCCGGCCCGCCGCGGAGAGCGCGGCGATCAGCCCGAGGTGGGCCGACTCGTCGTAGCCGTCCTCGCCGATCAGGCGCAGGTACCAGCCAGCTGCCGCGTCGCAGCGGTCCAGCCGCAGGCATCGCCGGGCGAGGGTACGGACGACGTCGCGGTGCAGCTCGGCGAAGGCCGCGCGCGGGCGTTCGCTCCATTCCCCGGTGAGCTCGCCGTCGTCGCCGAAGTCGCCGGTGTACATGCCGACGACCAGTTCCAGGCGCGCCACCATTTCGAGGCCGGCCGTCGTGTCCCGGCTGCCCTCGACCGCGGCGTTCGCCGCGATGGCCGCACGGGCCGCGTCGTGGAACCGGACCGTGTCGAGGACGACGTGCTCCGTGTTGAGCCGCACGCTGGAGGGATCGGTGACCAGAAAGCGGTTGGCCGGATGCCGCCGCGCCGGGTCGAGGACCGCGCGCACCGTCGAAATCAGCACCGACAGGCGGCGGTTGGCCACCTCTGAAGGTGTCTGCGGCCACAACAGGGCGGCGAGCGCGGTGCGGGTGACCGGTCTTCCCAGCCGACCCGCCAGCACCTTGACGAGCTCACGGGCCTTCCGCGACTGCCATCCGGCCGGGGGAACGGGCGTTCCGGAGAGCAGTACCGCCAAGTGGCCCAGGGTCTGCACGGCAACCTCGGGGACCGGCGGCGGACCGATCGCCGCCAGCGGCCCGGCGATGTGCCAGACGTCGTCGCATACCCCCAGCCGGTGCAGCCGCTGCCAGGCGACGTCCTCGGACAGCCGGTCGCCCGCGTGGCGCGCCCGCAGCAGTGCGTTGGTGGCCAGTGCCACCTCGTTGCCCGTGTCGGCCCAGATCGCGGCCGCCTCCACCAGCCCGGCGGTACGACGTGCGGTTGGATGCCCCGGCATCGCGGCCGAATCACCCCGGTATGCGGCGAGCGCGGCGAGTTCCATCGCCTCGGCCAGCCCGGCCGGGTCGCGGCGGCGGCCGGCCTCCGAGCGGACATCTGCGGCGTACCGGGCGGCCGAGGCGGTGTCTCCGCTGCACAGTGCGACCCAGCCTGCGGCCAACTCGCCGGTGACCGGCCCGGCGGCGCTCGGAAGCGTGAGGGACAACTCCGCGTACCGCGC
This sequence comes from Streptomyces sp. NPDC104309, assembly GCF_055584025.1. NCBI lineage: Bacteria > Bacillati > Actinomycetota > Actinomycetes > Kitasatosporales > Streptomycetaceae > Streptomyces > Streptomyces sp. NPDC104309. The sequence goes on along the minus strand of NZ_JBVJMV010000010.1, from coordinate 23,483 downwards.
CGCCTCGCCCGGATCGTCGGCGTAGCAGGTGCGCGCCAGCCCCGCCCATGCCTGCGCCACGACCTGGGCGTTGCCGTCCGGCTCGGCCATCGCCACGGCCTCGCGGTAGGTCGCCGTCGCCTGCCAGGCGGAGCCCCGGCTCAGGTGCACCCGGGCGATCATCACCAGTCCGAACGCGGCCAGCGGTGAGCCCTCCCGCTGCCACAGGGCGAGCGCGCGATCGGCGTCGGCGCGGGCGGCGTTGAAATCGCTGAGCCCCAGCCAGGCCTCGGCACGGTTGTGCAGGGCCAGTGCGAGCAGCGTCTGCTGGGGGGCGCCCTCACCGATGCGGATCGCCTCGGTGAGGGCGTCGACCGCCTCGCGCAGACGCCCCTCCTCGACCAGGCGGGAGCCGACGTTGGAGCGGATCCGCAGCTGCAGGCCTATGTCCCCGGCCCGTTCGGCCGCCGCGAAGGCCCTGGCGTAGGCGTGTTCGTTGGCGGCGCGATCGCCCTCACTGAAGGCGGCCAGCGCCTGGGCGAGGTAGGCCGCTGCCAGCGCAGCGTCGTCGCGGCTCTGCTCGGCAGCCCGTACCGCCTCGTCGGCGAGGCTCCGCGCCCGCGTCCGGTCACCACGGGCCCAGCGTGCTGCCGACCGGCCGGCCAGCAACTGGGCCTGGTCCGCGTCGGCGTCCCCGGCGGCCGCGCGTTCGTACAGCGACTCGGCGCCCTTGAACTCGCCCCGCTGATGGAGTACGCGGCCGAGCCTCCAGGCCAGTTCGGCAGGCAGTAGCGCGTCCGCCGGGAGTGTCGCGACATGCCGCAGCGCCTCGTTGTACTGCCCCTGTCGCAGGGCCGACTCCGCCAGTCGCGCGACAGTATCGGGGTCGCGCACCCGGTCAGCGCCCGCAGCCCCTCCCGCGCCGGTGGTCACCGCGTCAGAATACTCTGACGAAGACGGACGAGCCGGGTGGTTTCGGGAAGTCCGGGACTCACTCCCGGCAGCGTTTCTGGCGTGGGTTCCGGCGGGGCTCGGAGAGCCGGACCTCGCCGAGGTTCTCCGGAGCGTCGATCCGGTACTCGCCGGTGTCGTCGTAGCGTCCCTCCCGATGCCGGTGATCTCGCGTTCGCGCGCTCAGAACAGCCGTTTGGAACAGCGCACAGAGACCGCGTGACGCATGCTGCCGTAGTCGGGCCAGGCGCGCCTGTGGTCGGCGGCGCCGCCGACCGGGAGGGCCACCGCGCGTGGGGCGAGGCCGAGCGCCGCCGCGCAAGCCGATGCCGGCCCAACAGGGTGACCCAGACGGCGGACTGCCGGCCGAACAGCCCACTCGCGGCGAGGTGTTCAGGCACACCCGGCCGGCGGCCCGCGGCCTCGGCGCCCCGCCGGGTGCCGCGCTCGCCGTTCAGTCCGCCCGTCAGCATCAGGAGCAGCGCCCAGGAGACGATGCCCGCGCCGGGCCGGCGTTGTGCTTCCCGTCCGCCGTCGCACACGTGCCGCGAAGCCGGTCAGGCCCGCTATGACGTTGGCCGGGACCGTCTGGATCGCGTTGGAAGACCGCGTCGTCGTGCTACTGCCGGGAGTAGGCGATGCGGTTCTCGGTGACCGACAGCTCTTCCTGTGTCTGCCGTTCGTGTGCGGCCTACCCGCGTCGGGTCCCACGCGGTTGGGGGACCAGATCGTGGCGTCGCCTGAGCTGTACCTCGATCTGAGGCCCAGGCGTTGTCCACCGCACCGCGCCTGCGGGCGAGACCGTTGTAGGGCACGACGAAGGCGAGGATGAACAGCAGCACGACGAGAACGACAGCGACGGGTAGGAACGCGGGACGCGGGGGCTCCTGCGGATGGGACGGGTGCGCACGGGGGACGCGGGTCAGATCCGGGTGGCCACCTCTCGGGCCAGCTCTTCCAGTGGTGTGCGGTTCTCCGCTGGGTCGTTGAGCCGCACCAGACGGATCGACACCCACCGGTCGGACCTGCGGAGGAAGACCGCCTCGTCCTCGGCGTACGCCTCGTCGCCGATACCGGTCAGCCGCCTGAGCGTGTGTCCGAGGTCGCGTTCGATGTCGAGGTACTTCTTCGCACCGTCCCCGACGAAGATCTCCACCTGGGCCGTCGGCCCGGTGACGGGACCCGTGTAGGTGCAGGTCTCCCGTACCGGTGTCGCGGGGTCGAGCGCTGTTCCGGCCAGCTTTTCGGCCTGCTGCCTGGCCACAAGGGCGCAGGGGTCGACGGCTGCCCCATTCGGCGACGGCGCCTCGGTGCTCTCCTCCGGAGTCCGGGTTGCCGTGGCCGGCTCGGCCGGCGAGGGGCCAGCTGCCGAGGGCTGCCCGTGGCCGCCGCACCCGGACAGCGCGAGCAAGGCGAGCACAGCCAGGGGCACCAGTGGCAACGGCGGGCGGCTGCGGTTGCGCTTCATCGGGATCCTCATTGTCTGCCTTCGTGTCGGTGTCAGGACTTGCACAGCGGTACGTCCGGCAGCGTCTGCTGTCTGTGGACGAAAGGTGTCAGGCTCTCCTGCACCAGCTGGAACTTCATCGTGGGCAGGAGCTTCTTGAGGGCGGCCATGGCCACGGCGGTGACGGAGACCCCCACGCCCCCGCCGACCTTGCCGTCCAGCGTCGCTCCGACACAGCGGGTCAGCGGGGCGCCGAGGGCCGAGCCGTTGGTCACCCCGAAGTCCATGACGAGCTTGGTGTAAGGACCGGCGAAGGCGGCGGGCACACCGACTCCGACCTGGACCTTGAACTCGACGGCGGTGGCGATGCCGCTGACTCCGACGGAGATTCCGGTGACCGAGTCCATGATGCTGGACCTTTCCGAGCCGAACGTCCTGGACACCGCGGGCCTTTCCGTCGATGGTCCAGGTCAGACCGTCACCGGATGCCGACCGGATCGCTCGCGGCCCGCCCTCGACGATCACGACGTCGGGCTGGTAGGTGATCGATGGATCACGGACCGGCCGGGTCCCGTAGGTGAGCGCGGCCTCGGACATGTCGGCCGGACCGGAGCCCTCGTGCTCACGCCCGGATGCGCCAGCGCATGCCGCCGTGGTGGTCAGGAGGAACGCAATCGCGAGCGGCGCGGCCCGCCTCCCCGGGCGGAGGGCCGCACCCCCCCGTGACACAGCCGACAGCAGCCGAATACCTTTCATGCCGTGATCCGTTCGCCATGGCCGACGCGCGCGGCGCCGTACCCCCGTGGATTATCATCAACTGGCGTGTTCGCGCCCTGTTCAGGAATCCTTCGGGCCACCGGTCGCTGCGTCGCCTCCCGCCGACCGCGTGCCGTGTTCGTGGGGTGCGGCCCGGCGCGGGCCCGGCTGCCGGTGTCAGATGCGCGCGGCCACTGTCCGGGCGAGTTCGTTCAGCCGCCCGGCGTTGTCCGCCCTGTCCGCCGCCACGGTCATCGCCACCCAGGTGCCCGACTTCCGGAAGAGCACGGCGAAGGTCCCGTGATCGGAGGCGTCGTAGGAGTAGGCCTCCTCGCCCACGCCGGAGAGCGGCTTCTTGCGGGCTCCCGCGAGCATGTCGTCGGCGAAGGCCTTGGCTTCGTCACCCTGTAGGGTCGAGGAGATCAGCACCCCTTCGTGCGAGTACTCGCAGCCTGTGGTGTTGAACTCGCTCGTCTTCGCCGTGACGGACACGCCTCCCAACTGCTGGACCTCCTGGACGGAGATGAGCCCGCAGGGGTCCGCCGACGGCCTTTTCTTCGGGGCTCCGCCGCTGTCGCCTGTGCTGTCCGTGGCGTTCGACTGCGGCCGTTCGGCAACCGAGGGAGCCCCATCGCCGGAGCCGCCGCACCCGACCGCGGTGAGCGTCACGAGCAGCGTCACGGTCAGCACCGGAGCATGCAGCAACCGTCTTCGGGACATCATCAGCCAGACCTCCTTGTCACCTCCGCCGACCCTGCGCCGTGCGAGGGCGGCAGCTCCGGCCCCGTACTGTCCGGGCCGGTCCACCGCCCTGATCAGCATGGACGCATGTGTTCGTGCCCGGTTAGGGAATTCTTCAGGTGAACGCAGGCGCCGCTCGCCGCCGACTCGGCCGGCGCAGCCCGCGCACGCGCGGGAAACTGGTGACGGGCGCACTGGAATCGGTCGGGCCGGCCGACGCGGCCGGAGCGTATCGGTGGCAGCTCTCGGGCGGGATACATCAGCGGTCGGCGTCGCCCGCACGCTCGCGTCGAGCCCTGTGCTGCTGATGGACGGGCCGTTCGCGGCTGTCGACGCGCAGACGCGCGCCGATCCGGAGGCCCTCGTAAGAGGCTGCGGCGGGAGCGGGGCACCACGATCCTGTTTGTGACGCTCGACATCGACGAGGCCGCGTACGCGGGCGGCCCTTGGCGAGATTGGGGTGGCCCGGCTGCAGCCAGGCCGCGCAGTCCGACCAGGCACTGTTCCGACTGGAGTTGCCATCGGCGTCGGCAAGGTTGTGGGTGCCCGAGCCGGACGGTCAGGGCCAGTTGTAGATGTCCGACCGAGCCGACCCCGGTGACCTGGATGTTGCTGAGCCTCGCCAAGCCCTGTACGGCTGTTGGTGATCGTGGGCTCGGAGTGCGGGAACTCGACTCCGGAGAGGCACTGTTGGGACGGGTCCGCCGACCCGGCGGTGGTCGCGAACGCGTCGTCGACCTGGACCCTGCCCTACGAGCTGCGCTGCTCGCCCTGGTCGAGCCGGACGTTCGCGAGGACCCCATGTCGCCGCTGCGCTGGACCACCAGATCCACTCGCAAGCTCGCCGAGGAGCTGACCGGCCAGGGCCACAGAATCTCCGCGGATACGGTGGGCGACCTCCTGCGCAAGGAGGGCTTCAGCCTGCAGAGCAACGCCAAGATCCTTGAGGGCAAGCAGCACCCCGACCGGGACGCACAGTTTCACTACCTCAACGAACGAGCTCGGGACCACCAGAACGGCGGGGCTCCGGTGATCAGTGTGGACACGAAGAAGAAGGAACTGGTCGGCCCTTTCAAGAGCAACTGCCGCGAGTGGGTGCGGGCGTCTTGCCGGGATGGGCCGGGGCCCGCCCGGACGACTCGGTCAGTCAGCCCGTCCTGCGCCGGTCGACCGGCGACGGACTGTTGGTGCCTCCATGCGCTCGGCGGGCCGCTGGCCGCGATGGCCGGCGCGCATGCCAGTGCGGCCGGCTGCGGCCTGGTATCGGAGGTTCAGGCGTCCTGGCCGATCCAGACGGTCTTGGCGTTCAGCGGTGGGAGACCCCGACGGGTGACGAGGAGGACGACTGGGCGGGACCTTGGCCCGGAGATGCCCCGGAACTGCTGGTCAGAGCTGGGATACCAGTGGGGAATATCGGGCGAAGGGTGCATCTCGGCATACTGCTCAGCCTTGCGTCACGAAGGAGGCCTGACAGGCATCTTGCCTGGTCAGGCGCCCTTTTTCTGCGTCTAGAAGAAGCCCCACTCGTCGTCCGGGTAGCGGGCCAGATGCGGGTCGAGCGTGCCAGTGATCACCGGGTGAGTCGGCCGAGGATGAGGCGGAACTGCTTCTTCTCGTATGCGATCCGGTCCGCCGGGTCGTCGGAGAACATGTAGCCGCCCCGCGGGCGCCAGATGATGGGGGTCGCGTGTTCGGCAGCCCCGCCGTCCTGCAGGTGCCGGATTCCTCGTTCGACCTGGGATGTCGTCAGGCGGGCGGCGGTGATGAGCTGTCTTGTCCGAAGGCCGGCGGGGCGGGCCTCCATCAGGGCGAAGCGGACCAGGTCGCCGTAGTGCTCCGCAAGAGGCCGGGCCTCCGGGTGCTGCGGTATGGCCTACTCGCCCTTGAGAAGCTTGGTCAGCTGCTCGTCCAGGGTGAACTCGCCGTTGTCGGTCGCCGCTTCGAGCCAGTCGGCCGCCCGCACCTTGGAGATCCCGCGGCGGACGGTCTCGCGCTCGTCGTCGGTGAACTCCTGGCCCCGCATACGTGGCACCAGCCGGCCCAGGGTGGCCGCGAACTGGTGGCTGGAGCCGACCAGGTCGAGGTACTCGACGGTGTGCTCGATCTTGCGGACGGCCGGGGTACGTTCGCGGATCGTGCCGCGGGCCTGGGCGGAGTTGTTGAACTGGGCCCGGCTGACCAGGAAACGGGCGGTGTCGTCCCGCATCGTCTCCCGCGCGACCGTCGGCCGGTGCGGCAGGTCGGTGGTGACCTGTTTGGCGACCTCGTCGTCCCGGGTGAGCTCGTGGCGCCTTTGTGTGCCCATGACCAAGGAGCACAGTCCCGGTGCGGTGGCCGTCAAGGGAGCGAAAAGAGCCAGGAAGGAGTTGCTGGGTAGCGGAGAACTTGGCTGTACGCCGACAATGCGGTCACCCTTCACCGTCCGGGGGCCACCGGGCTCCCAGATCGAACAGAGAGGACCGACCATCATCATGCGCAAGCCTCTCCTCGCCACCCTCACCGCCGTTGCCCTCGGTGTCGCCGCCTTGACAGGCGCAACGGGCACCGCAGCCGCAGCACCCAACCGCGTGAGCGGGGCGACCCCCACTGCTGCGACAGCCGCCGTGCACCCTGACAGTACGCCCGCCCCGGTGACGGCCTCCTCCTTCGCCGGCACCGTGGCGCTCAGCAACTGCTCAGGCTCCCTGATTCGCATGCCGAACTCGCAGGCGACGGACCCAGGACTGGTCATGACGAACGGCCATTGTCTCGAAACCGGCTTCCCGAGCGCAGGTCAGGTCATCACCAACCAGTCCTCCACCCGCAGCTTCACGCTGCTCAACGCCTCGGCCGGCACCGCAGGAACGCTCAAGGCGAACAAAGTCGTCTACGCGACGATGACCGACACGGACGTCACGCTGTACCAACTGACCAAGACCTACGCCCAGATACAGCAGTCCACGGGAATCGCGCCGCTGACGCTGTCCGGGACCCACCCGGTGCAAGGGCACCCGATCGACGTGGTCTCCGGCTACTGGAAGCGGGTCTACTCCTGCTCCGTCGACGGATTCGCGTACCGGCTGAAGGAGGGCCAGTGGACGTGGAAGGACGCCGTCCGCTACACCCCGGAATGCCAGGTCATCGGGGGCACCTCGGGTTCCCCGGTCATCGACACCAGGACCGGGCAGGTAACGGCGATCAACAACACCACCAACGAGAGCGGGGAAAGCTGCACCCTTGACAATCCCTGCGAGGTAGATGAGCAGGGAGCCGTCACCATCCGCCAGGGAACCGGATACGCCCAGGAGACCTACGGCATCCCCGCCTGCTTCACGACGGGCAACAAGCTCAACCTGTCGGCCACAGGCTGCACGCTCGCGAAGCCGATAGCGGCAGCGGCACGCTGAGTTGACACCTGAGGGTTCAAGCAGCGCTCGTCCACGGCCAGTCGGGTCACCGCGTCGTGTGCAGCCGGCACACCGCCGGACGGCGGCTGTTCCGGCTCAGTAGTGTCCCGCCAGATCCTGCAGTGGACGTGACCCATGCTGCAGCCTCTGGTACCTCGGATCTCTGCCGATTTCTCCTTCCGAACACAACGTGGGGCTGGTGGGGCACAGCGAGGACTCGGTGGTGTGCCCCACCAGCGTCAGTAGCCTGTCACGGCTTGGGAGCTGTGCAGTCCACGGTTGCCTTGGACGCATCGGAGTGCGTGAACCGGGGGAGTCCGCCCAGTACTGGTCCTTGTCCGGCGTCCGGTACTCGGTCGAGAAGCTCGAGCTGAACGCTCCACCCATCGAGGTCTACGAGGATGCCGCCTGCGGGAGCGCAGACGTCGAAGACCTGATCGCCGCCATGCTGGACGACCGGACAAGCGCCCGGACCGCTTCTGCGTCGCCGACACCACGCACCGCCTCCAGCCGTCGGGCGCGACGACTACCGTCCCTGGCAGCACGAAGATCCCTGCCAGGCCGTCACGAGGGCACCGCGGACCGACCTGCGTTGTCAGTGGCCCTCATTAGTCTCCCTTCGTATCGCAGTTCAGGGGCATTGTGGCCCTTGGTTCGGGCTGCGCTGAGATCTGATGGACAGGCGGAGGGGCACGGCTGATGGCGTGGCTGACAGCGGGTGAGGGGTACGAGATCACCCTCGAGGACGGGCGTGTGGTCGCACGGCGCGCCGGGGGGCGGCAGTTGAAGGCGCTGCCGAAAATGGTGCGCGACAGCCCCGAGGTCGACCGGCTGAGGCAGCTGGCCGAGTGGCTGGACCGGCACGCGGCTTCGTGCGTGGCTCAGGTGGATGCCTGGATGGTGTCGTCGCTTCCGGTTCCGACCGAGCTGATCGCGCGGGTGTGGCCGGACGAGGCGTGGCAGGCGGCGCTGCGTGATATGGCCGTCGTGGGTGACGATCCGGACGAGGTCGGCTTCCTGCGGGACGTCTCCGGCGACGGGGAGCTCAAGGTGGTCGACCTCGACGGTGAGACCGTGCGGCTGTCGCCGCGCATGGTGACGCTTCCCCACCCCGTGCTCCTGCCGGACCTGGACGACGTACGGGACTTCGCGGCCGACCTCGGCATCACCCAGAAGGTGGAGCAGATCCACCGGGCGACCTGGGCCAGGCCGGACAGGTCGGATGCCGGGCGTCCGGAGACGGCGACGGAGATACGGGACTACGCGGGCGGGAAGTTCGCATCGCGGTTCGGTCTCGCGGCGCGCGCCACGGGCCTCGGCTACCGGGTGTCCGGTGGCTACGCCACGTGCAAGGTGCGTGATGGGGGCCGCAGCACGGAGGCGTCGGTGTGGATCGGCGAGCCGTACTGGGACGGGGAGTCGGAGACCGGCGGGCTGAGCTGGCACGACGAGGACGGCCGCGCGGTGCGGCTGACCGAGGTCGGGCCGGTGGCCTGGTCCGAGGGGATGCGCATGGCCGCTGCGCTGTACGCCGGCCGCACGATCGAAGAGGGCGGGAACGCGTGACCAGGACGGTTGGGAACGACAACAAGGAGCTGCTCGCGGCAGGCGCGGTCCTCCCGGCCGACGCACGGGGGGCGGGCCCTTCAGCGATCGAGCTGACCGCGCGGGCCTATCGCCACGCGGTGCTCGGCGAGGATCGGGTCGTCGTGCGGCTGGCTGCGGCCGAACTGGGCCCCGCCGAGGACCTCGCGGCCGGCTTCCTCGGCCTCGAGCCGCAGGGCGAGCCGGCCGTGGTGGGTCTCGGTCGGCGCCAGGCACTCGGCTTTCCCGAGTGGGTGCTGGTGCACCACCCCCAGGACGGGCACCACGCCCTGGCGGTCGTGCCGGAGCTGGACCGGCTGGCCCGGCAGGCCAGGACCAAGCCCAAGGCCGCCCTGGACGCTTGCCACGAGCTGGCCGGGCGGCTCGCCTCCGCCGTCCCGCACTTCCTGCCCGTCTTCTACGAGCAGGCCGCGCGGGTCTTCCTCGGCGTCGAGAACAGCACGTACGCCGGTCAGCTGTTCGGCCGCGCCCGTACGAGCGAGGCGCAACACGGGCTGACGGTCGACGAGGACCGGCTCGACGCCGTGTTCCTGGAGTTCGCCCTGGCCGGCGCGCTGCCGGTGAAGGTCCTGACCGGTTACGGCAAGGACCTGTCGGCCCGGCTCGCGCCCGCCGAGGCGTACGAGCGGTTCCGGCGGCTGTGTGTGCGCCGGACCGCCGGCGGCCTCGCGCCGTCCGCCCAGGCCGCGGTGGAGCTGAGGCGGCTCGCCCGCGCTGCGGCCATGTCCGGCAACGAGGCGGAGCAGGACTACCTCGCCGAGCTCCTTCCGCTGCCGGCCACCTTGCGAGCCGCCGCTGGTTGGTGGAAGTCGCACCGCGGCGCGCTGGTTGCGCTGGCCCGGCGCGTTCCGTCCGTGCGGGGCACGCTGCTGTCGATGACCCCGCCCGGGGACAGCGGGGAGATGACCGAGCTGTGGCTGGGAATCCTGGCGGAGTCGGGGGCCGACGCCGGTCTCGCGGACGCCGACCTGCCACAGGAGGAGCAGTGCTCCGACGGCGCGGCGGGCTGGCTGGAGCGTTTCCAGAGTGCCCGGCATCGCGGTTGGGGGCCGCGCCCGACGCCGCCCGCCCTGCTGGAGCTGGTCGAGCGGGGGGCCGGCCGGCTGCGTGCCGATCTGGCGGCGCGGCCCGAGGGCGAGCGGTTGCTGAGGATCGGTGTCGAGGACGTGAACCTGCTGGACCTCCTGCTCTCGCTGGAGATCGCGGTCGCCGACCCCGAGGAGAAGTCCGCCAACCACCAGCGTGGCAACGCCCTGAACCTGTCGGACTGGGCGCGCGGCGAGGAGCCGCGGGACCTGGTCGGACTGGCAGCCGACCCGCGCTTCCGGCCCGCCTTCGGGCGCGGGGCGAACAGCTACAACAGCGCGTCCTCCGGTGCGGACGTGATGCGGCGGCTGGCCGCCTCGCCCGGCGGCCGCCCGATGCTCACCGAGTGGATGCGCGAGGTGGCCGCCTCGTCGGTGGCGGCCGGGCTGCCCGGACTGCCGAAGGCGATCGAGCGGCTTTCGTGGCTGCCCTCCGAGGCTCTCGTGCTCGCGCCGCAGGAGGTCGCGGCCGCGGCCGGTGCCGATCTCGGCGAGGCCGTGGCGCGCACGCTTCGGGGCGGTCTGTGGGAGGAACTGCGCTGGCCGGCATGGGAGGAGGCGCTGACGGAGCTGGCGCCGGGGCGCCACACCATCGAGGGTCTGACGGTCGTCGAGGCCTGGCCGTATCTGATCGTGGCCAACGCGACGCAGGTGCGCGTCATCGACGCCGACTCCACCGTTCTCGTGCACGATCTGCGGGTGCCCACCACCTCCGTGTGGCGGACGGGCTTCCACTACGTGGACGGTGCGCTGCTGGTGTTCTGGAGCACGTACGGTCGCGGCGAGCCGCAGGGCTACTGGCACACCACGCCCGACACGGTGTTCGCTCTCGCCGGCGCCGATTCCTGGGCCATGCGTTCGGACCACCTCAGCCTGCAGCTGCCCGGCGGCGGCCGCACCACCGGCGGCGGGGTCCTCCACAGCGGCGACACGAAGCTGCCCGCAGAGCGCGCGCTGCTGTCCGACGGCACGTCGTACTGGGTGTGGCAGGACAGGGACGGGAAGGACAAGGGCGGCTGGCTCGAGTACGACCCCGTGGGCGGCGCGTACGGCCGGCGCTCGCAGCCCGGTTTCCTCGCCGACGCGCTGCTGCGGCACGCTCCCGGGGCCGAGTTGGCGGCCGGCTCGTGCTGGCTGAGGCCCGCCCCGGCGGTGGCGGGTTCGGCCCAGGGGACGTCCGCGGACGGGCTCCTCGGCTGGCGTGTCGTGCGGCTGCCCGACGGCGGCCACCTCGGCGAGGACACCACCGGACGGGTCGTCACCCTTCCGAAGGGCGCCGACAGGCCGGTCGCCGCGCTGACGTTTCCCGGCGACGACCGGCCGCGGGCACTGACCCAGCAGTGGCGCGAGCTGTCGCTCAGCGACCCGGAGGGCATGGTCACGACGTCGGCCCAGTGCGACCACCGCAACGAGCTGTACGGGACCGCGGCTCAGGCCCTGCCGCCGCTGCCGTACCTGTACATGCTGCGCGCGCGTGATCCGCAGGGGTCGGCGGCGCTGCGGGGCGCCGACTCGGAGTCGGCCGGCGTCCTGCTGAAGGCGGCCTTGCTCGCGGAGCGGGTGGCGGACCTGCCCGAGCTGGTGAGCGCCGCGCTGCCACAGGTCTCGGCACCCGAGCTGATCGCCGGCGTGGTGAAGGTGCTGCGCTTCGCGGTGCGGCAGCAGAAGGCGCTGGACGCCGTGGCCGCACGGCTCGACCCCGCCGCCGAGCCCACGGAGGTCCGGGGCCAGGGACCGAGCGACCACGTGCTTGCCAAGGCGCTGCACGGCATCGTCGATACCGACTACTACCGCTACGGCGCGGACACCGACGTGACCCACCGTTACCTGGAGTCTCTGGCCTCCGAGCGCGCGGACACCGCCGCCACCGCGCTGCCGGGCCGGCTGCACTTCGATCTGCCGTCACTGCCCTACTCGGGACTGCCGTTCGTCTCGCTCCTGGACGAGCCGGCCGCGATCGCCTACCGCGCCGTCGCGCCCGGCAGCGACCCGGCACACCGGGCAGCCCTGCTCGAAGTCCTCGGCCGGGTGGACGCGCTGGGGCTGGCCTCGACGGCGGCCTCGGCCGGTCACTGGCGCCGGGTCCTGGTCCGCCTGGCGACGCCCCACCTGGACACGCCGGACGGCCAGCGGCGCAACGTCGCGCACCGCAGCGTGCTGCCCCTGGGCGGCGGTACTGTGCTCGGCATCACCGAGCACAACTCCGGCGTCGACGACGGGTGGGAGTTCGGCGCGCTGCTCCACGACCCGAGCGGCCGTTTCGAGGTGCCCGGCCCCTACACCGTGAGCGGTGAAGCGCCGGTGGGCGACCGGGTGCGTGGCGCCGACTGGCTGATCGGCTTCCTCGGGGAGGCGCGGTCCCATGAGGCGGTGCCCTTCTTGCCGGAGGCCGCCGACGAGTTCAGCCGCCTCACCGGTGTGTCCCGGGCGCTGGCGCGGATCGTTCTCGCGGGCATGCCCGACGTGGACAGCTGGGAGAACAACTTCCTGCCGGCCGAGCTGCGCAAGGCGCTCGGTCTGAAGGTGGCCGAGGCGGGACACGCCCGCGACGAACTGCGCGCGCTCCCGGTCGAGGTACGCCGGGCGCTGCTCGCGGCGCTCCTGCCCGACGACCCGGCACGGCTGTGGAGCGAGGGCCCGGACGTGGCGTCGGCAGCCGCTGTGTGGAACGAAAAGGTGGGACGGCGCCGGCAGGTGCCCGACTGGCTGGCGGTGGAGGCCGCGCGCGCCGTGAGCAGCGGCTGGCCCGTGCACCGGGCGCTCCCGGCGCTGCTGGAACCGGCGTCGTCGCCGGAGCTCGGCGTCGACGTGCCATGGCGCATCGAGGGCGACCACCCGGCGACGGCGTCCCCCGCCGATGAGCCGTTCACCTCGGCGGTGCTGGCCGGCTCGATGAGCCTGACGGCCTGGCTGGCCCACCGGCTGCCCGCCGGCGATCCGGTACGGGCGGCGCTGCCGAGTGCGCTGACCGCCGTGAGGCAGCGGCTTGCGGCACCCGAACTGCTGCTCTCCGCCGGGCACTACACAAGCCTCGCGGACTTCCGGAAGGTGGCCGGCGCCCCGACGGAGACGGCACCGGACCACGAGCGGTACGGCGCGGTGCTCATGGCCACGCAGGACGGCCAGCCCCAGCCGGCCGTACGGCCCGCCCTGCTGGACTCCACCGGCTCCGACCCGTACCTGGCGGCACTGCGCGGCGCCGATCAGCAGCCGACCGGGGTCGAGATGGCCCTGCGGTGGGCACACGACCCGGCGTTCGCACGGCTGCTGGCTGACCCGGGCGTGCCCGCGGCCGGCGCGGCGGACGACGAGGGCCTGTGGTGGCCGCAGGATCCGTCCCGTTCGGTGCCCGAGCGGGTGGCCGAGGTCGTCGAGGCACGCGGTCTGACCGCCGACGCGGCGACGCTGTACCTGATGCTGCTGGCCATGCCCGACCCGACGGACCGCAACACCGCGCGATGGACGGGATGGAAGCCGGCCCGTCTCAAGGCGGCGCGGGCCGAACTGGCCGAGACCGACCTGGTGGTGTCGGCCGTACGGACCCGGGCGGGACGCTCGCTGTTCTTGCCGGGCGCCTGGGCGGAGCAGTCGGCGCCCGTCCTGCCCGTCGAGCAGTGGAAGCTGCCGATGTACGGGGTGGCCACGGGCGGCCGACCGGTGCTGGGTGCCCTGGTGCCGACCGAACCGGCCGCGGAGCTGTTCGCCCGGGCCTGGCAGCGGATCCTCGACGGCGACCTCCCGCGCTTCGAGGAGCTGAAGGTGCGGCGTACGAGGCGTCGCCACTGAGGCACCGTCACTGTGACGCCGCCGAACGGCACCTGAGCCGCCGCTGACCGGCCCCCCCGACCCGTACGCACACCTGTCGAACCATGACGAAGGAAACCCGCATGACCGTCACCGAACAGACCGCACCCGTCCGGCAGGGCCAGCCGGCCGAGGAGCGCCACGCCGCCGAACTCGCCTTCCTCGCCGCCCAGGACCCCGGCCCACGGCCGCCCGGCTGGGCGCTCACCCCTCGTGCGGTGGTCACGTTCGTCTGCGGCAGCGACGGCGTGGAGCTGGCCCTGCCCCGGCGTGGCGCCGGTCTGCCGTCGAAGCTGGTGATCGCCCCGAAGTTCGTCGGCGAGCGCGCGCTGGTCGAACGCTGTGTGGTCACCCTCGCCGGAGAGCGTGGGCTGCTGCTCACCGGTGAGCCCGGTACGGCCAAGTCGATGCTGTCGGAGCTGCTCGCGGCCGCTGTCAGCGGGACCAGCGCCCTGACGGTGCAGGGCACGGCGGGCACCACCGAGGACGCGTTCCGCTACGGCTGGAACTACGCCCTGCTGCTCGCCCAGGGCCCGACCCCGCAGGCCCTGGTGGACTCCCCGGTCCTCGCCGCCATGCGGGCCGGACGGGTGGTGCGGGTCGAGGAGATCACCCGCTGTCTGCCTGAGGTTCAGGACGCCCTCGTCTCCATCCTGTCGGACCGGCGGATCAGCGTACCCGAGCTGACCGCCACCGAGGACGCGGTCGTCCGCGCCGCCCCCGGCTTCACCGTCATGGCCACCGCCAACCTGCGTGACCGGGGCGTCTCCGAGATGTCGGCCGCGCTGAAGCGCCGTTTCAACTTCGAGACCGTCGACCCGATCGCCGACGCCGACGCCGAGGCGGTCCTGATACGCAGCCAGGCTGTCGCCGCCGTGCAGCGGGCGGGTGCGGCCTTCGCCGTCGATGACGCCGTCCTCGACGCCCTCGTCACCGTCTTCCGCGATCTGCGCTCCGGCCGTTCCACCGAGGGCTGGGACGTGGAGCGGCCGGGCACGGTCATGTCCACCGCCGAGGCCGTCCAGGTGGCGGCGTCACTGGGGCTCGCGGCCGCCTATCTGCCTGGCGGGGACGTGCTCGACCTGCTGCCGGGACATCTGCTCGGCGTGGTCCGCAAGGACGACCCCGCCGACCACGCACGGCTGCTGGGCTACTGGGACGGTCCGGTGCGCCGCCGCGCCGAGAACGGCTCGGCGATGTGGCGCCGGCTCTGGGACCTGCGCGGGAGCCTGCGTTGACGACTGTCGATCCACGAACGGCCGTGGACGCACTGGCCGCATCGCGTGCGCCGTACCTGCTGGGAGTGCGCCACCACAGTCCGGCGCTGGCCGCGGTGGTACCCGCCCTGCTGGAAGAGGCGCGGGCCGAGGTGGTCTGCGTCGAGCTGCCGACCGACTTCCAGCCCTGGCTGGAACATCTGGCGGACCCCGAAACCGTCGCCCCGGTCGCGCTGGCCGGGGCGGGCGAGGGGGGACGGCTCTCGTTCTACCCGTTCGCGGACTTCTCACCGGAGCTCGCCGCGGTCCGCTGGGCCAGAAGCCGCGGGGCGGAGGTCGTGTGCTGCGACCTTCCCCTCGGCGACCCGCGCTGGTCGGCGGGGGCGCTCGGGCCGGTGCGCGAGCCGGACGGGAGCGAGGCCGTACGTCCGGAGGCCGATGCGCCCTTGGGTGCCGCGAGTGCGCTCGATGCCGGTCCCGACGCCGGTCCTGACCCTGCTCCCGGCGGCGGGACGGCGCGGGTGCGGCGCTCGTACACCGAGGCGCTCGCCGCCGCCGGGACCGGCCGGGACGGCGACGACCTGTGGGACCGCGCGGTGGAGGTGCTGGCTCCGGGGTGCGCCCCGGACGCGGTGCGCCGAGCTGCACTGGGCGTGGGCTGGGCCCTGCGCGCCGACGCCGTCGTACCCGCCGCCGACCTGGCGCGGGAGGAACGGATGCGGCGGGTGATTGCCTCTGCCTCGGCGGACGGGCGCCGGGTGGCAGCCGTGATCGGCGCCTTCCACGCACCCGCGCTTCTCACGTCCACGGAGGCGGATGCCGGAGCGGAGGCCGGGGTCGGGACGACGGGCGTCTCCGGTGCCACGGGGCGGGCGGTCGTCCCGGCCGAGGCCGGGCCGCGCGGCGCGGGGCCCCGCACGTGGGGGTCCGGTACGGAAGCGGCAGGGGGTTGGGCGCCCGGCGGGGCTGGGGAAGACGGCGCCGCGGCGACCGAGGGTTCGGCGGTGACCTCCCTCGTGTCGTACTCGTTCGACCTGCTCGACTCCCGGTCCGGCTACCCGGCCGGAATCCGCGACCCGTTGTGGCAGCAGGCGGTGCTCACCGCGGCCGGCGATCCGGAACGGATCCGGGAGGCGGCTGCCGACGCGGTGACCGGCGTGTGTCGCGAGATGCGCCGCGGCGGTCACACCGCGGGGACTGGCGAGGCCGCCGAGACGCTGCGCCTGGCCTGCGACCTGGCCGCCCTGCGCGGACTGCCCGCGCCCGGGCGCGGCGAACTCCTGGAGGCCGTCACCACTGTCCTCGGTCAGGGCGAACCCCTCGGCCGGGGCCGGGCCCTGGCCCGCGCGCTGGAGGCCGTGTTCGTCGGCACCGCACGCGGCCGGATCAGCCCGCACGCGCCACGGTCCGGTCTCGGCCCCTCGGTCGAGGCCGAGCTCGCGGAACTGCGGCTGCCCCGACCGGACGACCCCGACCGCCGCGACCTGCGCCTCGACCCGCTCCGTTCGCCACTGGACGGCCGCCGCGAGGTGCTGCTCCAGCGGCTGTTGGTGATCGGCGCCTCGTACGGCGAACCCGTGGACGTGGCGAGCATGCGCGACGGCACCGCGCTCGGCACCAGGTGGCGTATGACGTGGACGCCGTCCGTGCCCGCGCGCCTCGACCTCGCGGGCGTGCGCGGGGTGACCGCGGCCCAGGCCGCCGCCGGCACGCTCGCCGCGACCGCGCGCCATGAGGCCGCCGAGGGCGGCCCCACCCCGGCCCAGATCCTCACCGGGCTGACCGCCGCCGCGCGCTGCTGCCTGCCCGAATTGGTCGACGCGCGCCTGTGCGAGGCCTCCGCCGTGCTGCCCGACAGCGCCGACCTGCCCGAGCTCCTCCAGGCCCTGGACCTGTTGGAGGGGTTGCGGCGTGGCCACTACCCCGGCACGATGCAGGACGCCCGAACGACGGCCGGCGCGCTCACGGAGAAACTCCTCGAGGCCGCGGTCCGGTCCCTGCCCGGCCTCGCCGGGAGCGACAGCGGCGCCGACGCCGGAGCGCTGGTGGCGCTGGCGGACCGGACGGCCGCCCGCCATCTGGGTCTGCGACTGGACCGGGCGCTCGCCGAGCTGGTTGCCGAGGGCTCCCCGCTCATCCAAGGCGCGGCCCTGGCCGTACGCGTGCTGCTCGACCTGGACGACGCGGCCGGGCTGGGCGAGCGTACGGCCGGCTGGATCGACGGGGCCACGGCTCCGGACACGCGCCGGGCGCTGGCGAAGCGTCTTGCCGGGCTGCTCACGGCCGCCGGGCCCCTGCTCCAAGCGTCGCCGGACGCGCTTGCCGCGCTCATGGACCGGATTGACGCGCTGGCCGACCAGGACTTCCTCGACCGGCTCCCGGCCCTGCGCGGCGGCTTCGACACGCTGGCCCCGGCCGCGCGCGACGGGCTACTCACCACCGTGACGGAGCGGCTCGGCGACCGGCTCGACCTGTCACTCGACGCCCCGCCCGAGCTGCTCGCCCTGTGGGCGGCCGCCGACGCGGCCGGATCGGCAGCGCTGAAGGCCATGGGGCTGCCGGGCACAGACGCCGACGCGGGAACCGACCCGGGCCCGGACCCGGCCGACAAACCCCACCCCGCACCCCCACCCGTAGCGAACAGGGCCGCCACGGACGACGCGGACCGACGGCTCGGCCGTGCCGACCGCTGGCGGCTGCTGCTCGGTCGCCACAAGGAACGGCTCACCGGCGACGCGCGCCGCTACGCCCACGCCCTGGACGAGCTCTACGGCCGCGGGCGCGGCGAAGGCGCCCAGGATCTGGACGGCGGCGCACCAGGTCAAGGCGGCGGTCAGGCCCCGTCCTTCCCCACCGCGCGGGAGTGGGCACAGGAGCTGGAGGCCCTCTTCGGCACCGACGTACGCGAGGAGGTCCTCGCGGAGGCCGCCGACGCGGGTCGCACCGATGTGCTCGCGCAGCTCGATCCGGCGTCGGTACGCCCGTCCGTGGAGCTGCTCGGTTCGGTGCTGTCCCTGGCCGGAGGCATGCCCGAGGCTCAACTCGCCCGACTGCGTCCGCTGGTGAAGCGGCTCGTCGACGAGCTGTCCCGGGAGCTGGCCACCCGCCTGCGCCCGGCGCTCACCGGTTTGGCCACCCCGCGCCCGACCCGACGGCCCGGCGGGCGCCTCGACCTCGCTCGTACCCTGCGGGCCAATCTCGCCCACACCCGGCGGACGGAGGACGGCCGGCTCGTCGTCGTACCGGAGCGCCCGCTGTTCAGTACGCGGGCGAGCAAGGAGGCGGACTGGCGCCTGGTCCTCGTCGTCGATGTCTCCGGCTCGATGGAGGCGTCGGTGATCTGGTCGGCGCTGACGGCCGCGGTCCTCGGCGGGGTTCCGACCCTGTCCACGTACTTTCTGGCCTTCTCCACGCAGGTGATCGACCTGACCGACCGGGTCGAGGATCCGCTGTCACTGCTGCTGGAGGTCCGAGTCGGCGGCGGTACACACATAGCGGCCGGTCTCGCGCACGCGCGTTCGCTGATCACCGTGCCGAGCCGCACGCTCGTCGTCGTGGTCAGCGACTTCGAGGAGGGCGCACCGCTCGGCGGGCTGCTGGGTGAGGTGCGTGCCCTGGCGTCCTCCGGTGCCCACCTGTTGGGCTGCGCGGCGCTCGACGACACCGGCACGCCGCGCTACTCGGTGGCCGTGGCGCGCCAACTCGTCGCGGCCGGTATGCCGGTGGCCGCCCTCAGCCCGCTCGAACTCGCCCGCTGGGTGGGCGACCGCCTCCGTGGAGAACACCGTTGAGCACCGCACTCCTGCCTCCCGTCGCCCCTGACGTCCTCGCCGACGCCGTCGAGCAGCTCAGCGCACGGCTGCGCAAGAAACTCGACGCGGCGATCTCGGGCTGCGCCGACCAGGCCTCCGCCACGGCCGACGGGGCGGTTGAGGTCCACTTCGGCGAGGACACCACGGTCATGCTGCGCCCGGGCCCGTCCGGCACGGTCACGAACGCGGAACAGGCCGTGTGCACCTGCCTGTTGGCCCCGCGCTGCCTGCACCGGGCCGCGGTCCTGGGCGCGGCACCCGTCGCCGATGGGGAGGGCGACGCGGGCGGGGGTCACGACTCGGGTACGGGTAAGGCCGCAGGCTCGGGCACAGCCTTCGACACGGGCGCGGGGCCCGAGGAGGCCGCACCCACCGCCTCCGCCGCCGACGTTGCGGCCACGGCGGTCGTGCCGGCCGCCCTCACCGCGGCGCAGGTCCTTGCCGCCACGGCGCTGTGGGAAGCCGCCGCCGAGGCCCTGTCCGCCGGCGTCACGGCGGGTGGCGCCGTGGTGCAGGCCGAGCTGCTCAGAGCCGCCCACACTGCGCGGCTGGCCGGGCTGCCGCGGGCCGAGGCGGCCGCGCTGCGAGTCGTACGGAGCCTGAGGGCCGCGCGGGAGCGGAGCGAGGGACAATGCCTCGCCGACCTCACCGGAGCCTTCCGTGAGCTGCTGGCCGGTACCGCCCTGCTCGCCTCCGGGTCGGCCGACACGGAGGTGGCGGGTTCCGCGCGCCGGCTCTACGAACAGGGCGGCAGCCTGCGGGTGTACGGCCTGTGCCGGGAACCGGTGCTGTCCGCGACGGGGTACGGCGGAGTGACCACGCACCTGGTCGGTTCGGACGGCGCCGGTTACACCGTGTCCGACGTGCGCCCCGGTGGCCTCGCCCGCGTGAAGGGCGCGGGGTCCGCGTCCGTGGCGCTCGGCGGTGCCGTCCTCGACCACGCCGGGCTGGCGCGCGGGGGGCTGCGGATCGTCGGCGCCACCGTCTCCGCGGACGGGCGGCTCGGGGCAGGGCGGGGGGTCAGCGCTACGCCACTGCGCGGGGTGGACTGGTCCGAGGAACCCGCCGCCGCCCTCTTCACTCGAACGGTGCAGGAGGCGATGGCCGCCGTGCTCGCCGACGGCGCGCCCGAGCCGGGCGGGCCCGGCAGTAGGGCGCCGGGTCTGCTGGGCTGCGACGTCGAGGTGATCGGTGCGGCCGGCGACTCTGTCGTCGTCCGCGTCGCCGGTGAGGGACGGCTGCTGCGGCTCCGTCCGGCACACCCCCACCCGGAGTTGCCGCACGCCGCCAACCTGCGCCGGATCGCCGAACACCCGGGGCTCGCCCTGCGTGTGCTCGGCCGTCCCGACCTGGACCGGGCGGCGACGCTCCGGTCGCTGGCGGTCGGGCCGGTTCCGGGAGCGTCCGCCACGCTGCGGCTGCCGGACGCGTGGAAGGGCCGTGCCGACCTGGGCTACGACCGGCTCCAGGGCGAGCACTTCCCCCGCGAGGCGGCGGGCCCCGCGGCCTGCGGACCGGTCGCCGCGGGCCCCGACCCGCTGGCGGAGGCACCGCTGTGGCGTGTCCGGCGCCTGCTGGAGACGGGCGTCGCGGGCGGTCGCCGTGCCGTGGCTGAGGCCGGCCGCGGGACGGACGCGGCCTCGCTCTTCGCCCGCCTGACCCGGGCGGAACTCGGCAAAGCGGCCCACCTCGCACAGGCCTTGACCACGGAGGCGGGCCGCCGCCCCCGCGACGCCTTCGGCCGCCTGACCGACCCCTCGGCCGATGCCTACGCGAGGGCCTGGCTCGCCTCGGCCGTGCACCTGGCGGCCGCGGAACGCTCGCTGGTGGCCGCGTCCTGGTTGTGACCTACGGCTGAGTCCACCGGGCCGACCGGGCCGGCCGGGTGGGCTCAGGCAGTCCCGGGCGACGCGGGAGGAATCATCAAGGAAACCGAGTTCGACCCGATCTGCCGACAATTTGGCCGTATCGCCAAGGACGCCGGCCTGTCCCAGCAACACCTCCAAGCCGCTCCGGACGATCTGGACACCGCCGAAGCCCGCACGGTGACGGCCTGGTCCATGTCGGACCGGGACGTCACCGTGCGACCCACGGGCTACGGCAACCTCACTGAGCGATCAGGGCCCCTTGGACCAGCCGAAGATCCCGAGGGCCATGTCGGGCCGGCAGTGGGCGCACGGTGGTACCGACTGGCAGCGAGAGAGCCGGCGCGAGGCCCGCCATGTACGCCACGGAATAGTGGTTCAGGACTGGCCACCCCGGACGGGCGACCTTTCCATGCCGGTTCCCAGTCGCCAGGTCGACCGGCCGTGACGGACGGGACGGTCAGGGGGCGGCGTCTCAACGAGGCGGTGCGGCACGTCGGCGGGCCCGTGCTGCCGTGAGGCTCCGCTGTACGACATTGGCTTGTAGTGATCAAGATGTCCCTGCATGGCGGAGCCCGGCGCCGGCGGGTACCGGGTTTCTCGGGGTGCGGCCGGGCGGTCCGGCAGGAGCAGCCCGTCGACGATCAGGTTCGCGAGGGCCTCGGCCATCCGGTTCCCGTCCTCGACGGTGCCGGGGACGGCCGGTCCGAGGCGGTTGTGCATGTGCTTATGGGTGAGGGCCAGGGCGGGGCCGTTGATGGCGACGAAGACCAGATTTCCATCGTGGGGAACGTGCTCGCGTTGCCGCGTCGGGACATGCGGGGCCGGCCATATACGGAGCGGCGTGCGGCCATGCTTGACGTTCTCGCCGGACTGGGTGGCCGCCCGGCGCCATGCAACGGTCGGAGTATGAGCTGTTTGTTGCCGCGGCGTGAACCGTGCTCGCCGCGGATGGACGAGCCCGAACTCCTGGTCACCGGTGCCAAGCCGGCGTAGGCGGCGAGGTGTCTGGCCGTGGGAAAGCTGCTGCCGTCACCGACGTCGATGAGGATGCGGGCTCCGGTCCTGACCCCTATGCCCGGCATGGAAGTCAGGACCCGGGAAAGAGGGTGAGCCTCCAGCAGTTCTTCAATTTTGGTGGCGAGGACTCTGCGCTGGTCCAGAACGGCGCAGCAGCGAGCCGGCGAGGCTCGGGACTATCAGAGCGGCGGCGTCGGTACCGGGCACGACGACGGTCTGCTCGTCGAGAGCGGCGAAGACGTCATCGACGAGGCGCTCGGTCGCACGGGGCGCCTTGGGCCGAATGAGGGCAACCAGACGCCGCCCGATGATACAGCAGGGGACCACTGCCCGTCAGCCCCTACGACATCACGCTTTCAAACTCCTTACGTTGTTGGTGGGTTGATTCCGGTCACTCGTAGGATCGGGAGACCCAGGGGTACCGGGTGTGGCTGTCAAGCTCATGCCGCAGGAGTGGCTTCTACTGATTGGCCGCCCAGTGCCCCGCGACGACTCGGCCACTGATTGGGATGCGCGCGGCAAGATCGCTTGGTAAAGACACGCTGGCGAGGTCGTCTGCTGGGGTTCGCACTGGAACGACTTCGGAGGCCGTGCCCGAACTGTGGGCCGGAACGGACGCGGGCAAGGCCGAGCACCATTGCACGGTGATCGACGCCGACGGCCAGCGGAGGCTGTCGCTGCGGGTGGCCAACGACGAGACCGCATTGCTCAAACTGATCACCGATGTCCTCGCGCTGAGCGAGGGCGAGCCGGTGATCTGGGCGATCGACCTCAACGCCGGCGGGGCAGCCCTGATGATCGCGCTGCTGACCGACAACGGCCAACAGGTTCTCTACATCCCTGGCCGCACCGTTCATCACGCCTCCGGTTCCTACCGGGGCGACGGGAAGACCGACGCGAAGGACGCCTTCGTCATCGCGGACCAGGCCCCCATGCGTCGCGACCTCCAGGTGATGCACCGCGGCGACGACATCGCCGTGGACCTGCGGATCCTCACCTCGCGCCGGCTCGATCTGGCGGCCGACCGCACGAGGGCGATCAACTGGATGCGGGCCCAGATGCTGGAGTACTTCCCAGCCCTGGAACGCGCCTTTGACTACAGCACCTCGAAGCCGTCCCTGGTGCTGCTGACCGGCTACCGGACCCCGGCTGCCCTGCGCAGGATCGGTAGGAACCGCCTCACGGTCTGGCTGAAGAACCGTAAGAAGCTGTTGTCGTACCGAGGGGTTCGGTTGTGGGTCGAACTTGGGTTCCCGGTTGGGTGATCGGCTTGTGGCCGGGGAATGAAAGCAGGGCCTCCCGCACAGCTCATGGGTGTTGAAGTCCATTCGGGCGTCGGGAGGCCCTGTGCCTCAGTTTTCCGTGCCGGTGTCTGTGGAGTCCAGCCCGGATAACCCGTCGTGTGACTGTCGCGCCCATGTGTACGGGAACGCGGCTGACCATGGTGAGCGGGCGCGTCACTACCCCTCGGACATGACGGACCAGGAGTGGGCCGAGGTCCGTGCCGCGATGCCGGTGCCCGGCTGGCTGGAGGGCCGCGGCGGGCAGCCGGAAAGCTACTGCCACCGGCAGATGGTCGACGTGGTCCGGTTCCTCGTCGACAACGGAATCAAGTGGCGGGGTGCGACACGAGGTCGCACTGATCAAGTGGCATACAAGAGAGAGGAGTTGATGAAGCCCAGGCCAGTGTCCATGGCCTGTCCCCTGCGTCCACATGCGCCGCCGGTAACGGCGGGGTGTGAAGCTGGACGATCACGCTCAAGAGCGTCCCGGCCATCGGGAGGCAACAAGCAAAGGGGAAGACTGGACGGGTGA
>NZ_JBVJMV010000009.1:0-284205 GCF_055584025.1 Streptomyces sp. NPDC104309 | reverse complement strand
CACGATGACGCCCTTGCCTCCGGCTCGGGGTTAGCACCACCTCTTCCCCCAGGGGACTTCCACCCCCAAGCAATCGCCCATGCTGGGCGCACAACAAAGAAGGCCCCTGTCCTAGGACAGGGGCCTTACCATGTGGCGGCGCCAGGGTTCGAACCTGGGTAGGCTGAGCCGGCAGATTTACAGTCTGCTCCCTTTGGCCACTCGGGCACACCGCCAGGGATTGCTGCCGCGAGAACCGCTTTTCAGCGGTGCTCCTTGGCAACGACGTAAACGATACCCGATGCCCAGGGGTGCTCCGCCACTGGATTGATCAGGGGCCCGATCGGGCGCGGGTGATCGTGGACTGTCCGGTATTCCCTGGTGGACCGGCGCGCGGCGTCGGCCGCGGTGGGTCGCAGGGCGGAGGAGCGGCTTCATACCGGGCGCATTCGGACGATACGGCGGCGCCGCGAGCTGTCGAGGCTGTCGTCGCGCGCCCGTCGGGTATCACGGGACAGCCCTTAGGCTTTGATCGGCGACGCGGGGCCGACAGGCCCGCCGCCGCCCGAATGCACCCCGTTCCCAGCACCCCCGATACAAGGAGCCACACGTCATGGCCGACTCCAGTTTCGACATCGTCTCGAAGGTCGAGCGGCAGGAGGTCGACAACGCCCTCAACCAGGCCGCCAAGGAGATCTCGCAGCGTTACGACTTCAAGGGCACCGGTGCCTCGATCTCCTGGTCCGGCGAGAAGATCCTCATGGAGGCCAACGGTGAGGAGCGGGTCAAGGCGATCCTCGACATCTTCCAGTCCAAGCTGATCAAGCGCGGCATCTCACTGAAGTCGCTGGACGCGGGCGAGCCGCAGCTGTCCGGCAAGGAGTACAAGATCTTCGCCACGATCGAGGAGGGCATCTCCCAGGAGAACGCCAAGAAGGTGGCGAAGATCATCCGCGATGAGGGCCCGAAGGGTGTCAAGGCGCAGGTCCAGGGCGACGAGCTCCGGGTCAGCTCGAAGAGCCGGGACGACCTGCAGGCCGTGCAGGCGCTGCTGAAGGGCCAGGACTTCGACTTCGCCGTGCAGTTCGTGAACTACCGGTAGGTCTTCGGCGGCTCGTGCGCCTTCCGGGCGCGGGGTGGTGCGGAGCGGGATGCACCGCTCCGCACCCGGGACGCGATGTCCGAATACCGCCGGTCGCATCGGAGCGGGGGACGCAGACTTGTCCGTACCGGACGACGATCCTGTCGATTTCCGGCCATGACGGGCAAGGAGAGGGATGAGTCATGACCATGTACGCAACGGTCGACAGCCCGCTGGGTGAACTGCTGCTGGTCGGCGAGGAAGCCCCCGGCGCGGCCGGAGGGGTCGCCCTCGCCTCGCTCTCGCTGCCCGGCCAGAAGGGAGCCGCTGTCGTCCAGGACGGGTGGGTTCACGCGCCGGAGGCCTTCGCGGGGATCGCCGCACAGCTCCGGGAGTACTTCGAGGGGCGGCTGACCCGTTTCGACATCGTCCGCGCCGACGACGTCGGCACCGATTTCCAGCGACGTGTCTGGGCTGCCCTGGACACCGTCCCGTACGGGGAGACCGTGTCGTACGGACAGATCGCCGAACGGATCGGTACGCCGGGGGCGGGCGTACGTGCCGTGGGGACGGCGATCGGGCGCAATCCGCTGCTGGTCGTGCGGCCGTGCCACCGGGTGATCGGCGCGGACGGGACCCTGCGGGGTTACGCGGGTGGTGTGGAGCGCAAGGAACAGCTTCTGGGGCTGGAAGGCGCCCTGGCGGTGCGCTGACATGTCCGGGCTCTTTCCGAGGCCGCGGGCCGTCGTCGCGCCGGGGGCGGTGCATGTGCCCGAGTGGCTGTCGCCGGAGCGCCAGCGGGAGTTGGTGGCGGCCTGCCGGGAATGGGCGCGGGGGCCCGTACCGCTGCGGCACACCGTGCTGCCGGGTGGCGGGGTGATGTCCGTACAGACGGTCTGCCTGGGGTGGCACTGGCAGCCGTACCGGTACTCACGTACGGCTGACGATGTGAACGGGGCGCGGGTCGCCGCATTGCCCGAGTGGCTCGCGGAGTTGGGGCGGGAGGCCCTGAGCGCGGCGTACGGGGACGAGGGCCCGGTCAGGACGTACGCGCCGGACACCGCCCTCATCAATCTCTATGACGGCGCGGCACGGATGGGCATGCATCAGGACAAGGAGGAACGGTCCGGCGCTCCGGTGGTGTCGCTCAGCGTCGGCGACACGTGCGTCTTCCGCTTCGGGAACACGGAGAACCGCGGAAGGCCTTACACGGACGTGGAGTTGGCCTCCGGCGACCTGTTCGTCTTCGGCGGACCTTCACGCTTCGCGTTCCATGGTGTGCCGAAGGTCTGCCCCGGGACGGCCGATCCGGCGACGGGGTTGAGTCGCGGCCGGCTCAACGTGACCCTGCGCGAGACCGGGCTGGGTGCTCCCGGGCGCTGACGGAGGTCAGCGGCGCTCGCGGGAGTTCCCGAAGAGCAGCCGGTAGACGATCAGCAGGACCAACGAACCGCCGATGGCCGCGACCCAGGTGGCCGTGTCGTAGAAGTCGTTGGAGATGGGGCGGTCGAGGAAGCGCGAGGATATCCAGCCGCCGAGGAAGGCACCGATGATCCCGATGAGGGTGGTGCCGACCACGCCGCCCGGGTCGCGGCCCGGGAGCAGGACCTTGGCGATGGCGCCGGCAAGCAGTCCGAGAATGATCCAACCAATAATGCTCATGCGTGCGTACCTACCCGTCACTCGGTCTTGGAATCCAAGACGTTCCTGCCGGTCGGACGGTTGCGGTCGGGCGGTCGTGGGTGGCGGTCGGACCGTACCCCGCTCGCCCGCGGGTCATACGCGGGCGCTGAAATCCGGCCAGCGCGCCATCTCCGCCCCTTCGTCCTCGGACTCCTCGCAGTACCACGCGCTGCCGTCCAGCCAGCCGCGCAGCCACTGGGCGAGATCGGGCTGATCCACGTACCAGGCGTGCTCCGGCTCGTCGGCGTTCGGCTCGAAGAGCAGCACCGTGGTGCGTTCGCTGCGGCAGTCCACGCAGGAATACATCCCGCATCCCAGGCTGCATATCGGCAGGACGCCCTCCGGCCACGGCCAGCCGTCCTCCTCGGCTGCGGCTCGGCGGTGGGCGAGGTACTGCGCGACGGCGGACTCCTCCCCGTCCGGGGCCCGGTCGCCGATCAGCGGCACCAGACCGTACTCCGGCCCGAAGCCCCCGTTGGCGATCCGGGTGTACAGCGCGGTGAGCAGGGGCGGCAGCGTGAACCCCAGGGCGGCTTCGGCACGCGCGACGGCCTCGGTGGACAGGGGCGCCTGAAGGGGGTTCTTCTCCCAGCGCGGGGTGGTGCGCGCGGTCTTCTCCACGGCCGCCAGCAACTGCTCGGTGTCGGTCATGGGTTCATGGTGGACGACGGCACTGACAATCGGCCGGGGCCGTCGGCGCGTGCGGCTCCGGGCGGTGTGCTCGCGGTGTCCGTACCGGCGCCGGGGTCGGTCCCGGCCCTTGTCCCGCCGGCGCCTCTCCCCTCGACGGACACCGGCGTCCTACCAGCCGGCGAACTGCTGGTCCGTCCGGACGATCTCCTTGCCGAAGGGCATCAGGGAGACGGGAATCATCTTGAAGTTGGCGATGCCGAGCGGGATGCCGATGATCGTGAGGCACAGTGCGATGCCGGTGGTGATGTGGCCGAGGACGAGCCACCAGCCCGCGAGGATCAGCCACAGGACGTTGCCCACGCAGGAGGGGGCGCCCGCGTCCCGGCGGTCGACGACGGTGTAGCCGAAGGGCCACAGGGCGTAGATGCCGATGCGGAAGGCCGCGAGGCCGAACGGGATGCCGATGATCGTGATGCACAGCAGCAGGCCCGCGGCCATGTAGCCGAGGAACATCCAGAAGCCGCACAGGACCAGCCATATGACGTTCAGGATTGTCTTCACGGGCGATGACCTGCCATCCGTTCCAGTCGGGCGATGCGCTCCGCCATCGGCGGGTGTGTCGAGAACATCTTGGACATTCCCTGGCCTGGGCGGAAGGGGTTCGCGATCATCATGTGGCTCGCGGTCTCGATCCTCGGCTCCGGGGGCAGCGGGAGCTGTTTCGTGCCGGCGTCGAGCTTCCGCAGGGCGCTGGCGAGAGCCAGTGGGTCACCGGTCAGCTGGGCTCCGGAGGCGTCCGCCTCGTATTCGCGGGAGCGGCTCACGGCCAACTGGATGACGGACGCGGCCAGTGGTCCGAGGATCATGATCAGCAGCATGCCCAGGATGCCGGGACCCTCGTCGTCGTTGGACCGGCCCACCGGGATCAGCCAGGCGAAGTTGACCAGGAACATGACGACGGAGGCGAGCGCTCCGGCGACGGACGAGATCAGGATGTCGCGGTTGTAGACATGACTCAGCTCGTGCCCGATGACTCCGCGCAGCTCCCGCTCGTCCAGGATCTGCAGGATGCCCTCGGTGCAGCACACCGCCGCGTTGCGCGGGTTGCGGCCGGTGGCGAAGGCGTTGGGGGCCTGCGTCGGGGAGATGTAGAGGCGGGGCATGGGCTGGCGGGCCGCCGTCGAGAGCTCGCGGACCATGCGGTAGAGCTGTGGCGCCTCGAATTCGCTGACGGGGCGGGCCCGCATGGCCCTGAGCGCCAGCTTGTCGCTGTTCCAGTACGCGTAGGCGTTGGTGCCGACGGCTACGAGGAGCGCGACGATCAGGCCCGTACGTCCGAAGAAGCTTCCGATGACGATGATGAGTGCGGACAGTCCCCCGAGGAGTACGGCGGTTTTCAGCCCGTTGTGCCGGCGGTGCACGGTACGCCCTCCAAGTGGTGCGGCAGGGGAACCCTTTGCTTGGTGGTCTCCACTCCCCCAGTGGAGCCTCCCGTACAGGTCAACGCCAGGCGAGGAGAGCTAGTTCCCTTGTGCGTGCTGCCGTGGGACAGGGCCTGTCCGGCGCTTGTGGCCGGATCGGGCTCTGGGCCGTACGGGTGGAGGGGCCGTGCGCGTGTCGGTCCGTGCCCGGTCGCTCAGCGCTGGGCGGGGAGGCCGGCGAGTGCGAGGGCCTCGGAGTCCGGCTTGATCTCACTGGTGCAGTGGGCGCAGCGCGAGGCGATGGCCGGGATCTCGGTGTAGCAGCGGGGGCAGTCGCGCAGGGCGGCCTTGATGTCGACCTTCTCGTCCGCCTTGGAGAAGCGGTTCTGGACCTTCGTCATGGGAACGACGACGCCGAAGTAGAGCACCGCCGCGGTGATCAGGAAGGCGATGGCGGCGGCCAGGAACTTCCCGTACGGGAAGATGGCGCCCTCGACCGAGAACTCCGCCGAGCTGAAGTCGCCGACGGAACCGGTGGCGAGCCCGATCAGCGGGGTGATGAACGCGGTGCTGAATCCGGTGACGACTGCGGTGAACGCGGCTCCGACGGCCAGCCCGATGGCCATGGAGATGACGTTTCCGCGCAGGATGAAGTCCTTGAACCCGTTCAGCACTGCTCTTGCTCCTCTGGAAATGGGTGCGGGTGGGGATGTGCGGGCATGACCTTGCCCTGTAGGGGCAGCCCCGGGCAAACCGATCTTGAGGAAGTCAGAAGAGATTGACGGCGGCGAACCTGAGGACCGTCTGCGGGGCGCCGGAGAGCAGCACACCGACGACGGCGGTGAGGGCGATCGCGGCGGTGAGGTGGGCCGGGACGTGGTGTCCGGCACGGACGGTGGCGCCCGCCGGTCCGCCTTCCGCCACGGATACGGCCCCCTCCTCCGGGGCCTCGTCCGGGGAACGGAAGAGCGCGGCGGTCCACTGCAGGTAGTAGTAGAGCGCGATCACGACGTTGACGGCCATGACGACGGCGAGCCAGCCGAGTCCCGCGTCGACGGCCGCGGAGAAGACCGTGACCTTGGCGAAGAGGCCGACGATGCCGGGCGGCAGGCCGGCCAGGCAGAGCAGGAAGAAGGCCATCGCGAGGGCGGCGAGGGGGCGGGTGGCGTACAGGCCGCGGTAGTCGGAGAGCCGGTTCCCCGGGCTCGTACGGGCGACGAGGGCGGCGACCGCGAAGGCGCCGAGGTTCACGACGGCGTACATGAGGGCGTACGCGACGGTGGAGCCGATGTGTTCGTCACTGGAGTACGCGGCCGCGGCGATCGGCACCAGGAGGTAGCCGGCCTGGGCGACGGACGACCAGGCGAGCAGGCGTACGGCGCTGCGGACGCGAGTGGCGTTCTGACGCAGGGCGGCCGCGTTGCCGATCGTCATGGTGAGCGCGGCGAGGACGGCGAGGGCCGGTCCCCAGACGTCGGCGTACGCCGGGAACGCGATCACGGTGACGAGGATGAGGCCGGAGAAGCCGACCGCCTTCCCGACGACCGAGAGGTAGGCGGCGACCGGCAGGGGGGCGCCGACGTAGGTATCGGGCACCCAGAAGTGGAAGGGGGCGGCGGCCGTCTTGAAGGCGAAGCCGACCAGGGTGAGCACGACGCCCGCCTGGGCGAGCGTGTCGAGCTGCCCCGGCACGTCGTCGAGCCGGGTGGCGATCTCCGTGAGGTGCAGGGTGCCGGTGGTCGCGTACACGAAGCTGACGCCGAGCAGCATGACGGCGGTCGCGACGACGGAGGAGAGGAAGAACTTCAGTGCGGCTTCGGAGGACCGCCGGTCGCCGCGCTTGATGCCGACCAGCGCGAAGGCGGGCAGCGAGGCGACTTCGAGGGCCACGACGAGGGTGGCGAGGTCGCGGGCGGCGGGCAGGAGCGCCGCGCCCGACGCCGAGGACAGCAGGAGGAACCAGAACTCGCCCGCGGGCAGCCTGCGTGTGTCGCCGAGGGAGAGCAGGGCGGTCAGCAGGGCGCCGCCGAGCACCAGGGCCTGGATGACGAGGGCGAAGTGGTCGGCGGTGTAGCTGCAGGCCCCGGTGCCACCGGTGCCGGTGGTCGCGGCGGTCAGGCAGAAGGTGGAGCGGTCTCCGTCGCGCAGCGGGACGAGGAAGGCGAGTGCGGCGACGAGTCCGGCCATGGTGACCCAGCCGAGGAGCGGCTTGCGCTCCTCGGGGAGGAAGAGGTCGGCGACCAGGACGATCAGGGCGACGGCCGCGACGACGACCGGGGGCGCGATGGCGAGCCAGTCGACGGACTGGACGAGGCTGGTGGTGTTCTCGGCCGCTGCGGTGACGACGCCCGGGGGGACGACGGCTGTGGTCACGACTTGCCTCCTGCGAGGAGCTTCTGCACGGCGGGGTCGGTGAGGCCGAGGAGGACCGCGGGCCACAGGCCGGCGAGGACGGTGAGGGCGACGAGCGGGGTCCAGGCGGCGAATTCGTAGCTCTGGATGTCGGCGATCCGGTGCGTTTCCTCGCGCTTCTCGCCCATGCAGACCCGGCGCACGACCAAGAGCATGTACGCGGCGGTGAGCAGGGTGCCGAACGCGGCGATCGACATGAAGGTGAGGAAGGCGGGGCGGCTGAGCCCCTCGGCCGGGTCGAACGAGCCGAACAGGGCGAGCATCTCGCCCCAGAATCCGGCGAGTCCGGGCAGGCCCAGGGAGGCGACGGCGGCGAAGGCGAGGAGGCCGCCGAGGCGGGGCGCGCGGCCGTAGAGCGCGGCCCCGGTGGCACCGGAGAGGGTGTCGAGGTCGGCGGTTCCGTACCGGTCCTTGACCGCGCCCACCAGGAAGAACAGCAGGCCGGTGATGAGGCCGTGGGCGATGTTGGCGAAGAGCGCGCCGTTGACTCCGGTGGGGGTCATGCTCGCGATGCCGAGGAGTACGAAGCCCATGTGTCCGACGGAGGAGTAAGCGATCAGGCGCTTGAGATCGCCCTTGGAGCCCGGCCGGACCAGTGCGAGGCAGGCGAGCGATCCGTAGACGATGCCGACGACCGCGAAGGCGGCGAGATAGGGCGCGAAGGTGTGCATCCCGTCCGGGGCGATGGGAAGCAGGATGCGGACGAATCCGTACGTACCCATCTTCAGCAGGACGCCCGCCAGCAGGACCGAGCCGACGGTCGGAGCGGCGGTGTGGGCGTCCGGGAGCCAGCTGTGCAGCGGCCACATCGGGGTCTTCACGGCGAGCCCGACGCCGATCGCCAGAACGGCGATGACCTGCACGGACGAGGTGAGCCCCCGGCCGTTGTCAGTGGCGAGTGCCACCATGTCGAAGGTGCCGCTCTTCAGTCCGATGAGGAGCAGGCCCAGCAGCATGATCACCGAGCCGAGCAGTGTGTAGAGGATGAACTTCCAGGCGGCGGCCTGCCTCGCGGCACCGCCCCAGCGGGCGATCAGGAAGTACATCGGGATGAGCACCATCTCGAACGCCAGGAAGAACAGCAGCAGATCGAGGACGGCGAAGGTCGCGAGGGTGCCGGACTCCAGGACGAGGACGAGTGCGACGAAGGCCTTCGGGGAGGGGCCCGCGGGCATCTTGAAGTAGCTGTAGAGCGCGCAGAGGAAGGTCAGCAGCGCGGTCAGTACGAGAAGGGGGAGCGAGATGCCGTCGATGCCGAGATGGATGCGGACGTCGAGCGCCGGGATCCAGCTGATGTCGGTGGTGGCCTGCATCTTCGACGGATGGTCGTGGTCGAAGCCGGCGGCCAGCACGATCGCGGCGAGGAGGATCGCGCCGGTGACGGTCACGCCGTGCCGGAGCACGGCCTGGTCGGGGCTGGATCCCTTCAGTCCGGGCGGGGCCGGCAGGAGCGCCGCCACGGCACCGATGAGGGGGACGACCACGATGAACGCGAGAAGGAACTGCATCACGGATGCGCTGATATCGATCACGGCTCACGACCCGGCGTTGATGGTGGCGAAGGCGACGGCGGCGACCGCCAGGACCAGGGAACCGGCGAGGAGTGCGCTGAGGTAGGTCTGCACATTGCCGGTCTGGGCGCGGCGGACGGCGGTGCCGAGCCAGCGTGCGCCGGTGCCGGAGCCGCGTACGTAGGTGTCGATGACCTCGCGGTCCAGGAAGCCGACGAGACTCGCCGCGGCCCGGACGGGGCGGACGAACAGCGTCGTGTACAGGGCGTCGAGGTGGAAGCCGGCGGCGGCGTGGCGGTGCAGCGGGCCGAGCAGCAGTCGGCCGGGGTCGGCCGGGTCGGGGACCTCCCCGTCCGCGCCGTAGGCGGCTGTGTGAGCCGTCATCGCCTGGGCTTCGACGAGGGCGGGTTCGGCGTCGGGGTGAGCGACGACCATGCCCGCCGGCGTGCGGGCGGCGAGCGCCGAGGTGTGGCGCCAGGCGCCGTACGTGACGAGGCCGCCGACGAGCCCGACGCCCGTGGAGAGGACGGCGGTGGTCAGGGACGGGCTGAGGCTGTGCCCGTCGAACCAGTCGGTGATCGCTCCGACGGTCAGCCCGAAGGCGATGGTGGGGACGGCGAGGACCCAGAGGACGGCGGTCATCGCGACGGGCTGCCTGCCGTGGTCGGGGGCTTCGGCGCCGCGGCCCCGGAAGGCGAGGAGCCAGAGGCGGGTGGCGTAGGCGGCGGTGAGGACGGCGGCGAGCAGTCCGGCGACGAGGACGGTCCAGCCGGCGGCGGCCGGGGCGACGTGCCGCTCCCCGAGTGCGGTGTGCTCGGCGGCGACGAGGACGGCTTCCTTGGAGAAGAAGCCGGCGAACGGCGGGATGGCGGCGAGCGCGAGAAGGGCGACGGTCATCGTCCAGCAGGCGTCCGGGATGCGCTTCGCCAGGCCGCCCATGCGGGACATGGCGGCCAGCGAGTTGGTCCCGGCGGCGTGGATGACGACGCCCGCCGCGAGGAAGAGGACGGCCTTGAACGCACCGTGGGAGAGGAGGTGGAAGACGGCGGCGCCGCGGTCGCCGACGGCCAGCGCGCCGGACATGTAGCCGAGCTGCCCGATCGTCGAGTACGCGAGGACGCGCTTGATGTCGTCCTGGGCGAGGGCGGCGAGTCCCGAGCCGATCATCGTGATCGCCGCCATCACGGCGAGGACGACGAGGGCCGCGCCGGACTGGGCGAAGACGGGCAGGAGCCTGGCCACGAAGTAGATACCGGCGGCGACCATCGTCGCGGCGTGGATCAGCGCGGAGACGGGGGTGGGGCCGGCCATCGCGTCGGGCAGCCAGGTGTGCAGGGGGAACTGGGCGGACTTGCCGGCGACGCCCGCAAGGAGCAGCAGGGCGATGAGCGTGGGGTGGTCCAGGCCGCCGTTCGCGACGGCGCCCAGGATGCGAGTGATGCGGAAGGAGCCGGTGTCGGCGGCGAGCGCGAACAGACCGATCAGGAAGGGGACGTCGCCGAGCTTGGTGACCAGGAAGGCCTTGAGGGAGGCGGCGCGGGCTTCGGCCGTCTCCCAGTAGTGGCCGACGAGGAAGTACGAGCAGATGCCCATGATCTCCCAGCCGACCAGCAGCACCATCAGGTCGCCGGAGTAGACGACGAGCAGCATCGCGGAGGTGAAGAGGGAGACGAGGGCCGCGTACGAGGGGTAGCGGGGATCGTCGCGCAGATAGGCGGTCGAGTAGATCTGCACGCAGGTCGCGACGAGCCCCACCAGGAGGGCGACGAGGACGGCGAAGCCGTCGAGGTGCAGGGCGAGGTCGATGGGGACCGAGCCGGTGGGGGTGAGCCGGGTCGCCGCGTCGATGGCCGGTCCGCCGCCCTGGCGGGAGGCGACGACGGCGGTCAGCACGAAGGCGGTGAGCGTGGGCAGTACGGCCAGCGGGCGTACGTAGCCGGGCGCGCGACGTCCGAGAAGGAGACCGGCCGCGGCGCCCAGGAACGGAAGGAGGGGGACGAGGACGGCGAGGGTCGTGGTGGTCACGCGGTGGCCTCTGCCTTCTTTGCCTTCCCTGCCGCAGCAGTGGCCTGGTCTTCGGTGCCGATGGTCTCGTCGCCGGGGAGGGATTCGGCGGCGTCGGTCTCGGCGGTGTCGCGGAGGCGGTCGACGTCGGAGCTGCCGCGGTTGCGGTAGACGGCGAGGACGATCGCCAGGCCGATGCCGGTCTCCGCAGCGGCGATGGCGATGGTGAACAGCGTGAGGGCCTGGCCGGAGTGGAGGGTGTCACGGAGCCAGACGTCGAAGGCGACCAGGTTGAGGTTGACGGCGTTGAGCATCAGCTCGACGGACATCAGGACCAGGATCGCGTTGCGGCGGGCGAGCACTCCGTACAGCCCGGTGCAGAAGAGGAGGGCGGCGAGCACGGCGGGATAGGCGAGGTGCATCAGCTCTGCTCCTTACCGCGCTTGCGGGACAGGACGATCGCGCCGACGAGGGCGGCGAGCAGCAGCACGGAGAGTGCTTCGAACGGCAGCACCCAGTGCCGGAAGAGGAAGGATCCGGTCGCCTCGGTCGAGCCCTGGGCCGGTCCGTCCAGGTCGATCCAGGTGGTGCGGAAGGCGTCGACGACGACCCAGACGAGCGTGCCGGCGGCGGCCACCGCCACGCCGAGGGCCGCCCAGCGGTTGCCCGAGTCGGCATCCGGGGAGCGGCCGATGGGTGCCTTGGTGAGCATCAGTCCGAAGATCAGGAGGACGACCACGGAACCGACATAGATCAGTACCTGCACCCAGGCGATGAACTCCGCGGTGAGCAGGAGGTACTCGACGGCGAGACCACCGAGCGCCACGACCAGCCAGAGGGCGGCGTGCACCAGCTGTCTGGTCGTGACGGTGACGAGGGCCGCGCCGAGGGTGGCGATGCCGACGAGGACGAAAGCGATCTCGATGCCGGTCGGTGAGAGGAAGCCGGAGTGGGCGGAGTGGGCCGCGGCGGCTGCGAGTGTCACTCCTCCCCCTCTTCTTCCATCGGGACCTGCTCGGACTGCTGGGACTGCTGGGGTTCCTGCGCCTGCTGTGCCTGTTCGGCTTCCTTGAGCCGCTGGGCTTCGAGCTTCTCCGCCGTCTTGCGGGCGGCGGCGATCTCCTTCGGTTCCTCGGCGCCCGGGTCGAGCGCGGGCGGTTCCGGCACCGTCCACATCCACTCGCGGAGTTTGTCGCGCTCATGGGTGAGTTCGAGGATGTCCGTCTCCGCGTACTCGAACTCCGGCGACCAGAACAGTGCGTCGAAGGGACACACCTCGATACAGATACCGCAGTACATGCAGAGCGAGAAGTCGATCGCGAAACGGTCGAGGACATTGCGGCTGCGCTCGCGGCCGCCCGGAGTGGCGGCGGGCACCGTCTCCTTGTGGGAGTCGATGTAGATGCACCAGTCCGGGCATTCACGGGCGCAGAGCATGCAGACCGTGCAGTTCTCCTCGAACAGGGCGATGACTCCGCGGGAGCGGGGCGGGAGCTCGGGCTGGACGTCCGGGTACTGCGCGGTGACCGATTTCCTCGTCATCGTCCGCAGGGTGACGGCCAGACCCTTGGCCAGGCCGGAGCCGGGGATGCGGGGCCGGGAGGTCGGGAGCGGCTCAGCCATCAGTTGATCGCCACCTTCACGATGCCGGTGAGCGCGATCTGCGCGAGAGCGAGCGGGATGAGCGTGGTCCAGGCGAGCTTCTGCAGCTGGTCCTCGCGGAGCCGGGGGTAGCTCACGCGCAGCCAGATGACGACGAAGGCGAGGGCGGCGGTCTTGAGGAGCGTCCAGACCCAGCCGAGGCCGTCGGCGCCGAACGGGCCGTGCCAGCCGCCGAGGAAGAGGACGGCGGTCAGTCCGCTCAGGACGACGATGCCCGCGTACTCGGCCAGCAGGAACAGCGCGAAGCGCAGGCCGGTGTACTCGGTGTACGCGCCGAAGATGATCTCCGAGTCGGCGACCGGCATGTCGAACGGCGGGCGCTGCAGCTCGGCGAGCCCGGCCACGAAGAAGACCAGTGCACCGACGATCTGCCAGGGCAGCCACCACCACTCGAAGGCGTTGAGGATGCCCGGGAGGGATACGGTGCCGGCCGCCATGGCCACGGACGCGGCGGCGAGCAGCATCGGCAGTTCGTAGGCGAGCAGCTGGGCGGCGGTACGGAGGCCCCCGAGGAGGGAGAACTTGTTGGCCGAGGCCCAGCCCGCCATCAGCGAGCCCAGCACGCCGACGCCCATCACGGCGAGCACGAAGAAGATGCCCGCGTCGACAACCTGGCCGACCGCACTCTCGCCAGGGCCGATCGGGATGGCGACGAGCACGAGGAGGTACGGGAGCAGCGCGACGGCCGGTGCGAGCTGGAAGACGCGGCGGTCGGCCTCGGCCGGGACGATGTCTTCCTTCTGCGCGAACTTCACGCCGTCCGCGACGAGCTGGGCCCAGCCGTGGAAGCCGCCCGCGTACATGGGTCCCAGGCGGCCCTGCATATGGGCCATCACCTTGTGCTCGGTCTGCCCCACGACGAGCGGGAGGACCATGAACACGGCGAAGACGATGACGAGCCGGAGGGCGACGTCGAGTACGTCGTTCACGCGTCATCGCCTCCGGCAGGACGGTCGGGATCCGGCTCGGACGTGGGATCCGTGGCCGGGGTGGTGGGCTGGTCGGGGGCCGCCTCGCCGCGGGCGCCCGTGGGGGACGGTTCGGGCTCGGATCCGTCCGTGGAGGACGGTTCGTCGCGGGCGCCGTCCGTGGAGGACGGTTCGTCGCGGGCGCCCGCAGGGGACGGTTCGGGCTCAGATCCGTCCGTGGGGGACGGTTCGGGCTCAGGGGTGGCGTCGTAGGCCGGGCGGGCGTGGTGCCAGGGGGCGTCGCTGCTTCCTGGCCTCGGCGCCGGTTTCATCTGCGACGGCTCCGGGGCCGGCCCGTCCGGACCTGCCGCGCCCGGACCTGCCTGGTCCTGGGCCGCCTGGTCCTGGGCCGCCTGGTCCTGGGCCTGGGCTGTCCTGCCCGAGGTCGATCCCGTCGGTGTCGTCCCGGATGCGGCCGGTGCTGTCGTGATCGGTCCGGTCGTGGCCGGTGCTGTCGTGGCCGGCTTCGCCGGGTCGCGCTGCTGGCTCGCCGAGCCCTGCGACGCGCTCCGGGTTCGGCGCGGAGTCGCGGGAGGCGTGGCCCCGCCCGTCGGCGCTGTCGGCTCCGGCTGCCGGCTCGCCGAACCCTCACTCACGCTGCGGGTGCGGCGCACCGGGCGGTCACCCGCCGCGCGCGGGGCACGGGCCGGGCGGGACGGGGCGGGCGGGAGCTGGCCCTTCAGGGGGCCCCATTCGTTCGGGTCGGGGACGCCGGGCGGCAGCATCGTGCGCCGCTTCGGGCCGCCGTGCTCGGACTCACCCGGCTCCTTCGCGCCCGGCCAGGCCTTCGCGACGCGTGCCGCCAGCACGAAGTCCTTGCGCAGCGGGTGGCCCTCGAAGCCCTCGGGCAGCAGCAGCGGCACCAGATGCGGGTGGCCCTCGAAGCCGATGCCGAACATCTCGTGTGTCTCGCGCTCGTGCCAGGCGGCACCGGCGTAGACGTCGATGGCGGTGGGAAGGACCGCCGCGTCGTGAGCGACGGTCGTACGGATCAGGAGCCGGCGGACCCTGCCCTCGGCCAGGGCGGCGACGTGGGCGCAGACGCGGAAGCCCGTGCCCGGCTCGTCGACCGCGCTCAGCCAGTCGAAGTAGGTGCAGCCCAGCGCGTCGCGGGCCGTTTCGAGGGCGGCGATCCAGGAGGCGGCCGGTACGTCGACGGTCAGCAGGTCGTACGCGTACTCGGCCGTCGCCTCTTCACCGAAGAGCTCGGCGGCGGCATCCGGGAGACGGTCGTAGGCGTCGACGGCAGGGACGTCGGTCATGTGCGGTCCTCCCCCGGTGTCGGCGGGGCGGCCACCAGTCCGCTGCGCAGCGCGGCGGTGGAGGGACGGCCGCCGCCGGTCGTGTACCGCTCGCCCAGCGACTCGCGGGCGATCTTCTCCTGGAGCTTGAGGATGCCCTGGAGGAGCGCCTCGGGCCGGGGCGGGCAGCCGGGTACGTAGACATCGACCGGAATGATCTGGTCGACGCCCTTCGTCACGGAGTACGAGTCCCAGTACGGGCCGCCGCAGTTGGAGCAGGCGCCGAAGGAGATGACGTACTTGGGCTCGGGCATCTGCTCGTACAACCGCTTCACGGCCGGGGCCATCTTGTCCGTCACCGTGCCGGAAACGATCATGAGGTCGGCCTGGCGCGGACCGGGCGCGAAGGGGATCACACCGAGCCGGATGAAGTCGTGCCGGGCCATGGAGGCGGCGATGAATTCGATGGCGCAGCAGGCGAGCCCGAAGTTGAAGACCCACAGGCTGTAGCGGCGGCCCCAGTTCAGGACCACCTTCATCGGCTCGGGGGCCAGGCGCGACAGGACGCCGAGCCGCTTGGGCTCCGGCAGGAACGTCGGAACGGGCTGCGGTTCGGGCGCCGTCGCGGGCTGCGGTTCGGGCCCCGCCCCGGGCGCCGACTCCGTCCCCGATCGCGTTGCGGGGCGGTGCTCGGGGGGCGGCGGGCTCGTCACGTCCATTCGAGGACGCCCTTCTTCCATGCGTAGAGCAGTCCTACGGCCAGGAAACCGAGGAAGATGAACATTTCCACCAGAGTCGTCGCCCCGTATCCGGGTGCGGCGAATACGGTCGCCCACGGAAACAGGAAGATCGAGTCGACGGCGAAGATCACGTACAGGAAGGCATAGACGTAATAACGGACCTGGGTATGTGCCCATCCTTCACCCACCGGGTCCACGCCGCACTCGTACGTCAGGAGTTTCTCCGGCGTGGGAACCACGGGGCGCAGCAGTCGGCCGGCCCCGAAGGCCACCGCGACGAACAGCACGCCGATCACGGCGAGCAGTCCGACCACTGAATAGCCGTGGAAGTAGTCCGACGCGAGAACGGTCGATTCCGGCAGGTCCGCCACGTCCGCCCCTCGCTCCCTCAAACCCGTTCGACGATCTGTACGCACGGGAGTCTAGGCCCTGTTAAAGAGAGGGTAAGCAGCCGCATCGGACAACAGGTGGGGTTATCCCTACTTCACGCCACCCACGAGCCCCATGGCACGCGCGGGCGCCGCCGGGCAGGCTGGGACCCATGACCATGAGCCCCTCGGTGCCCGACAACGACCGGCCACCGCCCGCCCGCTTCGCCCTCGATCGGTGGACATGGAAGGAGATCGGCCATCTCCTGGCCAACCTCCCCATGGCCGTGGCCGGGTTTGTTTACACAGTGTTCATGATCGCCATCGGCGTGGGGCTCGCGGTCACGGTGATCGGTCTCCCCCTGCTCGCCGCCGGACTGCAGGGAGCGCGGCTGATCGGCCGGGCCGAGCGGGGCCGGGCGCGGGCGATGCTCGGGGTGTGGATCGACGAGCCCAGCCCGACGGTCCTGTCCCGCCGCGAGCAGGGCTTCTTCGCCTGGCTGTGGTCGAGCCTGATGGACCCGGTGGGCTGGCGGGCGGTGCTGTACTCCTTCATCCGGCTGCCCTGGGGCA
Organism: Streptomyces sp. NPDC104309; assembly: GCF_055584025.1. Taxonomy (NCBI): domain Bacteria; kingdom Bacillati; phylum Actinomycetota; class Actinomycetes; order Kitasatosporales; family Streptomycetaceae; genus Streptomyces; species Streptomyces sp. NPDC104309. The sequence goes on along the minus strand of NZ_JBVJMV010000009.1, from coordinate 267,929 downwards.
TACTCACGTTCGTCGTGATCCTTGTGAGCCTGTTCCTGCTGTGGCCGGTGCTCCCCTTTATCGCGCGGTTCCTCGCCAATGCCGACCGGGCGATGGCGCGCGGGCTGCTGTCGCCCTCCGACGAGCTGGAGCGCAGGATCGCCGAGCTGGAGTCGGACCGCGGGGTGGTCGTCGACACGGCCGCCGCCGACCTGCGTCGCATCGAGCGCGACCTGCACGACGGCGCACAGGCCCGCCTCGTCGCCCTCGCCATGGGCCTGGGCCTGGCGAAGGAGAAGCTGACCGACGACCCCGAGGCCGCCGCCCGCATGGTCGACGAGGCCCACGGCGAGGTCAAGGTCGCCCTCCAGGAACTCCGCGACCTCGCCCGCGGCATCCACCCCGCCGTCCTCACCGACCGCGGACTCGACGCCGCGCTCTCCGCCATCGCCTCCCGCTGCACCGTCCCCGTGACGGTGGGGGTGGATCTGGCGTCCCGGCCCGCCCAGGCCATCGAGGGCATCGCGTACTTCACGGTCTCGGAGCTGCTGCAGAACGTGAGCAAGCACAGCGCCGCCCGTTCGGCGTCCGTCGAGGTGTGGCGGTCGGCCGACCGACTGCTGGTCCAGGTCACCGACGACGGGCGGGGCGGGGCCCGGATGGACGGCGGTACGGGCATGGCCGGGCTGGCCGAACGGCTGGGTGCCGTCGACGGGCTGTTCGTCCTCGACTCGCCGGTCGGCGGGCCCACTACGGTCACCGCGGAACTGCCCTGGCGGGACCGGGAGGCGGAGAAGGAGCCGAACCGCGTCCGGGCGGCCAAGGGCTCGTAAGGACCGGCCCGGCCCCTGCTCCGGCCCGACCCGGGCCGACCCCGACTCGGCTCGACCCCGCCTCGGGCCGAGCCGATCCCGTGCGGACCGGACGATCCCATTCGGCCCGGCCGATCCCATTCGGCCCGGCCGATCCCGTGCGGCGCGGCCGAATCCCGCCCCGGACCAACCGGCACGTTCCCGACCGCCCCGGCCCGGCACGATCCGGCCGGACCCGGGCCGGCCCGGCACGATCCCGCCCGATCCGGCAAGCTCTCCGGGGCGGGTACTCCCCGGCCGACCTCGGCAGGTGGGGAAAACCCCCGATCGAAGAGGGATACCGCCCTCATGGTGCGCCGGCCCGCGGCCCAGCACCCTTGTGGGAGCGGCCGGAGCCCGGAATCACCGGGGCGTCGGCCGCCGCCCCGGAACTCCGGACCCCGGAGTGCCGGATCCCGGGACCCCGGGGAACCCGAAGCCCGAAACCCCGACCGCATCGCGGACCGCCGAGAAGAAACGGACAGCACCCATGGCCACGGCATATGGACCGGACACTCGGGACCACCAGCGGTCCGGAGCCGGTTTCGGGGGTCATCCCCCGGAGAAGCGATTCCTCCCGGCCGCGCTGCGTGCTCCTTTCGAGGGCAGGACCTGGCGCGAGTTCGGCTATCTCCTGCTGAGCCTGCCGATCAGCTCGGTGCTGTTCTGCCTCTCGATCACTCTGACGACCCTGGGCGCCGGCATGCTGATCACCTTTCTCGGCATCCCGATCCTGGCCGGCACGCTGGCCATGTGCCGGGGGTTCGGCGCGCTGGAGCGGGCACGGGCGCGCGGGCTGCTGAAGCTGGACGTGGCGGCCCCGGCGCCGGCGCGCGGCAAGACCGGCGGTCTGATGTCCTGGGTGGGCGCGGTCCTCAAGAGCGGGGCCTCCTGGCGGCATCTGCTCTACACGCTGCTGCACTTCCCATGGGCGGTCTTCGCCTTCACCGTCTCGCTGACGCTCTGGACGTGCGGGTGGGTCACTCTCACCTACCCGCTGTGGAACTGGGCCTTCCCCTCGTACGTGGGGATCGACGAGATCCCGCTGTACGGCGACAGCACCCATCAGGTCTACCTGGACTCCTCCTTCGATCTGGTCGCGACCAGTGTCTGCGGCCTGGTCCTCGTCCTCGTCACTCCGTGGATCATCCATGGCCTGGCGGGCGTGGACCGGCTGATGGTGGCCGGGCTGCTCGGCCCGTCCCGGCTGGCGACGCGCGTCTCGGAGCTGGAGTCGGACCGCGGGGTGGTCGTCGACACGGCCGCCGCCGACCTGCGCCGCATCGAGCGCGACCTGCACGACGGCGCACAGGCCCGCCTCGTCGCCCTCGCCATGGATCTGGGCCTGGCGAAGGAGAAGCTGACCGACGACCCCGAGGCCGCCGCCCGCATGGTCGACGAGGCCCACGGCGAGGTCAAGGTCGCCCTCCAGGAACTCCGCGACCTCGCCCGCGGCATCCACCCCGCCGTCCTCACCGACCGCGGACTCGACGCCGCGCTCTCCGCCATCGCCTCCCGCTGCACCGTCCCCGTGACGGTCGAGGTGGACCTGGCGTCCCGGCCCGCCCAGGCCATCGAGGGCATCGCGTACTTCACGGTCTCGGAGCTGCTGCAGAACGTGAGCAAGCACGCCCACGCGACCCAGGCGTCGGTCGATGTGTGGCGGGCCGCGGACCGGCTGCTGGTCCAGGTCACCGACAACGGGCGCGGCGGCGCCGATGTGTCGTCGGGGAGCGGACTGGCCGGGCTGACCGAACGGCTGGAAGCGGTGGACGGCGTCCTCGTCGTGGATTCGCCGTCGGGCGGCCCGACGCGGATCACGGCCGAGTTGCCGTGGCGCGGCTGACCGCACACCCATCGCGCCGTGACGGGAAACCCCAGGTCACGGCACCTCTCATCACTCCTCGTCCCCGGCCGCCGTACCGGCTCGATCCCGAGCCGGTACGGCGGCCGGGGACGCGACACCGCCGATACTGGGATGCTGGAAGCCATACGGGCAGAACCAGCGAACAGTGGGGGAAACAGCGTCATGGTGGAGGACAGGGTGCGGGTAGTCATCGCCGAGGATTCGGTACTGCTCCGGGAAGGACTCACCCGGCTGCTGACCGATCTCGGGCATGACGTCGTCGCCGGGGTGGGGGACGCCGAGGCGCTGATCAAGACGGTGCACGATCTCGCCGGACAGGACGCGCTGCCCGATGTGGTGGTCGCCGACGTGCGGATGCCGCCGACCCACACCGACGAGGGCGTGCGGGCGGCCGTGCGGCTGCGCAAGGACTATCCGGGGATCGGGGTGCTGGTCCTTTCGCAGTACGTCGAGGAGCAGTACGCGACCGAGCTGCTGGCCGGATCCAGCCGGGGTGTGGGGTATCTGCTGAAGGACCGGGTCGCCGAGGTCCGGGAGTTCGTGGACGCCGTGGTCCGGGTGGCGCAGGGCGGCACGGCGCTGGACCCCGAGGTGGTGGCGCAACTGCTGGGCCGGAGCCGTAAGCAGGACGTCCTGGCCGGGCTGACACCGCGCGAGCGCGAGGTGCTCGGCCTGATGGCGGAGGGGCGGACGAACTCCGCGGTGGCAAGGCAGTTGGTGGTGAGCGACGGCGCTGTGGAGAAGCACGTCAGCAATATCTTCCTGAAGCTGGGCCTGTCGCCCAGTGACGGGGATCACCGCCGGGTGCTGGCGGTGTTGACCTACCTGAACTCCTGAAGAGCTGACACCCTGTCAGATATCTGACGGGGGTCGCATGAATCACCGAGGTCACCGCGGGGGCCGGCGCCGACCGCCGCGGTGATCGGGGCCCCGGAACCGGAGAGCGGCCGGGGGTCCTAGAACCAAAGAATGAGTGCACAGCGTCTTCGTCGAACGGCCGGGGGGCTTGCAAAACATGACAAATCACTATCAAATCGCGTCTCAAAACGACGTCCACCATATGATCGGTCCAGGGAAGGCGACCCTTACCGACGTAGGGTGGGCCTTGGGACCGTCGGCGGGCCGGCGGGTCCCGAGCCGCCGCCCCGAGGGAGGTCCAGTTCAGTGACCAGCCAGGTCAGTAGCCCAGCCGAACAGGCCGATGAGGCCAGCGAGGCGCTCGTCGGGGGACAGCGTGCCCCCCGCTCCGGTCACGCGGGCGCCGGCGAGAAGGAGATCCGTCGTCTGGACCGGGTGATCATCCGTTTCGCGGGTGACTCCGGAGACGGTATGCAGCTCACGGGTGACCGTTTCACCTCGGAGACCGCTTCCTTCGGGAACGATCTTTCCACGCTGCCGAACTTTCCCGCCGAGATCCGCGCCCCCGCAGGCACCCTGCCGGGGGTTTCCTCGTTCCAGCTGCATTTCGCCGATCACGACATCCTGACGCCGGGCGACGCCCCGAACGTCCTGGTCGCGATGAACCCGGCCGCCCTCAGGGCGAACCTCGGCGATGTGCCGCGCGGCGCCGAAATCATCGTCAACACCGATGAGTTCACCAAGCGTCCGATGGCCAAGGTCGGCTATGAGACCAGCCCCCTGGAGGACGGCTCGCTGGAGGCGTACAACGTCCATCCGGTGCCGCTGACCACGCTGACGATCGAGGCGTTGAAGGAGTTCGGGCTCTCCCGCAAGGAGGCCGAGCGCTCGAAGAACATGTTCGCGCTCGGGTTGCTCTCCTGGATGTACCACCGGCCGACCGAGGGAACCGAGACGTTCCTTCGCGCCAAGTTCGCGAAGAAGCCGCAGATCGCCGAGGCGAACGTGACCGCGTTCCGGGCCGGGTGGAACTTCGGGGAGACGACGGAGGACTTCGCGGTCAGCTACGAGGTGGCGCCGGCCTCGCATGCCTTCCCGACCGGCACGTACCGCAACATCTCCGGGAACCTGGCACTGTCCTACGGCCTGATCGCCGCAGGCCGGCAGGCGGATCTGCCGCTCTACCTGGGCTCGTACCCGATCACCCCGGCCTCCGACATCCTGCACGAGCTCAGCAAGCACAAGAACTTCGGTGTACGCACCTTCCAGGCCGAGGACGAGATCGCCGGCATCGGTGCGGCGCTGGGCGCCGCGTTCGGCGGGTCCCTCGCGGTGACGACGACCTCCGGGCCGGGTGTGGCCCTGAAGTCGGAGACCATCGGGCTCGCCGTCTCCCTCGAACTGCCGCTGATCGTCATCGACATCCAGCGCGGCGGCCCGTCCACCGGCCTGCCCACCAAGACCGAGCAGGCCGACCTGCTCCAGGCGATGTACGGGCGCAACGGCGAGGCCCCGGTCCCGATCGTCGCCCCGAAGACCCCGGCGGACTGCTTCGACGCCGCGCTCGACGCCGCCCGGATCGCGCTGACCTACCGCACCCCGGTCTTCCTGCTCTCCGACGGCTACCTCGCCAACGGCTCCGAGCCGTGGAAGATCCCCGAGATCGACGAACTGCCCGACCTGCGCGTCCGGTTCGCCACCGGCCCGAACCACGAACTGGCCGACGGCACCGAGGTGTTCTGGCCGTACAAGCGCGACCCGCAGACCCTGGCCCGCCCGTGGGCGATCCCCGGCACCCCCGGCCTCGAACACCGCATCGGCGGCATCGAGAAGCAGGACGGCAGCGGCAACATCTCCTACGACCCCGCCAACCACGACTTCATGGTCCGCACCCGCCAGGCCAAGATCGACGGCATCGAGGTCCCCGATCTCGACGTCGACGACCCGGCCGACGCGCGAACGCTCGTACTGGGCTGGGGCTCGACCTACGGCCCCATCACCGCCGCCGTCCGCCGGCTGCGCGCCGCCGGACATCCCATCGCCCAGGCCCATCTGCGCAACCTCAACCCCTTCCCGAGGAATCTCGGCGAGGTGCTGAAGCGTTACGACAAGGTGGTCGTGCCGGAGATGAACCTGGGCCAGCTCGCCACGCTCATCCGGGCCAAGTACCTCGTCGACGCGCGCAGTTACAACCAGGTCAACGGAATGCCGTTCAAGGCCGAACAGCTCGCGAGGGCTCTCAAGGAGGCCATCGATGCCTGACACCAACGAACTTCTCCAACTGGTGCCCAAGGCCGAGGCCAAACAGTCCATGAAGGACTTCAAGTCCGACCAGGAGGTGCGCTGGTGCCCCGGCTGCGGTGACTACGCGGTCCTCGCCGCCGTACAGGGCTTCATGCCCGAACTCGGACTGGCGAAGGAGAACATCGTCTTCGTCTCCGGCATCGGCTGCAGCTCCCGCTTCCCGTACTACATGAACACCTACGGGATGCACTCGATCCACGGCCGCGCCCCGGCCATCGCCACCGGCCTCGCCTCCTCCCGCCGCGACCTGTCCGTCTGGGTCGTCACGGGCGACGGCGACGCGCTGTCCATCGGCGGCAACCACCTCATTCACGCGCTGCGCCGCAACGTGAACCTCAAGATCCTGCTCTTCAACAACCGGATCTACGGGCTCACCAAGGGCCAGTACTCCCCCACCTCCGAAATCGGCAAGATCACCAAGTCGACGCCGATGGGCTCGCTCGACGCCCCCTTCAACCCGGTGTCCCTGGCCATCGGCGCGGAGGCGTCCTTCGTCGCCCGCACCATCGACTCCGACCGCAAGCACCTCACGAGCGTGCTGCGCGCGGCGGCCGACCACCCGGGCACGGCGCTGGTGGAGATCTACCAGAACTGCAACATCTTCAACGACGGCGCCTTCGAGGTCCTCAAGGACAAGGACCAGGCGCAGAACGCGGTCATCCGGCTGGAACACGGGCAGCCGATCCTCTTCGGGGACGACACCAAGGGCGTGGTCCGCGACCCGGCCACCGGAGACCTCAAGGTCGTCACGGTCACCGAGGAGAACCGGTCGCAGGTCCTCGTCCACGACGCCCACGCCGCCAGTCCCACCACGGCCTTCGCGCTGTCCCGGCTCGCCGATCCCGACACCCTGCACCAGACCCCCATCGGGGTACTGCGCAGCGTCGACCGGCCGGTCTACGACACGCAGATGGCCGAACAGCTCGACACCGCCGTCGAACAGAACGGCAAGGGCGACCTGGCCGCACTGCTCGCGGGCAACGACAACTGGACGGTCGTCGGCTGACGGACACCCGCAAGGGTGCGCCGCCTCGCCGGACGGGCTGAATTTCGGCCCGTCCGGCGTTTGCGGCCGGGGGTGCGAGCTGCCACCGCGCACCATGTGGCCATGACCCCGGACCGCCTCGCGTACCGCATCAAGCGGCGTCTGCTCGGCAGAGCACTCACCACCGAGCGCATCAGCGAGGAGAAGCTCGACAACCGGACGGCGCTCGGGGTGCTCGCCTCCGACTGCATCAGTTCGTCCGCGTACGGCTCCGAGGAGATGCTCCGGGTCCTCGTGCCCGTCGTCGGTGCCGCCGCCTTCACCCTGCTCATGCCGGTGACCGGCGCGATCCTGCTCGTACTGCTGCTGCTGACCCTCTGCTACAGCGACGTCGTGATGATCTACACCCGGGCGGGCGGCTCGTACGTCGTCGCCCGGGAGAACTTCGGGCCCAACGTCGCGCAGATCGCCGCCGTGGCGCTGCTGGTCGACTACATCGTCACCGTCGCCGTCCAGGTCTCGGCCGGCACCAACGCCCTGATCTCGCTCGCCCATCTGATCGGCAACAGCTTCACCGGCCTGGACCATCTCCAGCTGCCGGTCTCCGTCGCCGTCATCGTGCTGCTCGCGTACGGGAATCTGCGCGGGGTCCGCGAGGCCGGCCGGGCCTTCGCGCTGCCCGCGTATCTCTTCATGGCCGCCGTCGGCCTCGTCCTGCTCGTCGCCGCGCTGCGCGGGCTCACGGGCGAACTGCCGCACGCCGATCTGCACGCCGACGGGGTCGTGCCGCTCGGCACCCCGGGCAGCGGCTGGCTGTACGGCGCCTCGCTCTTCATCGTGCTGCGCTCGTTCGCCAACGGCGGCTCGTCCCTCACCGGGCTCGAAGCGATCTCCAACGGCATCTCCACGTTCCGTGAACCCCAGGGCCGCAACGCCCGCCGCACCCTCATCGCCATGAGCCTGGTCCTGGGCGTCCTCGTCCTCGGTGTCTCCACGCTGGCGCACTTCACCCATGCCGTCCCGTACACCGACGGCACTCCGACCGTCATCGCGCAGGAGGCCCATCTCGCGTTCGGCGGCGGCCCGCTCGGGACGGTCGGGCTGGTCTTCGTGCAGCTGACGACCGCGCTGGTCCTCTACACCGGTGCCAACACCCCGTTCACCGGCTTCCCGTACCTCGCCAGCTTCGTCGCCGAGGACCGGTTCCTGCCGAGGATGCTGACCCGGCGCGGGCACCGGCTGGCGTTCTCCAACGGCATCATCGCGCTGACCGTCGTCTCGCTGGCGCTGCTGCTGGTGACCGGCGCCAGCGTGGACCGGCTGGTGGCGCTGTACGCGATCGGCGTGTTCACCGCCTTCACCATGGCCGGGGCCGGCCTCACCGCGTACCACCTGAGGCGCCGGGAGCCGTACCGCAGGCTGAAGATCGCGGTCAACGGGCTCGCCGCGGCCATCTCGGCCGCCGTCGTGCTGATCTTCGCGGTCACCAAGTTCACCGAGGGCGCCTGGCTGGTCGTGGTGGTCTTCCCGCTCGGGGTCTGGGCGCTGACGCGGATCAACCGCGAGTACCGGCACGAGGCCACCGCGCTGCAGAGCATCCATGCTCCGGGCGCCGACCGGGCGCGCTACCGCCGCCATCTGGTCTTCGTCCTCGTCGAAACGCTCGATCTGGCGACATTGAAGGCCCTGCGGTACGCCCATGAGCTGCGCCCGGACGAGATCCGGGCGGTGCACTTCGCGATCGACGAGGCGTACGGCAGACGGCTGGCCGCCCGCTGGGAGGCGACGGACGCCACATCCGTCTCGCTGGAGCTGGTGCAGTGCCCGGACCGGCGGCTGCGCCATGCGATGAAGGAGCTGGCGTCCCGCACCACGGAGGACGGTGACACCTCGCTGACGGTGCTGGTGCCCCGGCGGACGTACAGCACTGTGCTCGGGAAGCTGCTGCACCGGGGCACGGGCGAGCAGATGGCGAAGACGCTGGCGCAGCTGCCGCACGTGGCGGTGACGATCCTGCCGTTCGACGTCTCGCGGGCGCTGCGGGCGCTGGAGGAGGGGCGCTCGCCTCAGCCGGACTGAGCCCCGGTTTCCCGGACGTCCCGCGCCTCGCGCGCCTTCTGCCGGTCGTACGTCCCGCGCGCCGCCTGCACGGCGTCCAGACGGCGCTCCGTCCAGCGCGCCAGCGCCCACACCTGCTCGGCGGCCTCCCGGCCCAGCTCGGTGAGCGAGTAGTCCACCCGCGGCGGGATCACCGGTTTCGCGTCTCGGTGTACGAAGCCGTCGCGCTCCAGCGTCTGGAGGGTCTGGGCCAGCATCTTCTCGCTGACACCGCCGACCTCACGGCGCAGCTCGCTGAAGCGGTACGAGCGTTCCAGCAGGGCGGCGAGGACGAGGACGCCCCAGCGGCTGGTGACATGTTCGAGCACCAGGCGGGAGGGGCACATCCGCTGGTTCACATCGGGTTTCTCGTTCAGGTCACTCACGCTCATGCCAGTACCTTACTTCAAAGTGGGTACTTTCGATTGGTTAGTACGCTCCGTAGAGTGAGTGACATCGGCCCGAACAAGGACCAGTGCCGCGAAAGAGGAGAAACCCCCCATGAGCATCGTTGTCACCGGAGCCACCGGAGAGCTCGGCCGTCTCGTCGTCGACCAGCTGCTCACCACCGTGCCCGCGAACGAGATCGCCGCCGTCGTCCGCGACAAGGAGAAGGCCGCCCCGCTCGCCGCCCGCGGCGTCGAGCTCCGCGTCGCCGACTACGACCGTCCGGAGTCCCTCAAGGGCGTCTTCCGGGCCGGTGACCGCGTCCTGCTCATCTCCGGCAGCGAGGTCGGCAGGCGCGTGCCGCAGCACACCGCCGTCATCGACGCGGCCAAGGCGGCGGGCGTCGCCCAGCTCGCGTACACCGGCGTACTGGGCGGCCCCGACGCCGACTTCCGGCTGGCCGCCGAGCACAAGGTCACCGAGCAGCTGATCCTGGACTCCGGACTGCCGCACACCTTCCTGCGCAACGGCTGGTACACCGAGAACTACACCGCCAATCTCGCCCCCGTCCTGGCGCACGGCGCCGTCGTCGCCAACGCGGGCGACGGCCGGGTCTCCTCCGCCACCCGCGCCGACTACGCCGCCGCCGCGGCCGCCGTACTGACCGGCGAGGGCCACCTGGGCGCGGTCTACGAGCTGAGCGGCGATGTCGCCTGGTCGTTCGCGGAGTACGCGGCCGAGGTCGCGCGGGCCACCGGCAAGGAGATCGTGCACAAGAACGTGCCGGCCGCCGTGCACCAGGAGATCCTGGTCGGCGCCGGTCTACCCGAGGGCTTCGCGGCGATCCTCGTCGACGTGGACGCGGCGATCGAGCGCGGGCTGCTCGCCGGGACGAGCGGCGACCTGGCCCGGCTGATCGGCCGCCCGACGACGCCGCTCGCCGAGACGGTGGCGGCCGCGGTGGCCTCGGCGTAACTCGCCCGACGCCCCTCCCCCTCCCCCCCACCTCAGGGGCCCCATGTCATGACCGTATGGCGATACGGCTATGACATGGGGCCCCTTCGGCGTTACCGTCGTGCAGTCGGCGGAGCAGTTGACACAGACATGCCGGGAGGGCCCGTGAAGGGGACAAATGAACAGCGGGCCGGACTGCTGTCCGGCATCGGCGCCTACGGCCTGTGGGGTCTCGTGCCCCTGTTCTGGCCGCTGCTGAAGCCCGCCGGCGCGATCGAGATCCTCGCCCACCGCATGGTCTGGTCCGTCGCTGTCGTGGGCATCGCGCTGCTCGTGCTGCGCCGCTGGTCCTGGATCGGCGAGCTGATACGGCAGCCGAAGAAGCTCGGCCTGATATCGGTCGCCGCGGCCGTGATCACGGTCAACTGGGGTCTGTACATCTGGTCCGTGAACAACGGTCATGTCGTCGAGGCGTCGCTCGGCTACTTCATCAATCCGCTGGTCACCATCGCCATGGGCGTCCTGCTCCTCGGTGAACGGCTGCGCCCCGCGCAGTGGGTGGCGGTCGGCACCGGCGTCGCGGCGGTGCTCGTGCTGGCCATCGGTTACGGCCGACCGCCGTGGATCTCGCTGACCCTGGCGTTCTCCTTCGCGACGTACGGCCTGGTGAAGAAGAAGGTCAACATGGGCGGCCTGGAGTCGCTCAGCGCCGAGACCGCCGTGCTGTTCGTGCCCGCGCTCGGCTATCTGCTGTGGCTGGGCGTTCAGGGCGATTCGACGTTCGGCTCAGAGGGCCTCGGCCACGCGGCGCTGCTGGCGGCGACGGGAATCGTCACGGCCACACCGCTCGTCCTGTTCGGGGCGGCGGCGATCCGGGTACCGCTCTCCACGCTGGGCCTGCTGCAGTATCTGGCACCGGTCTTCCAGTTCGCCCTCGGCATCCTGTACTTCCACGAGGAGATGCCGCCGGAGCGGTGGGCCGGGTTCGCCCTGGTGTGGCTGGCGCTCACCCTGCTGACCTGGGACGCGTTCCGGACGGTGCGGCGGACGAGGGCGCAGGCGCTGGCTCTGGCCGCGCGGCCTGCGGGGCCGGCGCCGTCGGCCGGGGACGCTGCTTCGTCCTCGCCGTCCGCAACCCCAGCGCGGTGACCAGCGCCCCCGCCGCCACCATCACCACCGGGACGACGAGCGCCGCCCGGTAGCCCGCCAAGGCGGCTCCGGGCGAACCGTCCGCGCCCGCCGACGCGATCCCGTACACCGCCGTCACCGCCGAGATCCCGACCGCCGAGCCGAACTGCGTCGAGGTGTGCAGGAGCCCGCCCGCCAGCCCCTGGTCCCGGTCCGGTACGCCGTCGGTCGCCGCGATCGTCAGCGGGCCGTAGGCCAGGGCGAAGGCGGTCCCGATGAGGATCAGCGTCGGGAACATCGCCGCGTACGACCAGTCCGCCCCGACCGGCAGGAACAGGGCGTACGAGACGAGGGCGAGGACGAAACCGCCGAGGACGACCCGGGCATTGCCGTACCGGTTCACCAGGCGCGGGGTGAGGGTCGGCGCGATGACCGCGTCGGCGCCCATTGCCACCAGGGCGAGTGCGGTCTGCAGCGAGGACCAGCCGCGCAGTTCCTGGAGGTAGAGCGTCACCACGAACTGGAAGCCGAAGAACGAGCCCACGAACAGCAGCGCGCCGAGGTCGGCGCGGATCATCGAGGCCCGGCGCAGCAGGGCGAGCCTCACCAGCGGGGCCGCGGAGCGCCGCTCGATCAGGACGAAGGCCGCGATCAGGAGCAGCCCCGCGGCGAACGCCCCCGCCGACCATCCCCAGCCCGCCGTCCCGTGCTCCAGGCGCACGATCCCGTACGCGAGCAGCAGCATCGCACCGGCCGCCGCGGCGGCCCCCGCCAGGTCGAAGCCGCCGGTACGGGCCACACGCGCCTCGGCCGGGACGATCCGGAGCGCGGCGAGCAGGATGGCGCCGGCCAGCAGCACGGGCGCGAAGAACACCCAGCGCCAGCCGAGCTGGGTCAGCAGCCCGCCGATGACGAGGCCGAGCGAGAAGCCGCCGGCGGCGGTGCCGGCGAAGACCAGCAGCGCCTTGTTGCGCTGCGGCCCCTCCTCGTAGGAGGTGGTGATGAGCGACATCGCGGCCGGGGTCATGAACGCGGCGGCCACGCCGGTGACGAAGCGGGCGACGAGCAGCATCCAGCCCTGCTCCGCGAAGCCGCCGAGGCCGGAGAAGAGCAGGAAGACGGTGAGCCAGAGCAGGAACATCCGCCGTCTGCCCAGCAGATCGGCGGCGCGCCCGCCGAGCAGGGTGAATCCGGCGTATCCGAGCACATAGGCGCTCATCACCCAGGCCGCGGTGCCGGTCGACAGACCGAGATCGGCCCTGATCGAGGGCACGGCCACGGCGAGCATGGCGACGTCGATGCCCTCCAGGAAGATCGTGCCGCACAGGACGAGGAGCAGGACGCGGGCGTGGGCGGTCATCACGGGCGGTCGGCTCCGGGCAGGCGATTCGGGCGCGGCAGACACAGCTGTCCCCTTCGGGTACGCGAATGGAGTGGTTACTCGAATGAAGGTCGGTTCCCTCTTGTAACCACTGGCATCGTGCGCCAGCATCGGCTGCCATGGAAGAAGGCACTTCGAAGTCACCGAGTCACCTCAAAGGCACCGGGAGCGCGGGCGAACTGATCGGCGATCCCGATCCGTTCCAGTGGGACACCCGCGAGGGCTGCGAGGTGCGGCAGATCCTCGACCGCGTCGGCGACAAGTGGTCCCTGCTCGTCATCGCCCTGCTGGACCGGCGCAGGCTCCGCTTCACCCAGCTGCGCCGCGAGATCGACGGCATCAGCCAGCGGATGCTGACGGTCACCCTGCGCCAGCTGGAACGCGACGGACTGGTCGAGCGGACGGTCCACGCGGTGGTGCCGCCGCGCGTGGAGTACGAGCTGACGCCGCTCGGCGGCACGCTCCACGCCACGATCCGGGCGCTGGTCACCTGGACCGAGGAACACCGGAGCGAGATCGCGAGGGCGCGCGCCGCGTACGACGCCCGCGAGGCCACGGAAGCACATCTTTAGTTACCGAGTTGCTTTTTTGACTCGGTTACGTTTTCCTGGATGTCCACGGACCCACGACCGAGGAGCCCACATGCCCACACCCGCCCCCGCGCCCATCACCCAGGTACTGATCGTCGGCTCGGGTCCGACCGGCCTGACCCTTGCCTGCGATCTGGCCCGGCGCTCGATCGACGTAAGAATCATCGACAAGTCCGCTGATTTCCCGCGCAGTTCACGGGCCAAGGGCCCCAATCCCCGTTCCCTGGAGGTCCTGGAGGACCTCGGTGTCGTGGACCGGGTACTGGCGGCGGGCTCGACACCGCCGCTCATGCGCAAGTACCGGAACGGGCTGCCGGTCGCCGACGCCGACCCGTTCGAGGCGTCCGGCCCGACATCCGACGCCCCGTACGACCGGCCGTGGATGATCGCCCAGTGGCGGCTGGAGGAGATCCTGCGGGATCGCCTGGCGGAGTACGGCGTACATGTCGAACTCGGCTCGGAGGCAGCCGGGTTGACGGCGGGGGCCGATTCGGTGACGGTCGCGCTCGCCGACGGCCGGAGCATCGGGGCGCGGTACGTGGTGGGCTGCGACGGCGGGCACAGCCCGGTACGCAAGCTGCTCGGCGTCGCGTTCGAGGGGACGACGACCGAGGAGCAGGCGATGGTCTGCGGGGACGTGGAGGTGGACGGCCTCGACCGCGACTACTGGCACCAGTGGTTCGACGAGGACGGCGCCGTGCTGCTGTGCCCGATCCCGGGTACGCGGTCGGGCTGGTGGTTCCAGGCGGGACCGGAGCGGGACCGGGCGGGAGCCCCCGTGCCGCCCTCGCTGGAGAGCTTCCAGCGGCTCTTCGCCAAGCACACCGGGCTGCCGGGCACCCGCCTGTCGCGGGCCGCCCTGCTGTCCACGTACCGGGTCAACGAGCGCCTGGCCGACCGCTACCGGGTGGGCCGCGTGCTGCTGGCCGGGGACGCCGCGCACGTGCACTCCGTCGCGGGCGGGCTGGGCATGAACACCGGGATCCAGGACGCGTTCAACCTGGGCTGGAAGCTGGCCCGGGTCGTGACCGGCCGGGCGGATCCCGGCCTGCTGGACACGTACGAGGAGGAGCGGCTGCCCGTGGCCTCCTGGACGCTCGGCATCACCTCCGAGCGGCTGCGGGTCACGCTCGACGCGATTGCGCGGCCGGGCGGCGGCCTGGACGCGGCGGTCACCGGCGAGACGATGGGGCTGAGTCTCGGCTACCGCTGGAGCTCGCTCTCCCCCACGGGTTCCACCACCCCCCGTCTGCGAGCGGGCGACCGCGCCCCGGACGCCCCGTGCCGCGACGCCGCAACAGGCGCACCGACCCGCCTCTTCGAGGCGTTCGCCGGACCGCACTTCACCCTGCTGGGCTTCGGTCCGGGCACGGCGGAGGCGCTGCGGGCGACGGAATCGGCGTACGGCGACGCGGTGCGGGCGTACGGGGTGGGCGTGGGCGGCCCCGGCGGGGCGGACGGCGGCGGCCCCGTCCGGCTGACCGACGAAGCGGGCCACGCCCGGACGGCGTACGGCATCGAGCCCGGTACCGACACCCTCGTTCTGGTCCGCCCGGACAATCACGTGGGCCTGATCGCGCCGGCGGCGGATCACCGGGCCGTCGGGGCCTACATGGACCACCTGGACCGCCCGGACCACGTGAGCGGTACGGCATTCGGGCGGCCCTGAGCGCGTCGCGCCGGGCATGCCCGGGAAACATCACATTCTTATATTTTCCTGACATCTTATGAACCGACTCATGCTGATGTCCGGGAGCTCCCGCATGCTCCTGCGCACCGCCATCGCGGCCCTGTCCACGTTGTCGTTCCTCGTCTTCGGAACCTCGCCCACCGCCCACGGGGACGCCGGGATCAACCGGGTCCTCCCATCCGTCCCCGATTCCCCGCACCGCGTCCACGCCGTCTGATCGCGGCTCTCAGTCGTTCGGGACGTGCCGGGCGCGGTGGGCCCGGACCTTGTGGAGGTTTCCGCAGCGCTCCATCGCGCACCATCGCCGCCGGCCCGGCCGTGAGGTGTCGACGAAGAGCAACTTGCAGGTGTCGGAGCCGCATTCGCGGAAGCGGTCGGCGTAAGGGCCGGTGAACAGCTCCACCGCGTCACGGGCGACGGTCGACAGAAGGGCCGTTCCGGTGGCGTCCGGGGCCCACGCGAGGCCGCCGGAGTCGGCGTCGATGCGAGGAGCGAGCGGGGGCTCGGCCGCCACGGCGTTCACCGTGGCGAGGTCGGCCGACGCGAGCGGGCGCCCGTGCGCGCGGGCGGCGGCCAGATCCCAGAGGGCGCCGCGCAACTCGTGCGCGCGGCGCAGCTCCACCGTACTCACCGAGAGGGACAGGCCGCCCGGCAGCCGGCTCTCGCCCGCCCATCGCACCAGGTCGGCGGGGGTGTGCAGCACCTCGTACGCCGCGTACCGCGCATACCCGCCGGTGGGCAGCAACTCCAGGCACAGCGCGCCGGGATCGAAGCGATAGGGGCGGCCTTCCCGTGTGTGGAGGATCAGTCCCGGCGTGCCCATTGCCGATTCGGTCATGTAACCACTATAAACGGTTTCCATGACTCTGCACTGGAAGCTCGTCATCGACGCGTCCGACCCGCACGCCCAGGCCGCCTTCTGGGCCGAGGCCCTCGGCTACCTGGTCGAGGACAACAGCACACTGGTCGAGCGGGTGCTCGGCCTCGGGGCGGCGCCGGAAGAGGCAACTGTCCTGGTCGACGGCCGCCGGGCCTGGCGCGACCTCGTGGCGGTGCGGCATCCGGACGATCCGTACGAGGAGGAAAGCGGAATGGGCCTCGGACGGCGGCTGCTGTTCCAGCGCGTACCGGAGTCCAAGACGACGAAGAACCGCCTCCACCTGGATGTGCACGCGGGCCCGGGGCGGCGCGAGGCCGAGGTGAAACGGCTGGAGGCGCTGGGCGCGACGGTGCTCCACGAGGTCGATCAGCCCGGGGGCACGTGGACGGTTCTCGCCGATCCCGAGGGCAACGAGTTCTGTGTGCAATAGCGTCGGACGACGCTGACGCCGCGGGATTCCCCGGCGCGTCCGGGTGCGCCGGCCGCCGCGGCGAGGACCGTGACCGCTCGAACAGGGCCGCGCGACGGCGCGCGTGTCCGCCGGGGTCCTGCCGCCCACCTCCGAGGCGAGCGGCAGGACCCTTCCCGGATCGGCCGGTTCAGTCCTCCACCACGTCCTGGGGATACCAGCGCAGCTCCACGGTGTTGCCGTCCGGGTCCCGGACGTACACCGACTGCGCCTCGCCCCGGGCGCCGGAGCGGCCGACCGGACCCTCCAGCACGGTGAAGGTGCCCGAGTCGATGACCTGCTGCCAGTCCAGCGGCTCGACCACCAGGCAGATGTGATCGACGTTCGATGCGGAGCGCGGCCGGCCCAGCAAATCGATGATCATGCTCGGGCTGACCCGCACCGACGGGAACGGGAACTCACCGGCCCGCCACTCGTCGACCCTGATCGGCTCCAGGCCGAGCGGGCCGCAGTAGAACTCCAGGGAGCGCTCGACATCCCGCACATTGAGCACCAGGTGATCGAAGTCCTTGACTCTCACTCGCACGGCACAACCTTTCAGCCATTCAGATTCGGTTCGGTTCGGTTCGGTTCAAGAAGCGTCAGGAGCCGGGGGAACTGAAGAGCCCTGAGGGCCCGGAGGCCATGGGACCTCCGCCAACAGGGGAACGATCTGCTCCTCCTCGTAGTCCAGATGCGCGTTCAGCTCCCTCGACATCCTGTCCAGCTCCGCGTGGAACCGCTCGGAATCCTTGATGCCGATGTCCGCCAGCAGCGCCACCAACTCGCCCTGGATGCGCGCGACCGTGCGGTGTTCATCGGCGAGCCGGGCGAAGGTGTCGGTCAAGTGCGGGTGGTAGCGGGCGATTCCGGGGAACAGGTGCGCGTCCTCGCTGGTGTGGTGGAACTCCAGGGCCCGGCAGAAGGCCAGGCAGCGCTGCCGGATCTGGAGCCCGAGGCTCGGGGGCGGTGGTTCGCCGGGGCCCCGGTGGGCCGCCCGTGCGGAGAAGTGGGCGTCGGCCTCCGCCTTCACCTGGCGCAGCTGGCCCCGCAGCCAGGTGTGGACCTCCATGACCTTGTCGGCAAGGGAGTTGACCTCGCGCGGGCCCTCCCAGCCGTCGGGCTCGGCGCGCTCCAGCACCACGACCGGCAGGAGCCGGGCCGTCCGGGCCTGGTAGTCGCCGTACCCAGGCGCCGCCCTCACCACGTGCGCGAAGAGTTCCTCGCGCCGGGCTCCCTCCGCAGGGACCGCGAGGGCCTGGAAGGTACGGGTGCCGAGCTCCACCCGCACCACGGGGTGGGCGAGCAGATTGTGGTACCAGGCGGGGTGGGCCGGAGCCCCGAGGTTGGAGCCGACGATCAGCAGCGAATCGCCGTGGCAGACATGGCCGAGGGGGGTGGTGGTCTCCTTCCCCGACCTCGCGCCGGTGGTCGTCAGCAGGAGCAGATCGGCGCCTTCGAAGGGGCCGCCGACCTTCCCTCCATTGGTGCGGAACTCCTCGATGACCGCTTGATCGAAAGACGTGGGCATACGGTTCTGTGTCTCCGGGACGAAGGGTGAGAGCCCGCAGCGACTGCGGGAACGGCTGACCGTGCTGCGCGTGGGACGCGGCCACCGCACGGGCTTCCGTCCGCCGCGCGGGGCAGCACATGGCGCGATGCGGGAGAAGCTCTCAGGTCCTGGCCTTCCGGCGGCACACATGACGGTGCCGGGGAGCGCGAAGGCGGGGAACGGAGGTACGGCGGCTGCGCCGCGTCAGTTACAGGGTGCGGAGCAGGAACTCATGACGGACCCCTTGGAGAAGGGTGTTCGCCCGACCGCCGGCCGGCCCACTGCTCTTTGGCCGGCGTCACGCGACACCGGTTTCATTACACGCAGTCGACCGTCGCCTGTCAACGCGAAGCAGCCGTGCGGAACGCCTCGGCAGGAGACTGTTCCGACGTCGCTCGGGGGGATGACGGGACATCGCCAATTCCGCGGCGACCGCATCGCCCCGGCCGGTTGCTGCCACGCGTGAGGCCGCGGGCGGGCTCCTCGGACACCGGAGCGTCCACGTGCCCCCGCCCCCAACCCTGGTGCCCCACGCGCCCGTTGCCCACCCTCCGAGGCGGCTCCACCCGCGGCGGACGCGTCGGTCACCCCGTACGATCAAGGGGAAGCGGGACGCCCCGCCCCCGCCCCTGCCCCGCACGCACCCCACTCCCACCAGGGGAAACTCAGTGATCACCGTCAGCCGGCCAACGGCCTCCCAGGCTTGATCCGTGCCCATACCGCCCGCGTACGCCCTCGTCGCCACCGATCTGGACGGCACCCTGCTGCGCCGCGACGACACGGTGAGCCCTCGCACCCGCGCCGCGCTCGCCCTGGCCGCCCGAGCCGGGGCGCGGCACCTCGTGGTCACCGGGCGGCCCGTGCCCGGCATACGGCGACTCCTCGCCGGGCTGGGCTACCGGGGGCCCGCGGTCTGCGGGCAGGGCACCCAGCTGTACGACGCCGGGACCGGGCGCCTGGTGCACGCGGTCACCCTCGACCGGGAGGCCGCCGACAGCGCGCTCGGCAAGATCGAGGCCCAGGTGGGGCCCGTCTTCGCGGCCGTGGACCAGGACGGCGTCGAGGGCCGGACGCTGATCGAGCCGGGATATCTGATGCCCCACCCCACGCTGCCCGCGCAACGGACGCGTCATCGGCATGAGTTGTGGTCCGCGCCCGTCGTCAAGGTCCTCATCCGGCACCCCGAGCTGGACGACGACGCACTGGCCGAGGCGGCCCGTACGGCGGTCGGCGATCTCGCCTCCGTCACGCTCTCCGGCCCCGGCACCGTCGAGTTGCAGCCATTGGGCGTCGACAAGGGGAGCGGGCTCGCGCTGGCCGCCGATTTCCTGGGCGTGGACGCGCGCCACGCGATCGCCTTCGGGGACATGCCCAACGACCTGCCGATGTTCCGCGCGGCCGGGTACGGCGTCGCGATGGCCGACGCCCATCCGGACCTCCGGGCCGCGGCGGACGAGGTGACGTCGTCGAACGAGTCCGACGGGGTGGCCGAGGTGCTGGAGCGGGTGTTCCGCTGAGCGGCAGGCCTCACCGAGCAGCAGGCCTCACCGAGCGGCAGACCTCGCCGAGCCCGAACCCGCCCCGGTCGGACCCCGCACCCTCCGGGAGCCCGCGCTCGGCCGGATGTCAGAGGGACATCAGGCAGTAGAGCCGGTGCGGTTCGCGCCGGGCTCCGGCCTCCGCGGCCAGGGTCGCCAGCTCCTTGAGGAAGCCGGCCAGTGGACCCGGATCGCAGTCGTCGCCGAACTCCTCGATGTGCGACCAGCGTTCAGCCACCGTTTCCAGTTGTCCGGGCCTCGCGGACGCGAGGGCGTCGCGCAGCTCGTCCGTGAGGGTGACCAGCCAGCTGGATTCGTCCTCGGGAGAGCTGAGCAGCTGGTTGAAACGCGGGAGCGCGGTGACATCCGCGTACGGCATGCCGGTGAGCAGGCTCTCGGCCCGGCCCAACTGCACATACGGCTCGATCCCCTTGACCGGGACCATCGGAAGCCCGGCCGCTTCGACGCCCGGCTCGAACGCCGTCAGGGCCGTGAGGTCATCAGGCGCGCTGAAGTAGTCGTAGAAGGATCCCATCCGCGCATGCTCGCACACCCGTCCGACAGCCATCGCGCCTTCTGGTCATCGTGCGTTCTGGCCTGCTCTCACGGTTCCGGTGGCGCCCCCAGCGCCCGCAGCACGTGGTCGACCAGTGCCCGGATCGTCTCCTCGTCCTGCACCGGCTTGCGCAGCACATGGCGGTAGTACACCGGGCCGTACAGCATCTCCACCGCCAGCGGGAGGTCGGCGTCCGGCGGGATCTGGCCTTGTTCCTGGGCCCGTCGCAGACGGTCGACCGCCTCCTCGAAGCGGGGGTCGATCAGCTTCGTCCTGACCGTTTCCGCGAGTGCGTCGTCATGGTGGACCTCCGAGAGGATCCCCGCGTACGCGGGGCCGTAGGGCGGTGTGGAGAGCAGCTTCACCGCGCCCATCACATTGGCCCGCAGGTCGGCGGCGATGTCGCCGGTGTCCACGAACGGCGTCGTGCCGACCAGCGCGTCGGTGAACGCCTCCAGCATCACCGCACTCTTTGACGGCCACCAGCGGTAGATCGTCTTCTTGCTGACACCCGCCCTGGCCGCGATGGCCTCGATGGTGACGCGGCCGTACCCCTTCTCCGTGCACAGCGCGAGGGCGGCCTCCAGGGTCGCCCTTCGTGATCTCTCGCTGCGGCGCAGTGAACTCGGCGATGTGATCATTCGGTGAGCATAGGTGTGTTTGAGCCAATCCTTGTTGACAGCCCGTCGTCAGAAGTCGAACAATACCGAGGCGGAAACGGAACGTGCCGTGTCGTATCGTTCCTGCTGTTCGCACCGTTCGTGCCGTTCGTGCCGCGACGAGCCGATCGGGGGACGGCTCGCCCGGCCGACGGCGCGAGGGCGAAGCCGCCGGATGTCAGGCGGTGATGTCCTTCACCGTGAAGCGGGCCCAGGCCGCCGCGCCGAACACCGCCGCGTACAAGCCCTGAAGTCCCAGGTTCTTGACCACCTCGTCCCAGTACACGGGGTCGCGCAGCAGGTCCGCGTACGACATCCAGTAGTGCGGGAAGAGATACGGATGGATGCCGCTCAGCTGCGGGATCGTGTCCACGATCTGCACGGTGATCAGCATTCCGACAGTGGCGGCCATCGCCGCGATCCCGCTGCTGGTGAGGGTCGAGATGAACAGGCCGATCGCCGCGAATCCGACCAGTGACGCCGCGACCACCACCGCGATCAGGCCGGCCCGCAGCAGCCCTTCACCGAAGCCGATCCGGGTCCCGGAGATGGTGGTGACCTCGCCGACGGGGAAGAGCAGCGCCCCCACGGCGAGCGCCGAGAGGGCCACGACCAGCGTCGCGACCAGGCAGAACGCGAGGACCGAGGCGTACTTCGTCAACAGCAGCCGGGTCCGGCCGGCCGGGGCGACCAGAAGATAGCGCAGGGTTCCGGCGTTGGCCTCGCCCGCGATCGAGTCGCCCGCCACGACCCCGACGGCCATCGGGAGGAAGACCGGGAGCGTCACGGCGAGGGCCGCGAAGACCAGGAAGAGGCCGTTGTTGGTCACCTGGGAGAGGAACGCGGGGCCTCCCCCGCCACCGCCCGGTCCGGGTGAGGAGCCGTGGTTCGTCTCGATCTTCACCGCGATCCCGATGAGCACGGGAACGGCGGCCAGCACCCCGAGCAGTGCGAGGGTGCGCCAGCGGCGGAGTGTGGTGGTCAGTTCGGAGCGAAGGATTCCGAAGGTCCACAGCGGATTGCGCGTCCTGCCCGCCGCCGCGGGTGAGATTTCAGCCTGCGACATCGAATCCCTCTCCGGTGAGTGCGACGAAGGCATCCTCCAACGAGGCCCGTTCGATGCCGAAGGACCTCAGGCGTACGCCGGCGTGCACCAGCGCCGAGCTGAGGTCCGCGAGTTCGACATCGCCCGGCGGGGCCTCGGCGCTCACCCGGTCGCCGTCGACCGTGACGCCGGTGAGGCCCCGTTCCTTGAGGACACCGGCGGCATCGCCCGGGTCCGGGGTGGTGACGGCCAGCCGGCCGCGGGCGCCCGCCGCCAGATCCGCGACCGGCCCCTGGATGACCAGCCGGCCCCTGGCCATCACCGCGACGTGGGTGCAGACCTGCTCGATCTCGTCGAGGAGGTGGGAGGAGAGGAAGACGGTGGTGCCCTCCGCCGCCAGTTCCCTCACCAGCGTGCGGATCTCGCGCATGCCCTGCGGGTCCAGGCCGTTGGTCGGCTCGTCCAGGACGAGCAGGCGGCGCGGCTGGAGCAGAGCGGCGGCGAGACCGAGACGCTGCTTCATGCCGAGCGAGTACGCCTTGGCCTTCTTGCCGGCCGCAGCGGCCAGCCCGACCCGGTCCAGGGCCTGTGCGACCCGGACCCGGCGGGTGTGCGGGTCGGCCGTCGGATCCGCCGAGTCGTAACGCAGCAGATTGTCCCGGCCGCTCAGGAAGCCGTACAGCGCGGGCCCCTCGATCAACGCCCCCACCTGCGGGAGTACGGTGCGGGCCGCGCCCGGCATGGGGTGGCCGAGTACCCGCGCGGTGCCGGACGTGGGGTCGATCAGGCCCATCAGCATCCGGATCGTGGTGGTCTTCCCGGAGCCGTTGGGCCCGAGGAACCCGAAGACGCTGCCGCCGGGAACGTCGAGATCGAGGCCGTCCACGGCGAGCTGGCCGCCCCGGTACCGCTTGGTCAGGCCCCGCGTCTCGACAACGGCCCCGACGGAGTCGGTCACCGCCCTCGGCCCGATCGCGGTACCAGGCTCTGTCATGCGTACTCCCCAAGGGTCGAGCAGGGCCGGTCCGGCGGCCGGACAGCACGGCTCAGCGCGGACCGCCCCGCCGTACGGAGGGTACGGCGGGGCGGGTGAACAGTGGCGGGAAACGTCGTGCGCCCCGGTGTCAGGCGGCGTTGTTCGCCGCCTTGACCAGCGCGTCCGGCGTGACCGCACCGACATACACCTTGCCGTCGTCCGTCATCAGGGCGTTGACCAGGCGGGTCTTGAAGACCGTGCCGGAGCCGAACTTGCCGCTGACCTTGTCGCCCAGCGCGTCCAGGAACTGCTGCGCCTCGGCCGGTACGTCACCCGACGCCTTCGAGGGGAGACCGGTGCCGCCCGGGGTCCTGATCTCGGCGATCGCGTTCCAGCCCTCGCCGATGACCTTCGTGTCCTTGCCGCCCTTGTCCCCGGCACCCAGTCCTCCGGCGCCCAGTCCCTCGGCGCCCGGGAACATGCCCAGCCCCTTGTCCCCGTCGGTCTTCCGCTGCGCCTTCGCGTCGTCGGCCTCGGTCACCTTGGTGCCCTTGGGCGGGGTGAACGTGAACGAGGAGGCGGCCGGCTTCCCGAAGTCGACCTTGGTGAACCCGGCGTCGACGACGGCCTTGCCACCGCTGCTCGGAAGCAGTGTGAACTTCAGCGGCACACCGTTCTTCGCGTCGACCGCGACCGTGACCGAGCCGATCGTGGAGCCGCTCTGCCTGGGCTTGATGAGCAGCTTGTACGCGTCACGTCCGGCGACCCGCGCCGTGCCGTCGACCGTCACCGAGGTGGTGGGGCCCGCGGCCTTGAGGACCTGCTCGGCGAGCGCCTTCGGCGTGGTCGGCACGGACTCGGGGGCCGGGGCCGAATGCTCGGCCTTCTTCCCGTTCCCGTCCTCCGTGGCGTGATACGCCTCGTTGGAGCTGCTGTCGTACGCCCAGACCTGATCGCCGTTGCGGATCAGGCTGTACTCCGCCGCGCTGTCCAGGATCGACACCCGCTGCTTGTCGGGGCCGTCGGCGGCCACCCGCAGGGTGTGCGTGCCGGACGCCAGCTCCGTCATCTTCTTCTGCGGGTCGGCGCCGGAATCGCCCTTGCCGCCGCCGCCCTGGGTGAAGGAGCCGGCGAGACCGCCGAGCGACGGGATGCCGAGGTCCGTGCTGATCTTCACCGTGCCGGAGAACTGCTGGGTGTCCGAAGCGGCGATCTTCTCGATGAGCTGCTGTGCGGTGATCTTCGGCAGATCGGGGTCACCGGTGCTCGCGAGCGCCGGGACGAGCCCGATCGTCGCGGCCGCCACCCCCGCCACCGCGACCGGGACGATGTAGCGCGCCGCCTTCCGGCGGCCGACGGCGGTGCCCCTGGTCCCGCCGTTCGTCTCAACGCTGTCGTTCGGTGCCATGTGTGCCCTACCTCCGTGGTCGGCGGCTTCCGTCCGGATGCACTCGCCCACTCCGCGCCGCCATTCTCACCCGATTTGCTCAGGAGTGGTTGTTCTCCATCCGACCAAACCGGCGATGCGAAAACGTCACCCCCGGGGAGCAACTCCGCCTACCTCTTCGGTATGACACCGCACGAGCGGATCTCCCACGCCCCGTAGGGGAGGTACCCCGACTCCAGGGCCGCCACAACAGCCGGGGCCGGTCCGGGGAACCGCGCCGTACGCCTGCTGATCGGGTCACAGCGCGGCGGGACAGGTGAATTACGCGCCAACTCTTGACGATTTCCAGTCACGCATCCACACTTTCAGGCATCTCCAGTCAGTTTTCCACGAATCCAGTCAGCGAGGTTGCCGGGATGCTGCCAGCCGAACGTCACCGTCGAATCTCCACCGTCGTGGAGCGCAGCGGCACGATCAGCACCGAGAGTCTGGCCGAGCAGCTCGGCGTCTCGGCCGAGACCGTGCGCCGGGACCTGGCACAGATGGAGAAGCAGGGGCATCTCATGCGGGTGCGCGGCGGTGCGGCAGCGCTGTCCGTCGTCCGCGGTCTGAGTGGCGAGGAGGCATCCTTCACGGAGCGGTCTGCCTCGCAGCAGCAGGCCAAGACGGCGATCGGGCGAGCCGCCGCGGATCTGGTCCGTTCCGGCATGACCGTCGTGATCGACGTCGGCACGACGGCCTTGCAGGTCGCCTGTGCCCTGGCGCCGGACTTCCGCGGGACGGTGGCGACCCCGTCCCTGCTCGTCGCGGCCGAGCTGTCCACCCGCCCCCATGTCGACGTACTGGTCCCCGGCGGACGGATCCGGGGCGGCGACCTGGTCTGCTCCGGCCCTCTGACGGTGGACTTCTTCAACGGCCTCTACGCCGACCTGGCCTTTCTCGGCTCCGGCGGCGTCGACAGCGCCGCCGGGATGACCGACTTCTACTTCGAGGAGAACGCGACCAAGCGCGCGATCCTCGCTCGCAGCGCGCTCAGCTACGTGCTGGCCGACGGGAGCAAACTTGGCCGGGTGGCTCCGCACCGCGTCTGCGGATTTGGCGACTGCACCGGCCTGATCACCGACCAGGCGCCCGAACCGTCCCTGGCTTCGGTCATCGAGCAGTCGGGCGCAGTGGTGATCTCGGCCTGACACTCCTGAGCGCCGCGGCGCTCTCTCCCCGGCGATGTCTCCGTGTGAGACCCGCCCCGTGCAACGAACGGCAGTTTCTGAAAGGACAGCACCGCGATGGCCACGACGAACACCGATGTCGTACAAGGTGACGACCCACAATCCACGCCGGGCTCCGGCTACAAGCAGGAGATGCGCCGGGAGCTGAGCCGGTACGCCTCTTTCGCCATGGCTTTCGGCTTCGTCTCGATCGCCACGGGCATCTTCACGACGTACGGTTCCGTGCTGAACAGCTCTGGCCCGCGCGGCATCTTCGCCTGGCCGATCAGCGTCATCGGCCAGCTGTCGGTCGCCCTTGTCTTCGGCGCTCTCGCCGCCCGTATCCCCATCAACGGATACGCCTACCAGTGGGTGTCCCGACTGGTGAACCCGGTCTGGGGCTGGGTCATGGGCTGGATCTCGTTCTCCTTCCTCGGAGTCGTGGTCGTCGCGGTGGACTACACCGTCGCCGCGACGATCCTGCCGGAACTTCTCCAGTACCGGGGGACGTCCCAGAACGCCTGGGCGATCACCGCCGTGGTCATCCTGCTCCAGGCGATTCTCGTGGCCGCCTCGACGCATCTGACGCACAAGGTCAACAAGGTCGCCGTGACCGTGCAGCTCATCGGCATGATCTCGCTGACCGTACTGCTCTTCGTCGTCGGAGCGTTCACGGGCAAGCTCGACTTCTCCACGCTGTTCAGCGCCGCGCCGGCCGCGACCGACGGCTACTACAGCCTGGGCACCGCCACCGAGGCCGGGCCGTTCGCCCTCGCGTTCCTCCTGGGCGCCTTCACCATCGTCGGGTTCGAGTCCGCGGCCAACCTCGCCGAGGAGACCAAGGACCCGGCACGGGTGATCCCCAAGGCCATGGCCCAGGCCGTGCTCTCCCTCGGCGTCCTCGGATTCCTGTTCCTCGTGGCGATCACCGCCCTCATCGACGACCCCGCGAAGCTCGCCACGTCCGCCACCCCCGTGGCCACCGTGATCACCGCCGTACTCGGATCGACGGTCGGCAAGGCGCTCCTGGTCCTCGTCGTGGTCTCGATCTTCTCCTGCGGTCTGGTCATCACCATGAGCGGGACCCGGCTGGTGTGGGCGATGTCCCGCGACGAGCGCTTCCCCGGGTGGCAGGCGCTGCGCAAGGTCAGCCCCTCACGTGGCACCCCGCTCAATGCCACGCTGTTCATCTTCGTCATCGCGCAGCTGATCCTCGCCAGCTTCTCCAGCTCGACCGACGCTCTGTTCTCGCTCTTCTCCGCCGCCACTCTGCTGCCCGCCATCATCTACGCCGGCACGGTGCTCATGTACATCGTCAAGCGGAAGTCGCTGCCGCCCACGCAGGGCTTCTCCCTCGGGCGTTGGGAGATACCGGTCATCGTGGTCGCCTCCGTGTGGCTGGGATACGAACTCCTCATCTTCCGTGACCAGTCGTTCCGCGACCCCTGGCTCTACGTCCTCGTCCTCTTCGCCCTCGGGGCCGCCTACCTCGCCTATCTGCTGATCCGGCGCGGCGTGTCCGGCATGTCGATGCCGGACATGATCAACATCGACGAGACCCTCGACGTCACCTCGGACCCCGCTGCTCCGGGCACGGTGCACACGACCGCCAAGGAAAGCAAGCGATGAGCACCATTCTGGCCATCGACCAGGGCACCTCCGGCACGAAGGCGATCGTGGTGGACGAGCGGGGCGAGACCATCGCCATCGCCGAGGAGGAGTTGCGGCCGGCCTACCTCGGCGGCGGTGGCGTCGAGCAGGACCCGCAAGAACTGCTCGACTCGGTCCTCACCGCCGGACGGCGTGCCATCGCCGCCGCAGGCAGGCCCGTCGACGCGGTCGCCCTCGCCAACCAGGGCGAAACCGTACTGGCCTGGGACCCGCACACCGGCACCCCGCTGTCCCGGGCGATCGTCTGGCAGGACCGCAGGGCGGAGTCGATCTGCACCGCTCTGGCCGAGCACGCCCCGTGGGTGGCTCAGCGCAGTGGGCTCGTACTCGACTCGTACTTCTCGGCGCCGAAGATGGCCTGGCTGCGACAGAACGTCACCACCGAAGGAGTGGTGACGACCACTGACACGTGGCTGGTGCACCAGCTGACCGGCGAGTTCGTCACCGATGCCTCGACCGCGAGCCGATCGCTGCTGATGGACCTCGACAAGGTCTCCTGGGACCCGGAGCTGGTGGATCTGTTCGGTCTCGGCTCCGAGAAGCTGCCGCGCATCGTGGGCTGCGACGAGGTCATCGGCACGACCAGTGCGTTCGGACGCGAGGTGCCGGTCGCCGGCCTGGTCGTCGACCAGCAGGCAGCTCTGCTCGCCGAGGGCTGCCTGGAGCGGGGAACCGCGAAGTGCACCTACGGCACAGGCGCGTTCTTGCTGGCCAACACCGGCGACACCGCCCTGCGTTCACGGGCCGGGCTCACCTCCTCGGTGGCCTGGCGGACCGCGGCGCAGACGCCGTACTGCGTGGACGGCCAGGTGTACACCGCGGCGTCGGCCGTCCGCTGGATCCGGGACCTGGGATTCATCGGGTCCGCGAGCGAACTGGACGCCGTAGCGGCGAAGGAGTCCGACGGCACCCTGTGCGTGCCGGCCCTGGCGGGCCTCGCGGCACCGTGGTGGCGTCCCGACGCAACAGCCACGTTCACCGGAATGACCCTGTCCACCGGCAAGGAGCACCTGGTCCTCGCCGTGCTGCAGGGCATCGCCGCCCAGGTCGCCGCCCTGTGCGGCCTGGTGGAGACCGACCTCGGTACGCCGCTCAGCCGGCTGCGCGCCGACGGCGGGCTGACCCGCAGCCGCACCCTGATGCAGGCCCAGGCCGATCTGGCCCAGGTACCGGTCGACATCTACCCGTCCTCGCACGCCACCCCGCTCGGCGCGGCCGCGCTGGCCAGGCTGGCCCTCACCCCGGGCCTGAGCCTGGAGGAAGCCGTCGGTGACTGGAACCCGGTCACCGTCTACGAACCGGTCTGGTCGGCCGACCGGGCCGCGCACTACCGCAGTACTTGGGCGGCGGCAGCCGATACCACCGCCCGCAAGGGAGAACTCGGATGACCGACACCACACCGCACGAGCCGGACCATGTCTACGACGTCGTCGTCATCGGCGCAGGCATCGTCGGCTCGGCGATCGCCCGCGACCTGTCCGGCCACCAGCTGTCGGTCGCGCTCGTCGAGGCACGCGACGACGTCGGCGACGGAACCAGCAAGGCGAACACCGCGATCCTGCACACCGGATTCGACGCCAAGCCGGGCACGCTGGAGTCCAGACTCGTCAAGCGCGGATATCACCTGCTGTCGGAGTACGCCCGCTCGACCGGAATCCCGGTCGAGCACACGGGCGCGATCCTCGTCGCGTGGAATGCCGAGGAGCTGGCCGCCCTGCCCGGTCTCAAGGAGAAGGCCGAGCAGAACGGTTACGACCGGTGCCGGATCGTCGGCGCAGACGAGGTCTACGACCTGATCCCCGCCCTCGGCGACGGCGCGCTCGGCGGGCTCACGGTCCCCGACGAGTCGATCATCTGCACCTGGACCACAAACCTGGCCCTGGCCACCGACGCGAGGCAGCGCGGCGCCGAGGTGCTGCTCAACCATGCCGTCACCGCAGTCTCGGTGAACGCCCGGTCCACCACGCTGACCACCACCGGCGGCTCTGTGGAGGCCCGTTGGGTGGTCAACGCGGCGGGCCTCGGCGCCGACCGCATCGACCGGTTCTTCGGCCACGAGCGGTTCACCGTCACCCCGCGCCGCGGTGAGCTGTTCGTCTTCGACAAGCTCGCCCGCCCGCTGGTCGACAAGATCGTCCTGCCGGTGCCCACGTCCCGGGGCAAGGGGGTGCTCATCTCTCCCACCATCTACGGCAACATCATGCTGGGGCCCACCTCGGAGGACCTCACCGACCGCACCGCGACCGGGACGTCCGAGGACGGATTCGCCTTCCTGCTGGACAAGGGCGAGCGACTGATGCCCCGGCTGCTCACCGAGGAGGTGACCGCTTCCTACGCGGGGCTGCGGGCCGCCATCGACCACGGGGACTATCTCATCGAGCCCACCCCGTCGCAGCGGTACCTCCTCGTCGGCGGAATCCGCTCGACCGGGCTGACCTCCGGCATGGCCATCGCCGAGCACGTCCACGAGGTGCTCGAAAAAGCCGGACTCGTACTCACCGCACGCACCGAACTGCCCGGCCCTCCGCGGATGGCCAACATCGGCGAGGCGACCGTACGTCCCTACCAGGACGCCGACCGCATCGCCGCCGACCCCGAGTACGGCAAGGTCGTCTGCTTCTGCGAGCGCGTCACCGCCGGTGAGATCCGCGACGCCTTCCAATCGCCCCTGCCGGCACGCAACCTGGAGGGCCTGCGCCGCCGCACCCGGGCCATGAACGGCCGCTGCCAGGGCTTCTTCTGCGGCGCGGCCGTCAACCGACTCCTGAACGAAAACGGCTGCGGCGGCACTGCCACCGCGCCGGCGCGGCCCGAGGTGAACTCCTGATGACCAGCACCACACTCACACCGGACGTCCTGATCATCGGGGGCGGCCCGGCCGGGCTCACGGCTGCCGCCGCCCTCGCACCCCGGATCCGCGGCGAGGTCCTGGTACTCGACCGGGAGAAGGACGCCGGAGGCATCCCCCGCCACAGCGACCACACCGGATACGGCCTGCGGGACCTGCGCCGGGTCATGACCGGCCCGAAGTACGCGCGCCACCTCGTCGAGCAGGCCATTTCGGCCGGGGCCACCATCCGCACCGAGACCATGGTCACCCACTGGGCGGGCGACCGGGCCGTGGAGGTCACCGGTCCGCAGGGGCGGCTGCGCGTGGAGGCCAAGGCCGTCGTGCTCGCCACCGGCGCACGCGAACGGCCCCGCGCGGCCCGGCGCATCCCGGGCGACCGGCCGCAGGGCGTCTACACCACCGGACAACTGCAGAACGCCGTCCACCTCCATCACAGCGAGGTCGGCAGCCGGGCCGTCATCGTCGGAGGGGAACTGGTCAGCTGGTCTGCCGCCGTCACCCTCCGCGAAGCCGGCTGCGCCACCGAGCTGATGGTCAGCCAGTACCCCAGGACGGAGTCGTACGCAGCTTTCAATGTCGCCGGCCGCGCCCTGTTGCGCGTGCCCGTCACCCATCGCAGCCGGGTCACCCGCATCATCGGCAAGGGCCGGGTCGAGGCCGTCGAGATCGAGAATCTCGACACCCTCGCCCGGCGCACCGTCGCCTGCGACACCGTGGTCTTCACCGGGGACTGGATCCCCGACCACGAACTCGTCCGCAGCGGCGGACTCGACCTGGACCCGGGAACCCTCGGCCCGCTGACCGACACCGCCCTGCGGACCAGCCGCCCCGGCGTCTTCGCCGCGGGCAACCTCCTGCATCCGGTCGACACCGCCGACGTCGCAGCCCTCGACGGCCTGCACGTCGCGGACCAGGTCGAGGCATGGCTGACCGGGACCGGCGAGCCTGCCCCGGGCCTGCGCATCCTCGCCGATGCGCCGCTGCGCTGGGTGGCACCGGGGCTGCTGCGCCCGGGTGACCCGGCTCCCCCGCGTGGGCGCCTGCTGCTGTGGACGGACCGGTCCGTCCGGTTCCCGCACGTCGTCGTCCGTCAGAACGGGCGGGTCGTCTCGGAACGGACCCTGCCGTGGCCCGCCGCACCCGGCCGTGTCTTCCGCGTGCCGTGGTCCGTGATGAAGGGCCTCAGCCCCCAGGGCGGCCCGGTCACCATCGGCCTGCGCTGACGAGCGGCCCGCACCCGGAGTACGAACGTGTCCCGGGTGCGGGCCGGTCGCAGCGCCGCCCCGGGGATCTGCGGGTGATCGGCGACCAGGACCGCGTACGTCCTTGACGCGCCCGGGACGGCAACCCTCGCAGTCCCCGGTGCGTGTGCCATGCCTCGGCCAACGGCAGGAAGTCCCGCCGGGCCGAGGCACGGCCATGCCCGGGATACAGGCCGAGGCACGGCCATGCCCGGGATACAGCGCCAGGGGCACCCTCTTTCCGCGCGGTCACATCAGCGGCGCCTGCCAGGCGCCGGGGCCGAGCCGGGTGAAGCGCCACTTCGCGGACCCGACAGGGGCCAAAAGCACATCCGGACCGCGCCGCGGGCGGTCGGGCCGCCTTCGCCGCCCCCGCCCGGTGAACAAGGGCGTTCGGCCTCGGCGCTCGCCCGATCACCGCGAGGGCGGTGCACAGCGGCTGGGACGGGCTCAGCCCGCGCGGTGCACCACCGCGTCGCACATCTCCGCCAGCGCGGCCTTCGCATAGCCCTCGGGCAGCGGCGTCAGCGTGGCGCGCGCCTCCTGCGCGTACCGGACGGTGTCCTGTCGGGCCTGCTCCAGCGCCGGGTGGGCGCGCAGCCTGCGCAGCACCTCGGCGTGCCGGGCGTCGTCGCTCAGGTCGCCGTCCAGCAGCTCGACGAGTTCCACGTCGTCCGGCTTGCCGTCGGCCGCGGCGCGGGCCCGCAGATGGAGCACGGGAAGCGTCGGGATGCCTTCGCGCAGGTCGGTGCCGGGGGTCTTGCCGGACTCGTGCGAGTCGGAGGCGATGTCGAGTACGTCGTCGGCCAGCTGGAAGGCGACACCGAGCCTCTCCCCGTACTGGGTGAGGATATCGACGGCCGACTCGTCCGCACCGGCCGTCATCGCGCCGAACCGGCAGGCCACGGCGATCAGCGAGCCGGTCTTGCCGCGCATCACCTCAAGGTAGTGCTCGACCGGGTCGCGCCCGTCGCCCGGACCCGCGGTCTCCAGGATCTGACCGGTGACCAGCCGCTCGAACGCCTCCGCCTGGATGCGTACGGCCTCCGGGCCGAGGTCGGCCAGTATGTGGGAGGCACGGGCGAAGAGGAAGTCGCCGGTCAGGACGGCCACCGAGTTGCCCCAGCGGGTGTTGGCGCTCTCGACGCCGCGGCGTACGTCCGCCTCGTCCATCACGTCGTCGTGGTACAGCGTGGCGAGGTGGGTCAGCTCCACGACGACGGCCGCGGGCACGACACCCGGCGCGTCGGGGTCGCCGAACTGGGCCGCCAGCATGGCCAGCAGCGGCCGGAAACGCTTGCCCCCGGCGCGTACGAGATGCTGCGCGGCCTCCGTGATGAAGGGCACGCCGCTCTTGGTGGCATCGAGCAGCCCCGACTCGACAGCAGCCAAACCGGCCTGGACATCGGCCTCAAGAGCGTGGTCCCGCACGCTCAGTCCGAACGGCCCGACGACGGTCACGAGGGGATCTCCTGTCTACTGACGATCACACGGAATGTCGATGTGTCGCTGTCATCACTCAAGTCAGCGTATCCGGTCCCCTTTGGATCACCATGGGCGCCTTCCCGCCACCGCCGGTATGTTCGAGATCAGCTCATACGATCTGGAGTTCTCCCTTTGTCCCACACGGCCACCGACACCGAACCGACTCAGCCGCCGCCCGGCGACGACCATGCCTTTTTCGGCCAGCCACGGGGCCTGATGACCCTGTCCGGCCTGGAGGTCTGGGAACGATTCTCGTTCCTCGGCATGCAGGCGATCCTGGTCCTCTACTTCGCCGACACCGTCGCCCGCGGCGGGATGGGCATGGAACCGGGCACCGCGGCGTCCGTCTCGGCCGCCTACGGCACCCTCGTCTACCTGGTCTCCGTGGCCGGCGGCTGGCTGGCCGACCGGATCCTCGGCTCGTACCGCGCCGTCCTGTACGGCGGAATTCTCATCGCCTGCGGGCATTACGCCATGGCGGTGCCCAGCGACG
Organism: Streptomyces sp. NPDC104309; assembly: GCF_055584025.1. Lineage (NCBI taxonomy): Bacteria > Bacillati > Actinomycetota > Actinomycetes > Kitasatosporales > Streptomycetaceae > Streptomyces > Streptomyces sp. NPDC104309. The sequence goes on along the minus strand of NZ_JBVJMV010000009.1, from coordinate 234,868 downwards.
CCATGACGTGGACCGGCCTCGGTCTGATCAGCGCCGGAACCGGTCTGCTCAAGCCCAATGTGGCGACCATGGTCGGCAAGCTGTACCGCACCGAGGACCAGCGCCGCGACGCCGGCTTCGCGCTGTATTACATGGGCATCAACATCGGGGCGTTCCTCGGCCCGCTGGTCACCGGCTGGCTCGGGGACCACGCGAGCTGGCACTGGGGCTTCTCCGCCGCCGCCTTCGGTATGACGATCGGTCTGATCCAGTACGTACTGGGCCGTCGTCACCTGGCCGGCCGAAAGCACAGCGCCGAATTCGCGCTGGAACCGGCACCGATGCGCCGTGCCGTACGGCTGATCGTGATCGGCGCCGTCGTGGTCGCCGCCGTCGCCACCGCGCTGGCCCTGGCCGGCTGGCTCACCATGGGCCGGTTCGTCGACGTGCTCACCCTCGTCTCGGTGATCGCACCGGTCGTCTACTTCGCGGTGATGTTCCGCAGCCCGCGCGTCACCGACGAGGAGCGTGGCAGGCTGCGCCCGTACGTGGTGCTGTTCCTGGCCTCCGTCGTCTTCAACTTCATCCTCTTCCAGGCGTACTCGACGATGATCCTGCTCGCGTCGACCAACGCCCGTACCGAGATCTTCGGCTTCCACTTCCCGGCGAGCTGGTACGCCTCGGCGCTCGGCGCCTTCGAGGTCGCGCTCGCCCCGGTGGTCGCCGCGGTCTGGGCCCGGATGGGCCCGCGTCAGCCGCACGCCTCCAACAAGATCGCGATCGGGGTGATCCTCGGTGGTCTGTCCTTCCTGCTGATGGTGCTGCCGACCTCCGGGCACACCGGCGACACCTTCAAGATGGCCGCCTGGTGGATCGTCGGCTCGTACCTGCTGCTCGGCCTCGGCGACATCCTGCTGGAGACCTCCGGCATGTCCGCGACGACCAAGCTCGCGCCCAAGGCGTTCGCCAGCCAGACGATGGCGCTCTGGTTCCTCTCGCTGGCCCTCGCCAACGGCATCCAGGCCCAAGTCGTGAAGCTGTACGGCGAGGTGTCCAACCCCGCCTACTTCGGTGTCAATGGCGCGATCGCGGTGGTGGCCGGTGTGGCTGTCATCGCCGCCGCCCCCTGGCTCAAACGCACCATGCACCCCGTCCACTGAGGTACCGCCATGCACATCCGCACCACGTTCCCGTATGACACCACCCATGAGGACGTCTACATTCCGCTGCCGGACGGCACCCGGCTGTACGCCCGGATCTGGCGACCCCTCACCGACGAACCCGTCCCCGCGCTCCTCGAATACCTGCCGTACCGGCTGAGCGACTGGACGGCGCCGCGCGACTGGCAGCGCCACCCCTGGTACGCGGGCCACGGCTACGCCTCCGTCCGGGTGGACGTACGCGGACACGGCAACAGCGAGGGCCTGCCGGGCGACGAGTACGACGCGACGGAACTGGCCGACGGGGTCGCCGTCATCCACTGGCTGGCCCAGCAGGAGTGGTGCTCCGGACGGGTCGGCATGTTCGGCATCTCCTGGGGCGGCTTCAACTCGCTCCAGATCGCGGCGCTGGCCCCCGAACCGCTGAAGGCGATCGTCACCGTCTGCTCGGCCGACGACCGCTATGACAACGACGTCCACTACATGGGCGGCTCGGTCCTCGGCGTCGACATGCACGCCTGGGCGGCCACCATGCTGGCCTTCGTCTCCCGGCCGCCGGACCCGGCGCAGGTCGGCGAGGGCTGGAAGGACATGTGGCTGAAGCGGCTGGAGACGGTCGAACCGTTCATCCACACCTGGCTGGCGCACCAGACCCGCGACGACTACTGGAAGCACGGCAGTGTCTGCGAGGACTACTCCGCGATCCAGGCGCACGTCCTCGCGGTGGGCGGCTGGCACGACCCGTACCGCGACACGGTCCTGCGGCTCGTCGAGCACCTCGCCCCGGACAAGGTCCGCGGGCTGATCGGCCCCTGGTCGCACCAGTACCCCGACCGCGGTCTGCCGCCCGGTCCGGCGATCGGCTTCCTCCAGGAGACGCTGCGCTGGTGGGACCAGCACCTCAAGGACGAGGACACCGGCATCATGGCGGAGCCGCTGCTCCGGTCCTGGATCAGCGAATCGCACCGCCCCGCCACGGTCTACGAGACGATGCCGGGACGCTGGGTCGGCGACACCGCCTGGCCCTCCCCGAACGTCGCGCCCGTCGTGTACGCCCTCCAGGGCGGTCCGCAGATCGTCGACTCGCCGCAGCAGACCGGTCTGGACGCCGGGCGCTTCTTCCCGTTCGGCAACGACGCCGACCTGCCGCCCGACCAGCGCGACGAGGACGCCAAGTCGGTCTCGTTCGAGTTCCCGGTCGAGGGCGCCCCGATCGAGATCCTGGGCCGCCCCCGGGTGAAGCTGCGCATCCGGATGGACGTGGCGCGCGGCCAGGCCATCGCCCGGCTCTGCGACGTCGCACCGGACGGCTCCTCCACCCTGGTCACCCGCGGGGCGCTCAACCTCTCCGCCCGGCACGGCCGCGACCGCGCGGACGACTGGCCGGTGGGCGCGACCGAGGACGTGACCTTCGAGCTCAACGGCATCGGGCACACCTTCCCGCCAGGCCACCGGATCAGACTCGCGGTCTCGTCCTCGTACTGGCCGTGGATCTGGCCGCAGGCGGGCTCGGTCGGCTTCACTCTGGACGCCGACGGCAGCTCCCTCGAACTGCCGGTGCGCCGGCACACCGAGGACCCGGCGATCCGTTTCGAGGAACCGGAACAGTCGGAGCCGCTCGGCGTCGTCCACCCCGTGACGCTCGACGGACAGCGCCCCGAACGGCTGGTCGTCCGCGATGTCGCCCAGGGCGAATGGCGGCTGGAGGTCGACCCCCGCTACGGCGGCACCCGCGTCTATCCGGACGGCCTCGAATTCACCGAGGACGCCCTGGAGACCTACACGATCCAGGAGAACGACCCGCTCTGCGCCCGTACCCGCTCCGACTGGGCGATCCGGCTGCACCGGCCGGAGATGGCGTGGGACGTGCGGATCGAGACCCGGTCCGAGATCAGCGCGGACGACACCGACTTCATCACGTCCGACGAGGTGGTGTGCAAGGACGGCGGCGAGGTCGTCTTCCACCGGACCTGGGAGAAGCGGATCCCGCGCACGGCCGGATGAACCACCGCCGTGCCCCCGCGCACCGGGGGCACGGCGGAACTTTCCGGGCATCAGGAGCAGTTGGGACACTCCCGCGGGGCGGCGGCACCGACGTAACGTGTCCCCCAAGCGACCTGGAAAGCGAGGCAGCAACACATGCCCGAGCAGAGCAGCCCGCTCGATCTGGCCGAGGGCGACCCCTTCGGTCCGCACAACCTTCCCTACGGTGTGTTCTCCACCCCCGACCACCCCGAGGACCGCCGGGTCGGCGTCCGCATCGGCAACCACGTCCTGGACGCCGGAGCCGCGGCGCACGCACTCGGCTCGCCCTACGCGAAGCTCCTCGCCCAGCCGGACCTGACCGCGCTGCTGGCCGCCGGCCGCACCGCCTGGCGGGACGTCCGGCGGGCCCTGACCGCCTGGGTGACGGTCCCGGCACACCGCGCGGACATCGAACCGCTGCTGCGCCCGGTCGAGTCCGTGACGCTCCAGCTGCCGTACGAGGTCGCGGACTACGTCGACTTCTACGCGAGCGAGCACCACGCCACCAACGTCGGAAAGATCTTCCGGCCGAACGGCGACGCGCTGACGCCCAACTGGAAGCACCTCCCGATCGGCTACCACGGCAGGGCCGGCACCGTCGTCGTCTCCGGCACGGACGTGGTGCGCCCCTCCGGCCAGCGCAAGGCACCGTCCGACGCGGCCCCGGTCTTCGGCCCGTCCGTCAAGCTCGACATCGAGGCCGAGGTCGGCTTCGTCGTCGGAGTCGGCTCGGAGCAGGGCCGCCCGGTCCCGCTCGGCGACTTCCGCGAGCACGTCTTCGGGCTCTGCCTGCTCAACGACTGGTCGGCGCGGGACATCCAGGCCTGGGAGTACGTCCCGCTCGGCCCGTTCCTCGGCAAGTCCTTCGCCACGTCCGTATCGGCCTGGGTGACACCGCTCGAAGCCCTGGAGGCGGCCCGGATCGCGCCTCCGGCCCGCGACTTCCCGCTGCTCCCCTATCTGGAGGACGCGGGCGAGGAGGAGGCCGGCGGGCTCGACCTGCGGATCTCCGTCGCCATCAACGGACAGCCGGTCGCCGAGCCGCCGTTCACCACCATGTACTGGACGGCGGCCCAGATGCTGGCCCAGATGACGGTGAACGGGGCGTCGCTGCGCACCGGCGACCTGTACGGCTCGGGCACGGTGAGCGGCGCCGAGCCCGGACAGCGCGGCTCCCTCCTGGAGCTGACCTGGAACGGCCGCGACCCGCTGGACCTCCCGGACGGCAAGCGGACGTTCCTGGAGGACGGCGACACGGTGACGATGACGGCCTGGGCGCCGGGCCCGGACGGCACCCGGGTCGGCCTCGGCGAGGTCACGGGACGGATCGTGCCCGCGTCGTGAACCCCGCTCTCCCGGAGCCCACGCTCCCCGAGGAACTGCTCCTGCTCGCCCTGGACCCGCGGCGCGGCAAGCCGTACTGCCGAAACCGTTTCCTGGAGTACGCGGTGGCGGGCGCGGTCCTCGCGGAGCTGGAGCTCCACGGCCGGATCGCCGAACAGCACGGCCGGATACGGGTGATCAACCCGCAGGCTCCCCAGGACCCGCTCCTCGCGCAGGTCCTGGGGAGCCTGCCGGCCCCGGACAAGGGCGGGCTCGCGGGCGGCGTCGGCGCGAAGCGGTGGATCCGGCGGACCGGCCGGTACGTCGAGGAGTTGTGCCTGGAGCATCTGGTGGGCCGCGCGGTCCTGCGCAGGGAGACCCACCGGCTCCTCGGGCTGCTCCCCTACCACCGTCACCCGGCGGCGGACCCGGCCCTGCCGGCCGCGGTCCGGGAACGCTTCGCGGCCTCCGAGGCAGCCGGCTTCCCGGACCGGCGCAGCCGCACCCTGGCCGCGCTGGTCTCGGCGACCGGCCTGTCGGGCGCCGTGGCACAGGGCGGCTGGAGAAGCCGTTCGGCAATGCGCGACCTGGTGCGCGACGAGTGGACCGCGTACGCGGTGCGCCAGAACGTACGCCAGGACAAGGCGAACCAGAGCGGCGGAGGCGCGGGAGGCTGGGGAGGCGGTCGAGGAGGCGGAGGCGGGGACGACTGACCCGGGCGGCACGGCCGGGGGCAGCGACCGACCGGTGTCCGGCCGACCAGGGCAGACACCGGCCGGGGCGCCCGACGGTCAGCCGTGCGCGGGTCGTTCACACGTTTGGGGGAGCCGCACCCCGTTCCCGGCGGATACGCTGGAATCTCCCGCGAGACTCTGCGTCATGGGAGCACTGATGAGCACCGAACCCGAGGCCTCGGAGCCGCGGTGGGCGGTTCCGCCCGTGGGCGGCTGGACCGCCGATGACCTGGACACACTCCCGAATCTGCCTCCGCACACGGAGCTGATCGACGGGAGCCTTGTTTTCGTGAGTCCGCAGACCGTATTCCACGAGCGCGCGATCGACTATCTCAAATGGCAGCTGCAATCGCTCGCGCCGCTCGACTTCGAGGTCTTTCGCGAATTCACCATCGACGTCGACTGGCAGAACCGGCCCGAACCCGATGTGGTCGTCGTGCGGGCGGACGCGGTCGAGGGTCTGCGGCAGACACGGTTCCCCGCCGATGCGGTGCTGCTGGCGATCGAGGTCGTCTCCGACGAGTCCCTGACCCGGGACCGCGAGACCAAGCCCGTGAAATACGCGCGGGCCCGGATCCCGCACTACTGGCGAGTGGAGAACCACGACGGCAGGGCGGTGGTCTACGTCTTCGAGTTGGAGCCGTCGACCGGGGCCTACACCTCCACCGGCATCTTCCACGACCGGATGAAGGTCTCCGTCCCCTTCCCCGTCGATCTCGACCTCACCGCGATCACCGCGCGCCGCCGGGCAGCGGCTCCGGAGTAGCTCCGGCGCCGCCATCGGTCCCCGCCCTCACTCGTACTCGGGCGGTTCCTCGTCCCAGCCGAACTCCGGATCGGCGTCAAAGGCCGCCGACGCGTCCCGGACCGGAGCCACGGACGCCGCCGGGGCCGGAGCCTCGGACGCCGCCGGGGCCGGCGCGGCGGGGGCCACCGCAGGACCGGGCTCCGGGCCCGCCGCGACCTCCCCGAACGACGCGAGCACCTCCAGCACCCCCTCCCCGTACGTCGCCAGTTTCTTCTCGCCCAGGCCGCTGATACCGCCCAGCGCGGACACCGAGTCCGGCCGCACCGTGGCGATCTCGCGCAGCGTCGCGTCGTGGAAGATGACGTACGCCGGGACGCCCTGCTCCTTCGCCTGCGCGCCGCGCCAGGCCCGCAGTGCTTCGAAGACCGGGACGGCCTCGGCCGCCAGTTCGGCGGCGGCCGTCTGGGACTTCGTCCTGCGTTCACCCTTCGTGGAGCGCGACGCGGGCTTCGGTGCCTCCTTGCGCAGCAGCACCTCGCGCTCCCGCCCGAGGACGGACCCGCTCTCCTCGGTCAGCACCAGCGTGCCGTACTCGCCCTCGACCGCGATCAGCCCCTGGGCGAGCAACTGCCGTACCACTCCGCGCCATTCGGCCTCGGGCAACTCCTCACCGATACCGAAGACCGAGAGCTGGTCGTGGTCGAACTGGATGACCTTCGCCGTCTTGCGGCCGAGCAGGATGTCGATGATCTGGCCCGCACCGAACTTCTGTCCCCGCTCCCGCTTCAGCCGGACCACGGTCGACAGCAGCTTCTGCGCGACCACCGTGCCGTCCCAGGACTCGGGCGGGGTGAGGCAGGTGTCGCAGTTGCCGCAGGCCGCCGCGCCGGGCTCCTGGCCGAAGTACGTCAGAAGCTGGGCGCGGCGGCACCGGACCGTCTCGCACAGGGCCAGCATCGAGTCGAGGTGGGAGGCGGCGCGGCGGCGGAACGCCTCGTCGCCCTCGCCGCCCTGGATGAGCTTGCGCTGCTGGACGACGTCCTGGAGTCCGTACGCCATCCAGGCCGTGGACGGCAGTCCGTCACGCCCGGCGCGGCCGGTCTCCTGGTAGTAGCCCTCGACCGACTTCGGCAGGTCCAGGTGGGCGACGAAGCGTACGTCCGGCTTGTCGATGCCCATGCCGAACGCGATGGTCGCGACGACGACCAGGCCGTCCTCGCGCAGGAAGCGGGACTGGTGGGCGGCGCGCGTGCCCGCGTCCAGACCGGCGTGGTACGGGACGGCCTCGATGCCGTTGCGGCAGAGGTATTCGGCGGTCTTCTCCGTCGAGTTGCGCGACAGGCAGTAGACGATGCCCGCGTCCCCGGCGTGCTCGTCCTTGAGGAAGGAGAGCAGCTGCTTCTTCGGGTCGGCCTTCGGCACGACCCGGTACTGGATGTTGGGCCGGTCGAAGCCGGCGACGAAGTGCTTCGCGTCGGGCATGCCCAGGCGCTGGGTGATCTCCTGGTGCGTGGCGTTGGTCGCGGTGGCCGTCAGAGCGATGCGCGGTACGTCGGGCCAGCGCTCGCCGAGGACGGAGAGCGCCAGATAGTCCGGCCGGAAGTCGTGGCCCCACTGGGCCACGCAGTGCGCCTCGTCGATGGCGAAGACGGAGATCTCGCCGCGGGAGAGCAGGCCGAGGGTGGAGTCCAGGCGGAGCCGTTCCGGGGCCAGGTAGAGCAGGTCGAGCTCGCCGGCGACGAACTGGGCCTCCATCGAGCGGCGCTCGTCGAAATCCTGCGTGGAGTTGATGAAGCCGGCCCGCACACCGAGCGCCCGCAACGCGTCCACCTGGTCCTGCATGAGGGCGATCAGGGGCGAGATGACGATGCCCGTACCGCCTCTGACCAGGGACGGGATCTGGTAGCAGAGGGACTTTCCGCCACCGGTCGGCATGAGCACGACGGCGTCGCCGCCCGCGATCACATGGTCGACGATCGCTTCCTGCTCGCCGCGGAAGGCCTCGTACCCGAACACCCGGTGCAGCGTCCGCCGCGCGTCGCTCTCAGTCACATCCATGGTCCCGCCCGTCACGCTCATCGCTCTGTCCCCCGAGATCCCGGGGCGTCCCGTTCCGTCCTGCCACCGTCCCCTGCCACGATAGGCGCCGCCTACGACAACGCCGGACGGGCTTGACTCCTCAAGCCCGTCCGGCGTTGTCGTAGCGGTGTACCGGCTGTGCGCGTGTGCGCTACCTCACGAACACTCCCGCCTGGCTCGCCAGGTCCAGGAAGTACTGCGGGGCGAGGCCCAGCACCAGCGTGACCGCGACACCGACCGCGATCGTCGTCGTCGTCAGCGGGGACGGGACGGCGACCGTCGGGCCGTCCGCCTTCGGCTCGCTGAAGAACATCAGCACGATGACGCGGATGTAGAAGAACGCGGCGATCGCCGAGGAGATCACACCGACCACGACCAGGCCGCCCGCGCCGCCGTCCGCCGCCGCCTTGAAGACGGCGAACTTCCCCGAGAACCCGGAGGTGAGCGGGATGCCGGCGAAGGCCAGCAGGAACACCGCGAAGACCGCGGCGACCAGCGGCGAGCGCCGGCCGAGCCCGGCCCATTTCGACAGGTGCGTCGCTTCGCCGCCCGCGTCGCGCACCAGGGTGACGACGGCGAACGCGCCGACCGTCACGAAGGAGTACGCGCCCAGGTAGAAGAGGACCGACGAGATGCCCTCCGGGGTGGTCGCGATGACACCGGCGAGGATGAAGCCGGCGTGGGCGATCGAGGAGTAGGCGAGCAGCCGCTTGATGTCGGTCTGGGTGATGGCGACGATCGCACCGCCCAGCATGGTGACGATCGCGACGGCCCACATGACCGGGCGCCAGTCCCAGGCGAGGCCCGGCAGCACCACGTACAGCAGGCGCAGCAGCGCACCGAACGCGGCGACCTTGGTGGCCGCGGCCATGAAGCCGGTGACCGGGGTCGGGGCGCCCTGGTAGACGTCCGGGGTCCACATGTGGAACGGGACGGCGCCCACCTTGAAGAGCAGACCGGTCAGGATCATCGCGCCGCCGATCAGGAGCAGCGCGTCATTGCCCATGGTGTCGGCGAGCGCCGGGTCGATCTGTGTGACCGAGCCGTCGACCACGTTCGCGATGGTGGCGTACGAGACGGAGCCCGCGTACCCGTACAGCAGGGCGATCCCGAAGAGCAGGAACGCCGACGAGAAGGCACCGAGCAGGAAGTACTTCACCGCGGCCTCCTGCGACATCAGCCGCTTGCGGCGGGCGACGGCACACAGGAGGTAGAGCGGGAGGGAGAAGACCTCCAGGGCCACGAAGAGTGTCAGCAGGTCGTTGGCCGCCGGGAAGACCAGCATGCCGGCCACGGAGAAGAGGACCAGCGGGAAGACCTCGGTGGTGGTGAAGCCGGCCTTGACCGCCGCCTTCTCACTGTCGCTGCCGGGGACCGATGCGGCCTGTGCGGCGAAGGAGTCGACGCGGTTGCCGTGTGCGGCGGGGTCGAGCCGCCGCTCGGCGAAGGTGAAGACGGCGACCAGCGAGGTCAGCAGGATGGTGCCCTGCAGGAACAGCGTCGGGCCGTCGATCGCGAGGGCGCCCATCGCGGCGATGTGCGCCTTCGTCGTGCCGTACCCCCCGGCCGCCAGGCCGACCACCGCGGCGAACGCGGCGGCGAGGGCGACGACCGTCAGGAAGACCTGCGTGTAGTAGCGGGACCGGCGCGGCACGAAGGCCTCGACGAGAACGCCCACGACGGCGACACCGATCACGATGAGCACCGGGGTCAGCTGCGCGTACTCGATGACCGGGGCCTTGAATTTCTCGGCCGGGGCGGCCGATGTCACCCCGCCCGCCGTCGTCCACAGGCTGTGGACAGCTGTTGCGCTCACTTGGCGGCCTCCACCTCAGGCTGGGGGTCCTTCTTCTGGACGTCCGACATGGTGTGCTGCACCGCCGGATTCACGATCTCCGTCAGCGGCTTCGGATAGACACCCAGGAAGAGCAGCAGCGCGATCAGCGGGAGAACCACCACCAGCTCCCGGACCTTGAGGTCCGCCATGCCCTGGACCTCGGCCTTCACCGGGCCCGTCATCGTCCGCTGGTACAGGACGAGGACGTACAGCGCGGCGAGCACGATGCCGGTCGTGGCGACGATGCCCGCGGCCGGGTACGCGCTGAACGTGCCGACCAGGACCAGGAATTCACTGACGAACGGGGCGAGTCCGGGCAGCGACAGGGTGGCCAGACCACCGATCAGGAAGGTGCCGGCCAGGACGGGCGCCACCTTCTGCACCCCGCCGTAGTCGGCGATGAGCCGCGAACCGCGCCGGGTGATCAGGAAGCCCGCCACCAGCATCAGCGCGGCGGTCGAGATCCCGTGGTTGACCATGTAAAGCGTGGCGCCCGACTGGCCCTGGCTCGTCATCGCGAAGATGCCGAGGATGATGAAGCCGAAGTGCGAGATCGACGCGTAGGCGATCAGCCGCTTGATGTCGCGCTGGCCGACGGCGAGCAGCGCCCCGTACACGATGCTGATCAGCGCCAGGACGACGATCACCGGTGTCGCCCACTTGCTGGCCTCCGGGAAGAGCTGGAGGCAGAAGCGGAGCATCGCGAAGGTGCCGACCTTGTCGACGACCGCGGTGATCAGGACGGCGACCGGGGAGGTCGCCTCGCCCATGGCGTTGGGCAGCCAGGTGTGCAGCGGCCACAGCGGGGCCTTCACCGCGAAGGCGAAGAAGAACCCGAGGAAGAGCCACCGCTCCGTACCGGTCGCCATGGAGAACGAGCCGTTGGCCCGTGCCTCGGCGATCTCGGAGAGCGAGAACGTCCCCGCGACCACGTACAGCCCGATCACGGCGGCCAGCATGATGAGGCCGCCGACCAGGTTGTAGAGGAGGAACTTCACCGCGGCGTACGAACGTTGGGCCGCCGCGTTCTCGTCGCTGCCGGTGTGGGCCCGGTCCCCGAAGCCGCCGATGAGGAAGTACATCGGGATGAGCATGGCTTCGAAGAGGATGTAGAAGAGGAAGACGTCGGTGGCCTCGAAGGAGAGGATCACCATCGCCTCGACCATCAGGATCAGGGCGAAGAAGCCCTGGGTCGGCCGCCAGCGCGAGGACTTCGTCTCCAGGGGGTCGGCGTCGTGCCAGCCGGCCAGGATGACGAAGGGGATCAGCAGGGCGGTGAGCGCCATGAGCGCCACCCCGATGCCGTCCACGCCCAGTTCGTACCGGACGCCGAAGTCCTTGATCCAGGCGTGCGATTCGGTGAGCTGGTAGCGGGCGCCGCCGGGCTCGAACCTGGCGAGCGCGATGCCCGCCAGCACGAGCGTGGCCAGCGAGAAGAGCAGCGCCAGCCATTTGGCCGCGGTGCGCCGGGCTGCGGGGACGGCGGCGGTGGCGATCGCACCGATCGCCGGGAGGGCCGCCGTCGCCGTCAGGAGAGGAAAGGACATGGTGATCAGACCGCCCTCATCAGCAGGGTCGCGGCGATGAGGACCGCCGTACCGCCGAACATCGAGACCGCGTAGGAGCGGGCGTAGCCGTTCTGCAGCTTGCGCAGCCGGCCGGAGAGCCCGCCCATCGAGGCGGCCGTGCCGTTGACGACGCCGTCGACCAGGGTGTGGTCGACATACACCAGGGAGCGGGTGAGGTGCTCGCCGCCGCGGACCAGGACCACATGGTTGAAGTCGTCCTGGAGGAGATCGCGACGGGCCGCCCGGGTGAGCAGCGAGCCGCGCGGGGCGACGACCGGAACCGGCTTGCGTCCGTACATCGCCCAGGCGATGGCGACACCGACGACGAGCACCACCATGGTGGCCGCCGTGACGGTCGTGGCGCTGACCGGGGCGTGTCCGTGGCTGTGTCCGGTGACCGGCTCCAGCCACTTCAGGAAGCGGTCGCCGATGGAGAAGAGGCCTCCGGCGAAGACCGACCCGAAGGCCAGGATGATCATGGGGATGGTCATCGACTTCGGGGACTCGTGCGGATGCGGCTCGTTCCCCTGCTCGTCCGGCTGCCAGCGCTTCTCTCCGAAGAACGTCAGCAGCATCACGCGCGTCATGTAGAACGCGGTGATCGCGGCGCCCAGCAGGGCCACCGAGCCGAGGATCCAGCCCTCGGCGCCGCCCTTGGCGAAGGCCGCCTCGATGATCTTGTCCTTGGAGAAGAAGCCGGACAGACCGGGAAAGCCGATGATCGCCAGATAGCCGAGGCCGAAGGTGACGAAGGTGACCGGCATGTACTTCCGCAGGCCGCCGAACTTCCGCATGTCGACCTCGTCGTTCATGCCGTGCATGACCGAACCGGCGCCGAGGAAGAGCCCGGCCTTGAAGAAGCCGTGCGTCACCAGGTGCATGATCGCGAAGACATAGCCGATCGGGCCGAGCCCGGCGGCCAGGATCATGTAGCCGATCTGCGACATCGTCGACCCGGCGAGGGCCTTCTTGATGTCGTCCTTCGCGCAACCGACGATCGCACCGAAGAGCAGCGTGACCGCGCCGACGACCACGACGACCAGCTGCGCGTCCGGCGCGGCGTTGAAGATCGCGCCGGAGCGGACGATGAGGTAGACGCCCGCCGTCACCATGGTCGCGGCGTGGATGAGGGCCGAGACCGGGGTCGGGCCCTCCATCGCGTCACCGAGCCAGGACTGCAGCGGCACCTGGGCCGACTTGCCGCAGGCCGCGAGCAGCAGCATCAGGCCGATCGCCGTCAGCTTGCCCTCGCTAGCCTGGCCGGTCGCCGCCAGCACGGGGCCGAAGGCGAACGTGCCGAACGTGGTGAACATCAGCATGATCGCGATCGACAGGCCCATGTCGCCGACCCGGTTGACCAGGAATGCCTTCTTGGCGGCCGTGGCCGCGCTGGGCTTGTGCTGCCAGAAGCCGATCAGCAGGTACGACGCCAGACCGACGCCCTCCCACCCGACGTACAGCAGCAGGTAGTTGTCCGCGACGACCAGGATCAGCATCGCCGCGAGGAAGAGGTTCAGATAACCGAAGAAGCGGCGCCGACGCTCGTCGTGCTCCATGTAGCCGATCGAGTAGATGTGGATCAGGGTGCCCACACCGGTGATCAGCAGCACGAACGTCATCGACAACTGGTCGAGCTGGAAGGCCACATCGGCCTGGAAGCTCTCGACCGGAATCCAGCTGAACAGCTTCTGGTGCAGCGCCCGGTCGTCCGCGCCCTTCCCCAGCATGTCGAGGAAGAGCACGACACCGATGACGAAGGACACGGCGGCGAGCAGGGTGCCGACCCAGTGTCCGGCGCGATCCAGCCGTCGGCCGCCGCAGAGCAGGACCGCCGCTCCGAGCAGAGGCGCCGCGACGAGCAGCGCAATCAGGTTCTCCACGATTCAACGTCCCCTTACAGCTTCATCAGGCTGGCGTCGTCGACCGAGGCCGAGTGGCGGGAACGGAACACCGACACGATGATCGCGAGTCCGACCACGACCTCGGCGGCGGCGACGACCATCGTGAAGAAGGCGATGATCTGCCCGTCGAGATTGCCGTGCATCCGGGAGAAGGTCACGAACGCGAGGTTGCAGGCGTTGAGCATCAGCTCCACGCACATGAACACCACGATCGCGTTCCGCCGGATCAGCACCCCGGCCGCACCGATGGTGAACAACAGGGCGGCGAGATAGAGGTAGTTGACCGGGTTCACTTGCCGACCTCCTCGTCTTCGTTGTCACGGCCGAGGCGCTCCTCGGAGCGCTGCTCCAGCGCCTTGAGCTGGTCCAGCGACTCGTTCGACACATCGCGGACCTGGCCCCGGTTGCGCAGCGTCTGCATGACGGTGAGCTCGGACGGTGTGCCGTCGGGAAGCAGACCCGGGATGTCCACGGCGTTGTGCCGGGCGTAGACGCCGGGGGCGGGCAGGGGCGGCAGCTGCTTGCCGCGCACGCGCGCCTCGGACATCTCCCGCTGGGTCTTTGCCCGTTCGGTGCGCTCCCGGTGGGTGAGCACCATCGCGCCGACCGTCGCCGTGATCAGCAGGGCGCCGGTGATCTCGAAGGCGAAGACGTACTTGGTGAAGATGAGGCTGGCCAGCCCCTCGATGTTCCCTCCGTGCTCGGCGTTGGCGGTGCCGAGCCCGTTGAAGCTGTTCAGCGAGGCGTTGCCGATGCCCACGATGAGCAGGACACCGAAGCCGATCCCGCAGCCCGCGGCGAGCCAGCGCTGTCCCTTGAGGGTCTCCTTCAGCGAGTCGGCTGCCGTGACACCGACGAGCATGACCACGAAGAGGAACAGCATCATGATCGCGCCGGTGTAGACGACGATCTGGACGACGCCCAGGAAGTAGGCGCCGTTGGCCAGATAGAACACCGCCAGGACGATCATGGTCCCGGCGAGGCTCAGCGCGCTGTGCACGGCTTTTTTCATCAGTACGGTGGACAGCGCGCCGAGCACGGCGACGATGCCCAGTACCCAGAACTGGACGGCCTCGCCGGTCGAGGTCTGGGAGGCCGCCGCGGCCAGGCCGGTCATGCGTCCACCTCCCGCGCGGAGCCGTTCTCGTGTCCGTCGTCCTGCTTGGACTCGCCCTTGGAGACCGCGATCTGACGCTCCGTACCGGGCGCGGCCTCGGTGACCAGGCCCCGGTAGTAGTCCTGCTCGTCCATCCCGGGGTAGATCGCGTGCGGGGTGTCGACCATGCCCTCCTCCAGGCCCGCGAGCAGCTCGCCCTTGGTGTAGATCAGGCTCTCGCGGGTGGTGTTGGCGAGCTCGAACTCATTGGTCATCGTCAGCGCCCGGGTCGGGCACGCCTCGATGCACAGCCCGCAGAGAATGCAGCGCGCGTAGTTGATCTGGTAGACGCGGCCGTAGCGCTCACCCGGGGAGTAGCGCTCCTCGTCGGTGTTGTCCGCGCCCTCCACGTAGATCGCGTCCGCCGGACAGGCCCAGGCGCACAGCTCACAGCCGACGCACTTCTCCAGACCGTCCGGGTGACGGTTGAGCTGATGCCGGCCGTGGAAGCGCGGCGCCGTCACCTTCTGCGTTTCCGGATACTGCTCGGTCAACCGCTTCTTGAACATGGCCTTGAAGGTCACGCCGAAGCCGGCGACGGGGTTCTGGAACTTCTCCTCCGAGGGTTCTGATGACTCAGACACCGCCAGCCTCCTTTCCGTCACTCGAATTTCCGTCACTCTCAGTGTCCGACCCGCCACTGACAACGAGCTCCCGCTCGCCGCGCGGCCTGCGGCGCGGTACCGGCGGCAGAGCCTGTCCGGGCAGCGGCGGCACCGGGAATCCGCCCGCCATCGGGTCGAACCCCGGCTCCGGTCCGGCCTCCGCCTCCGCGGCCCGGCCCTTCTTGTCGCGGAAGATGTCGGCGACGAAGGAGATCAGCAGGATCGCGATCACGGCCCCGGCCACGTACAGCACGATGTTCGAGAAGTCGTACCCCTCGTTGCGCAGCGCCCGCACCGTCGCGACCAGCATCAGCCAGAGCAGCGAGACCGGGATCAGGACCTTCCAGCCGAGCTTCATCAGCTGGTCGTAACGGACCCGGGGCAGCGTGCCGCGCAGCCAGATGAAGAAGAACAGCAGCAGCTGGACCTTGAGGACGAACCAGAGCATCGGCCACCAGCCGTGGTTCGCTCCCTCCCAGAAGGTGCTGATCGGCCACGGGGCCCGCCAGCCGCCCAGGAACAGGGTCGTGGAGACCGCGGAGACGGTGACCATGTTGACGTACTCGGCGAGCATGAACATCGCGAACTTGATCGACGAGTACTCGGTGTTGAAGCCGCCGACCAGGTCGCCCTCGGACTCCGGCATGTCGAACGGGGCCCGGTTGGTCTCGCCGACCATCGTGACGATGTAGATGATGAAGGAGACCGGCAGCAGCAGGATGAACCAGCGGTCCTGCTGCGCCTCCACGATCTTCGAGGTCGACATCGACCCGGAGTAGAGGAAGACCGAGGCGAACGCGGCGCCCATCGCGATCTCGTAACTGATCATCTGGGCGCAGGAGCGCAGGCCGCCGAGGAGCGGGTACGTCGATCCGGACGACCAGCCCGCCAGCACGATGCCGTAGATCCCGACCGAGGCGACCGCGAGGACGTAGAGCATCGCGATCGGCAGGTCGGTGAGCTGCATCGCCGTACGGTGCCCGAAGATCGAGACCTCGTCGGACGGGCCGAACGGGATCACCGCGATCGCCATGAACGCCGGGATGGCGGCGACGATCGGCGCGAGCACGTACACGACCTTGTCGGCGCGCTTGACGACGACGTCTTCCTTCAGCATCAGCTTGATGCCGTCGGCGAGCGACTGGAGCATGCCCCAGGGGCCGTGCCGGTTGGGGCCGATACGCAGCTGCATCCAGGCGACGACCTTGCGCTCCCACACGATGGAGAAGAGCACGGTCACCATCAGGAACGCGAAGCAGAACACCGCCTTGACGACGACGAGCCACCACGGGTCGGTGCCGAACATCGACAGATCCTCGGCGGCGAGTACGGCACGGTGCGGTGCCGCGGCCAGTTGAGCGAAGGCAGTCACGCTCCCACCTCCGGTGTGACGTCGGGAGTGCCCGGTGCGGCGGGGCCGATCCGGACCAGGCCGCCGGGCCGGGCGCCGGTGTCGGCCGGGATGCCCCGCCCCACGGAGTTCAGCGGCACCCAGACCACCCGGTCCGGCATGTCGGTGACCTTCAACGGGAGTTCGACGCTGCCCGCCGGGCCGGTGACGGCCAGCAGATCGCCGTCCTTCACGCCGGTCTCGGCCGCGGTGACGGCGGAGAGCCTGGCGACCGAGGCGTGCCGGGTGCCGGCCAGCGCGTCGTCGCCCTCCTGGAGCCGGCCCAGGTCGAGCAGCATCCGGTGGCCCGCGAGGATCGCCTCCCCGTCGCCGGGCCTGGGCAGCGGTCGCGCCGACTCGTTCGGGTCGGTGGCGTGCGCCCCGGCCCAGCCGCCGAGCCGGTCCAGCTCACGGCGTACGGACTTCAGGTCCGGCAGCGCGAAATGGGTGTCCATGGCGTCGGCCAGCATGTGCAGCACCCGGGCATCGGTCGGGGCGAGCGTCCGCGTCATCTGCTCGGGCTTCAGCGCCGCCTCGAACATCCGGGCCCTGCCCTCCCAGTTGAGGAAGGTGCCGGGCTTCTCGGCCACCGCGGCGACCGGGAGGACCACATCGGCCCGCTCCGTCACCTCGCTGGGCCGCAGTTCCAGCGAGACCAGGAAACCGACCTGGTCCAGGGCCTCCAGGACCCGCGCCGGGTTCGGCAGGTCCACGGGCTCGACCCCGGCGACGAGCAGCGCGCCCAGTTCGCCGGTGGCCGCGGCCTCCACGATCTGGCCGGTGTCGCGGCCGAAGCGGGACGGGAGTTCGGCGACGTTCCAGACGGCCGCCACCTCGTCCCTGGCCCGCGGGTCGGTCGCCGGCCGGCCGCCGGGCAGCAGCGACGGAAGCGCGCCCGCCTCCACCGCGCCGCGCTCGCCGGCCCGCCGCGGGATCCACACCAGCGCGGCCCCGGTCGCGGTGGCGGTCCGTACCGCGGCGGTCAGTCCGCCCGGCACCGCGGCCAGCCGCTCGCCGACCACGATCACCGAGCCCTCGCCGCGCAGCGCCTCGGACGCGACGGCTCCGTCGCCGTCGAGTCCGACGCCGCCCGCGATCGCGTCCAGCCACTCGGTCTCGGTGCCGGGGGCGGCGGGGAGCAGCGTGCCGCCCGCCTTCGTCAGCCCTCGGGTGGCGTGCGAGGCGATGGCGAACGTGCGCTGTCCGTGCTTGCGGTTCGCCTTGCGCAGCCGCAGGAAGACGCCGGGCGCCTCCTCCTCCGACTCGAACCCGGCCAGCAGCACCGCCGGGGCCTTCTCCAGCGAGGTGTACGTGACACCCGAGCCGTCCAGGTCCCGGCCCCGTCCGGCCACGCGGGCGGCCAGGAAGTCGGCCTCCTCGCCGCTGTGCGCCCGTGCCCGGAAGTCGACGTCGTTCGTGTCGAGCGCGACCCGGGCGAACTTGCTGTACGCGTACGCGTCCTCGACGGTCAGCCGGCCGCCGGTGAGGACACCCGTCCTGCCGCGTGCGGCGGTCAGCCCCGCGGCCGCGGCGGCCAGCGCCTCGGGCCAGCTCGCCGGTTCGAGGACACCGTCCGCGTTGCGGACCAGCGGGGTGGTGAGCCGGTCCCGTTGCTGTGCGTAACGGAACCCGAAGCGGCCCTTGTCGCAGACCCATTCCTCGTTGACCTCGGGGTCGTTGGCGGCGAGCCGCCGCATGACCTTGCCGCGCCGGTGGTCGGTACGGGTGGCGCAGCCGCCCGCGCAGTGCTCGCACACCGACGGCGACGACACCAGGTCGAAGGGCCGGGACCGGAACCGGTACGCCGCCGAAGTCAGCGCCCCGACCGGACAGATCTGGATGGTGTTCCCGGAGAAGTACGACTCGAACGGGTCGCCCTCGCCGGTGCCGACCTGCTGGAGCGCGCCGCGCTCGATCAGCTCGATCATCGGGTCGCCCGCCACCTGGTTGGAGAACCGGGTGCAGCGCGCGCAGAGCACACACCGCTCGCGGTCCAGCAGCACCTGGGTGGAGATCGGGACGGGCTTCTCGTACGTCCGCTTCTTCCCGTCGAAGCGGGAGTCGGCGTCGCCGTGCGACATCGCCTGGTTCTGCAGCGGGCACTCGCCGCCCTTGTCGCAGACCGGGCAGTCCAGAGGGTGGTTGATGAGCAGGAGCTCCATCACACCCTTCTGCGCCTTCTCGGCGACCGGCGAGGTGAGCTGCGACCGCACCACCATGCCGTCGGTGCAGGTGATGGTGCAGGACGCCATCGGCTTGCGCTGGCCCTCGACCTCGACGATGCACTGGCGGCAGGCGCCGACCGGGTCGAGGAGCGGGTGGTCGCAGAAGCGCGGGATCTCGATGCCGAGGAGTTCGGCGGCCCGGATGACCAGGGTGCCCTTGGGCACGCTGATCTCGATGCCGTCGATCGTCAGCGTGACGAGGTCCTCGGGCGGAACGGCCGCCTCGCCGCCCCCGGAGGGCGCACTCGTGGTGACTGTCATGCGTTCACCCCCTGGTGAGCGTTCTTGTCGTCGGCCCAGGCGGTCGACCTGGCGGGATCGAAGGGGCAGCCCCGGCCCGTGATGTGCTGCTCGTACTCCTCGCGGAAGTACTTCAGCGAGGAGAAGATCGGTGAGGCGGCGCCGTCGCCGAGGGCGCAGAAGGACTTGCCGTTGATGTTGTCGGCGATGTCGTTCAGCTTGTCGAGGTCGGCCATCTGTCCCTTGCCGGCCTCGATGTCGCGGAGCAACTGGACCAGCCAGTACGTGCCTTCGCGGCACGGCGTGCACTTGCCGCAGGACTCGTGGGCGTAGAACTCGGTCCAGCGGGTGACGGCCCGCACGACGCAGGTCGTCTCGTCGAAGCACTGGAGCGCCTTGGTGCCGAGCATGGAACCGGCGGCGCCGACGCCCTCGTAGTCGAGCGGCACGTCGAGGTGCTCGTCGGTGAACATCGGGGTCGAGGAGCCGCCCGGGGTCCAGAACTTCAGCCGGTGGCCGGGGCGCATGCCGCCGCTCATGTCGAGCAGCTGGCGCAGCGTGATGCCGAGCGGGGCCTCGTACTGGCCGGGGCTCGCGACATGTCCGCTGAGCGAATACAGCGTGAAGCCCGGGGACTTCTCGCTGCCCATCGACTTGAACCAGTCCTTGCCCCGGTTCAGGATCGCGGGAACCGAGGCGATGGATTCGACGTTGTTCACCACCGTGGGGCAGGCGTACAGACCGGCGACCGCGGGGAAGGGGGGCCGCAGCCGGGGCTGGCCGCGTCGCCCTTCGAGCGAGTCGAGGAGTGCGGTCTCCTCACCACAGATGTACGCGCCCGCGCCCGCGTGCACGGTGAGTTCCAGGTCGAGCCCCGAGCCCAGGATGTTCGTCCCGAGGAAGCCCGCCTCGTACGCCTCGCGCGCGGCCTCGTGCAGCCTCCGCAGCACGGGGACGACTTCACCGCGCAGATAGATGAAGGCGTGCGAGGAACGGATCGCGTAGCAGGCGATCACGATGCCCTCGATGAGGGAGTGCGGGTTGGCGAAGAGGAGCGGGATGTCCTTGCAGGTCCCGGGCTCCGACTCGTCGGCGTTGACGACCAGGTAGTGCGGTTTGCCGTCGCCCTGCGGGATGAACTGCCACTTCATCCCGGTGGGGAAGCCCGCGCCGCCGCGGCCGCGCAGACCGGAGTCCTTGACGTACGCGATGAGGTCGTCCGGCGACATGGCGAGGGCCTTGCGCAGCCCCTCGTATCCCTCGTGGCGCCGGTAGGTCTCCAGGGTCCAGGATTCCGGTTCGTCCCAGAAGGCGGAGAGGACGGGGGCGAGCAGCTTCTCGGGGCTGCTCCCGTTCCCGTTGCCGTTGATCTCGGCTGCCAAGGTCATCACTCCCCCTCCTCTGCGGCGGGACCGGCCGTGCGGTCCTGTTCCTGCGGGGCGTCGGCGCGGGCCGGCTCGCCGCGCGGGGCGACGACCTTCGGGCGCGGCTCCTCGCCCCTGGCGAGCCGGAGTCCGATCAGCGAGGCGGGGCCCGCGCCGCCGGACGCCTCGACGGCGCCGGGGCGCTCGTCGGGGAAGCCGGCCAGGATCCGGGACGTCTCCTTGTACGAGCACAGCGGCGCGCCGCGGGTGGGTTCGACGGTGCGCCCGGCGATCAGGTCGTCGACCAGGCGCGCCGCGCTCTCGGGCGTCTGGTTGTCGAAGAACTCCCAGTTGACCATCACCACGGGAGCGAAATCGCAGGCCGCGTTGCACTCGATGTGTTCGAGGGTGACCTTGCCGTCCTCGGTCGTCTCGTCGTTGCCGACGCCGAGGTGCTCCTTGAGCCGGTCGAAGATGGCGTCGCCGCCCATCACCGCGCACAGGGTGTTGGTGCAGACACCGACCTGGTACTCGCCGCTCGGCTTGCGCCGGTACATCGTGTAGAAGGTGGCGACCGCGGTGACCTCGGCGGTGGTGAGGCCGAGCTGCTCGGCGCAGAACGCCATGCCCGTACGGGAGACGTAGCCCTCCTCGGCCTGCACCAGGTGCAGTAGCGGCAGCAGGGCGGAGCGGCTGTCGGGGTAGCGGGCGATCACCTCCTTCGCGTCCGCTTCGAGCCTGACGCGCACCTCGGCCGGGTAGGCGGGAGCGGGGAGCTGCGGCATCCCCAGACTGACTTCCTGACGTGCTTCGGTCACCGGTCGACGCCTCCCATCACGGGGTCGATGGACGCGACGGCGACGATGACGTCGGCGACCTGGCCGCCCTCGCACATCGCCGCCATGGCCTGCAGATTGGTGAAGGACGGGTCGCGGAAGTGGACCCGGTAGGGGCGGGTGCCGCCGTCCGAGACGACATGGACGCCCAGCTCGCCCTTGGGCGACTCGACCGCGGTGTACACCTGTCCGGCCGGGACGCGGAAGCCCTCGGTCACCAGCTTGAAGTGGTGGATCAGGGCCTCCATGGAGGTGCCCATGATCTTCTTGATGTGGTCGAGCGAGTTGCCGAGCCCGTCCGGTCCGAGCGCGAGCTGCGCCGGCCAGGCGATCTTCTTGTCGGCGACCATCACCGGTCCGGGGGCGAGCCGGTCGATGCACTGCTCGATGATCCGCAGCGACTGGCGCATCTCCTCCAGCCGGATGAGGAAGCGGCCGTAGGCGTCGCAGCTGTCGGCGGTGGGGACGTCGAACTCGTAGTTCTCGTATCCGCAGTAGGGGTCCGTCTTGCGCAGATCGTGCGGGAGTCCGGCGGAGCGCAGGATCGGGCCGGTGGCGCCGAGTGCCATGCAGCCGGTCAGGTCGAGATAGCCGACGTCCTGCATGCGGGCCTTGAAGATCGGATTGCCGGTGGCGAGCTTGTCGTACTCCGGCAGGTTCTTCTTCATGGTCTTCACGAACTCGCGGAGCTGGTCGACCGCGCCGGGCGGCAGGTCCTGGGCGAGTCCGCCGGGCCGGATGAACGCGTGGTTCATCCGCAGCCCGGTGATCAGCTCGAAGAGATCGAGAACGAGTTCACGATCACGGAAGCCGTAGATCATGATCGTGGTGGCGCCGAGCTCCATGCCGCCGGTGGCGATGCACACCAGGTGCGAGGAGATCCGGTTGAGCTCCATCAGGAGCACCCGCAGGACGGTGGCCCGGTCGGGGATCTGGTCCTCGATGCCGAGCAGCGTCTCGACGCCCAGGCAGTACGCCGCCTCGTTGAAGAAGGGCGTCAGGTAATCCATGCGCGTGACGAAGGTGGTGCCCTGCGTCCAGTTCCGGAATTCGAGGTTCTTCTCGATGCCGGTGTGGAGGTAGCCGATGCCGCAGCGGGCCTCGGTGACGGTCTCGCCGTCGATCTCCAGGATCAGCCGCAGCACCCCGTGCGTGGACGGGTGCTGGGGACCCATGTTGACGATGATGCGCTCGTCGTCGGACTTGACCGCGGACTCGACGACCTCGTCCCAGTCTCCGCCGGTGACGGTGTATACGGTCCCCTCGGTCGTGTCGCGGGCATCCGAAAGGGGCGTCCCGGAAGGTCCCGGTGAGGGATGGGCATGGGAAGTAGACATCAGGAGTACGACCTCCGCTGGTCCGGAGCCGGGATCTGGGCGCCCTTGTACTCGACGGCGATGCCGCCGAGCGGATAGTCCTTGCGCTGCGGGAAGCCCTGCCAGTCGTCCGGCATCATGATCCGGGTGAGGGCGGGATGCCCGTCGAAGACGAGCCCGAAGAAGTCGTAGGCCTCGCGCTCGTGCCAGTCGTTGGTCGGGTAGACCTCGACGAGCGACGGGATGTGCGGATCGCTGTCCGGGGCCGACACCTCCAGGCGGATCAGCCGGCCGTGCGTGATCGAGCGCAGGTGGTAGACGGCGTGCAGCTCGCGGCCCTTGTCGCCGAGGAAGTGGACGCCGCTCACCCCGGTACAGAGCTCGAAGCGCAGCGCCGGGTCGTCGCGCAGGGTGCGGGCGACCCGGACCAGGTGCTCGCGGGCGATGTGGAAGGTGACTTCGCCGCGGTCGACGACGGTCTTCTCGATGGCGTTGGCGGGAAGCAGGCCCTGTTCCTCCAGGGCCCCTTCGAGCTCGTCCGCGACCTCGTCGAACCAGCCGCCGTACGGACGGGACGTGGCTCCCGGCAGGGTCACCGTGCGGACGAGGCCGCCGTAGCCGGAGGTGTCGCCGCCGTTGTTGGCGCCGAACATGCCCTTGCGTACGCCGATGACCTCGCCGGTCTCGTCACGCGGTACGGGCACACCGTTGTTGTTCCGCTCGTCGTGATGACGGTTCTCGCTCACCGCAGCAGCCCCTTCATCTCGATCAGGGGCAGTGCCTTGAGGGCCGCGTCCTCCGCCTCTCGGGCGGCCTCCTCCGCGTTGACCCCGAGCTTGGAGCTCTGGATCTTCTGGTGGAGCTTGAGGATCGCGTCCATCAGCATCTCGGGCCGCGGCGGGCAGCCCGGCAAATAGATGTCAACAGGGACAATATGATCAACACCTTGAACAATGGCGTAATTGTTGAACATCCCGCCCGATGATGCGCAAACCCCCATGGAAATCACCCACTTGGGGTTGGGCATCTGGTCGTAGACCTGCCGCAGGACGGGCGCCATCTTCTGGCTGACCCGTCCTGCCACGATCATCAGATCCGCCTGCCGCGGCGATCCGCGGAAGACCTCCATCCCGAAACGGGCCAGGTCGTAGCGCCCGGCCCCGGTCGTCATCATCTCGATGGCGCAGCAGGCGAGGCCGAAGGTGGCAGGGAAGACGGACGACTTCCGTACCCAGCCGGCGGCCTGCTCGACAGTGGTCAGCACGAAGCCGCTGGGCAGCTTCTCTTCGAGTCCCATGGTGTGCCCCTCAGCCCCTCAGTCCCATTCCAGGCCGCCGCGACGCCATACATACGCGTAGGCGACGAAGACGGTGAGCACGAAGAGCAGCATCTCCACGAGCCCGAAGATCCCCAGGGCGTCGAAGGTGACCGCCCAGGGATAGAGGAAGACGATCTCGATGTCGAAGACGATGAAGAGCATCGCCGTCAGGTAGTACTTGATGGGGAAGCGGCCGCCTCCGGCTGGAGTGGGGGTGGGTTCGATACCGCATTCGTACGCTTCGAGCTTTGCTCGGTTGTACCGCTTCGGGCCGATAAGCGTGGCCATGACCACGGAGAAGATCGCAAACCCTGCCCCGAGGGCGCCGAGCACGAGGATGGGCGCGTAGGCATTCACGCTCCTCGCTCCTTCCAGTCGTCCTTGACCGTTGGACCGCGTCGGGCGATTCGGCTCGCCACCCCACCAAGATCGTGCACATGTGAGGCAGTTCACAAGCCCGACTGCCCCGCATCCTATGCCCGCCATCCTGTGATCTGCGACACGGGGTACGACAACGAGTTTGTGATCTCCACCACCCGGCGAAGGCCCACGAAGCCACCTGAGCGGTGATCTTCGTACGCAAAGCGGCCGAGCGGTCACGAGACGTGACATCTAATGCTGTTAGCGCTGGTCAAGACGGTGTTGCACTAACAATCAGATACCCGTGGAGGCAAATTCGCAATGGACGGCCTGGGGGTGATAAGGGGGTCTGCCCCACTCTGGCCTCACTCGGGCGAGGGGCTCCCGGGGAGCGAAGTGGACGTGTGCACGCATTCACGACCTTCCGGATGAATGGCCGCGGCCGAAATCCGACGGCCCCTCAGACCCGGAGCGCACACACACCCCTCGCACCACGACCACCCTGTGACCTGCGTCACTCGAATCGGGTGCCGATAAAAGCAGGCTTGGCCATCGGTGTGAACGGATGGTAAGCGGCGGGCAATTCGGGCGTATTGCTGAAAGTCCGTGATCACAGCGCTGATCAAGCATGCCCGGTTTGCCCGTTACGGCGTCAATAAGGGCTGCCAGGAAGCGGATTCACAGATTCCGGACGTAACTGTGTCGCAACACACGTTTCTTGATGGGAGCCCCGGGGCCCTGATAGCGCTAGTACCCATGTCCCACACCGCTCACATACCCAGCCACCGGAAGCCCCGCCGAAACGCGCCGAAGACGGCGCTGCGGGCCGGAGTTGCCGGTGGCGTCCTCAGCACCATCGCGGTCGCAGGCGCTGCCGGTCCGGCCCAGGCCGAGCCGGTGACCCAGACCATCGAGATGCCCACCATCACCGCCGGGCTCTCCACCGCCGTCGCCGCGTCCGCCCAGGCCACGCAGCAGGTCGCCCAGGACCTGCAGACGCAGGCCCAGGAGGACGCCGCAGCCGCCACCGCGGCCAAGGCCGCCAAGAAGGCCAAGGCCGAGGCGGTCCGCAAGGCAGAGGCCAAGAAGAAGGCGGAGGCCGCCGCCAAGGCCGAGGCCGCGGCCGCCGCCCAGCGCGCTTCCCGCTCCGCCGTCCGTACGACGCTCAGCGCGACCTCCGGCTCCACCACCGCGGCCTCGACGTCGGCCTCGTCCTCCTCCTCGTCGAGCGCGACCGGCTCCGCAGCGTCCGTCATCGCCTTCGTGAAGGCCCAGGTCGGCGACGCGTACGTGCCCGGCGGCACCGGCCCCAACTCGTGGGACTGCTCCGGCCTCGTCCAGGCCGCGTTCCGCTCGATCAACGTCGACCTGCCGCGCGTCTCGCAGGCCCAGTCCACCGTGGGCACCCAGGTCTCCCTGAGCAACCTCCAGCCGGGCGACATCCTGTACTGGGGCAGCGCGGGCAGCGCGTACCACGTCGGGATCTACGTGGGCGGCGGCCAGTTCGTCGGTGCGCAGAACTCCAGCACCGGTGTGGTGCAGCGTCCGCTCTCCTACGACCCGCCGTCGGGTGCGGTCCGCGTTCTCTGATCTCCCGGGGTTCACCCCGCCGAGTTCTCGGATTCACAAGCGCCTTCTCGGCGCGCGGCGAAGGGCCGTCGCTCCCCCGCTCGGGAGCGACGGCCCTTCGCCGTTTCCGGTCGCCGTCTCCGTTGCCTCTCCCTGTCGCCTCTTCCAGCGGGAACACGACATCACCCGGGGCGGGCGCCATTGACGTCGCGAACCTGCCGGACACCGTCCACCAGCGCTTGTGAACTGGGGCGAACAGCCCTCGCGTCACCGAGCACAGGACGGCACCCGCCATGACCACCGCGGCCACCACCCCCACCGAACGAACCGCCACCCGGCCCCGCACCCCTTTACGCGGCCGGCTCGCCGTCGTCTCGGTCACGCTGGGCATCTTCTCGATCGTCACCACGGAGATCCTGCCCATCGGCCTGCTCACATCGATCGGGTCCGACTTCGCCGTCTCGGACGGCACGGCGGGCCTGATGATGACCATGCCCGGACTCCTCGCGGCGGTCTCAGCCCCCTTGGTCACCGTGGCGACGGCGCGTGTCGACCGGCGGGTGATGCTCTGCGCCTTCATGCTCCTGCTGGCCCTGGCCGACTTCCTCACCGCCGCCGCGAGCGACTACCGCCTCGTCCTGGTCTCACGGGTGATGGTCGGGATCACCATCGGCGGCTTCTGGTCCATCGGGGCCGGACTGGCCGGGCGGCTGGTCCGCCCGGCGTCGGTCGGCCGGGCGACCGCGGTGATCTTCTCGGCGGTCCCGCTGGGCTCCGTGCTCGGCGTCCCCGTCGGTACGTTCATCGGCGGCCTGGCCGGCTGGCGGACGGCGTTCGTGGTCATGGGGGTGCTGAGCGTGGGCGTACTGGCCCTCATGCTCCTGGTGGTTCCGGCCCTGCCGCCGACACAGGTCACCCGCGCGAGCCTGCTGCGTACCGTGCTCGGCCGACCCGGTACCCGGTTCGCGCTGCTCCTCACTTTTCTTGTCGTTCTGTCGCATTTCGCGACCTATACCTACGTCACTCCGTTCCTCGAACAGGTCACCCATGCGGGCCCTGCCACGATCACGGTGTTCCTGCTGGTCTACGGCACCGCCGGAATCGCCGGCAACTTCCTCGGCGGCGCCCTCGTGGCGCGACGGCCGCGCGCCGCGATCGCCCTCGCCGCGGGGCTGATCGCCGCCGCGACCGCGCTGCTCCCGGTCCTGGGCAGGTGGGAGGCCGGAGCCGTCGCGCTGCTGGCCGTCTGGGGTGTCGCCTACGGTGCGGTGCCGGTCTGCTCGCAGGCCTGGTTCGCCACGTCCGCGCCCGACGCGCCCGAAGCGGCGTCGGTCCTGTTCACCGCGTCCTTCCAGGCGACCTTCGCCATCGGCGCCCTGACGGGCGGGGCGGTCCTCGACCACCTGTCCGTGTCGGCGGTCATGCTGCTCGGCGGGGCGGTCGCGGCTGTCGTGATGGTCGTGGTGGCCCTGGCCGGGACGCGCTCCGGGCGCCTCGGCGCCCGGCGAGGGTGAACCGCACCGTCTTCGTCTGCGGCAACCGCCCCCGTACGAGACGGTCGCCGCCCCGCGCCCCGCCACACCCTCGTCGTACAGAAATCCGCATGGGTTAGGCTCGCCGGGGCGCAGTGAGGGGCCTCGATCGGGGTCCGGGCTTCACATGTGGCCGCATCGGACTCGCCACCGGCCCCGTCCCACCCTGAGCAGCGGTCCCGGAGTAACCGGAAGAAACTGTTCAGGTATCGGCCTGCTGCTGGGCCGGAATGTGAGGGCCGCCCGTGCGGGACTACTTGCTGATGCTGTTCATCACGGCTGCGGTGACCCATCTCCTGACCGGACCCGTGCGGAAGTTCGCCATCTCGGTCGGTGCGATGCCCGAGATCCGGGCGCGCGACGTCCATCGCGAACCCACCCCACGCCTCGGCGGCGTCGCGATGTTCGGCGGGCTGGTGGCCGGACTGCTGGTCGCCTCCCACCTGCCGCATCTGAAGGAGATCTTCACCGAGAGCTCGACGCCGCGGGCGCTGCTGTCCGGCGCCGCAATCATCTGGCTGCTGGGCGTCCTGGACGACAAATGGGGCGTCGACTCGCTGGTCAAGCTCGGCGGTCAGGTGCTCGCCGCCGGGGTGATGGCGTTCCAGGGTCTGACGATCCTCTGGCTCCCGGTGCCCGGCGCCGACGGGATCTACCTCTCCGACTGGCAGGGCACGCTGCTGACCGTGGCGCTGATCGTCGTCTCCATCAACGCGGTCAACTTCGTCGACGGGCTCGACGGGCTGGCCGCCGGCACGGTGGGCATCGCGGCGACGGCGTTCTTCCTGTACGCCTACCGGCTCTGGTACGGCTACGGGATCGAGGCCGCCGCGTCCACCACGCTGATCTCCGCGATCCTGGCGGGCATGTGCCTCGGCTTCCTGGTCCACAACTCGCACCCGGCCCGGATCTTCATGGGTGACTCGGGCTCGATGCTGCTCGGGCTGCTCATCGCCGGGTGCGCGGTCTCCGTGACGGGCGAGATCGACCCGAGCCTCCTCAATCAGGCCGTCGACGGTGTCCCCGGGTCGGCCGCGATGGTGCCGGTCTACATTCCGCTGCTGCTGCCGCTGTCCGTCATCGCGCTGCCGGTCGCGGACCTCGTGCTCGCGGTCATCAGGCGTACGTGGAACGGAAAGTCGCCCTTCGCCGCCGACAAGGGCCACCTCCACCACCGCCTGCTCCAGCTCGGCCACTCGCACCGCCGGGCCGTACTGCTCATGTACTTCTGGTCGGCGCTGTTCTCGTTCGGGATCGTGGCCTATTCGGCGCGGGGCGCCAAGTCCTGGATGCTCTTCGGGATCGCGTTCGTGTGCGGGTTGGGCCTGCTCCTGCTGCTCCAGCCCCGCTACGAATCCGGCCTCGCCCGCCTCCTGGGCCGGGTACTGCCGCGCAGGTCCGGGGGGCGCGTGATCGCCAGTGGTGGGCGGCGCTCCGAGGAGGAAGCGGACCTCCGCCGTACGAGCGCAGGCACGGGGCAGCGGTCCTAGGCCGCGTCTTTTGGATCACCTCGCAGGGGAAGCCGCTGTAACAGCACGATGCGGCGCGACCTGCTGTCTTTGCCCTTCCCGCATCCCGACTCCTACGAGGAAGCCGACGACGAGCTCGATCGGCGCCGGCCTCAGGCTGACCGAACAGAGCCCCTACCCGTGGGCGGAGGGCGGAATGATCTCCACTGCCGCCGATCTGGACCGCTTCCTGACCGCCTTGTTCCAGGGCAGGCTGCTGCCGCCGGCCGAGCAAAAGCTGCTGCTCACGGTGCCGCGGGCGTCCAGTGCCACCACCAACACCAACTGCCCCGAGGAAACGGCCTGCTTCAGTGTCGGCGGGCTGATGCGGTACGAGCTGCCGGGCGGCCGGACCGTCTGGGGCAAGACGGGTTCACGGCCCGGCTGGGACAACGGGTTCTTCGCCACCCCGAACCTGGAGCACCGGATCGTCTACTCGCTGAACCCCGCGGGGGCCGGCTCTGAGATCACGTACATCAAGAAGATCGTCGCGGCCGCGCTCACCGACTGAGCGCGGCCGTGGCCGGTCCGGGGGCGGCTCAGGCCTTCGGGGCCACCTTTGTTCCTCCGATTCATAGGCATACTCGGAGGAACCAAGGTCGTTCCATGCTCAAGCCCATGGGTTCCGCACGGGTCTCGACGCGTGCTCCGCGAGCGCGAGGTCGACGAGATACGCGACTGCGTCCTGCGGCCGCCACGCGCGAATGCCGCCGCACACCCGTGGCGCGACGGGCCGGCGCCTGTACTCGGCTGCACGCGCTGCGCGGATCTCGCCGAGCAGTGCGGCCTCGCCTGCGCACGGCACGAAGAAGCTCCGAAACCGACTGCAACGTGCTACTGCGCAAGCACCGGCAGGAAGACCACACGTGAATTCCAACATTCTGTTGGCGAAGTCACGTGGAAGAAACCGGGCTCTTCACGGACCAGAAATCCGACTCGACGTCAGGAATGGGGGTCTCCTTTCCGGCATAGTTCGGGCCAACTGTCTCCGCCTTCGGCGGAGACACCTTGGAAGCGTTCACACAAGGCGTCGCAACTTCAAAAAAGGCTTGCCCCGCACCACCGATAAGCACGCGCACATTGAATTCGTCGGGCGTCCTGTAGTACATGGCCGGCATTTCCGAGTTGTTCACTGAGAGTTGCTTGTATCCCTGACTCTCCCAGTAGCGCTCGATCATCCTCAGGAAGTTCCCCCGACGCTCCACCGAAATGATCGTCATGACCGCTCGGCTCCTTTGTACGTCACATCCCCCTTCAATCGACTGCTCGTGCGTCCAGTGCACCGGCGGCTTGATGGCGGCAAATGTCCCGTCAAGGATTTCGTCCGCCCGCACCGCTGCCTCCTGCATGTTCATCTTTACCTCCCGCCCAGTCGATTCGCCTGATGCACCGCATCCGGTCAGGAGCAGCACTCCAGCCACCAGCCCCACGGCTCGCAAAATCCTCATCGAGGCGTCTCCAAGCTGATCTTTTCAGGTTTCCCAGCCACAACCTTGGCAATATTGTCGGCCGAGGCTTGATCTTTCGCCGGGTTGAAGTAATTCGAATGCGCTGACATCTTTCCACGGTCTTCGATGATGGTTGCCCCGTCATCCACCGTGAACCGTGTGGCTCCGAAATCTTTACTTGCCGGGTCGGTACCGAACCAACGCTCACTGGGGTCGGTCTGCGCGTCTTGGGCCATGTAGCCGCCGATACCTCCAACGATGGCCCCGGCACCGCCACCGACAACCGCTCCCGGCGGGCCGGCCATGCCGGCTCCCAGAACGAATCCGGCCGACCCTCCGCCGACCGCGCCGGAGACCATGCCAGATACTTCCTCATGGTTCGGGAGTTTGGTGACGATGTCGTTGTCAGCTGCGCCCACGAACACGTGGCCCTTACCCACATTGAGGTCCTGAGCGTTGTCCGCGCCGGTGCCAGGACTTCCGACCAGGATGATGTCATCGGCGCCGGGGATGCCGCCTTTCTCCTGAGCTGCGAGCCCGACCGTGAGGGAGCCGTAGGAATGTCCGATGGCGGTGACGTGCGGGGCGCCGCCCTCGTGCGTCGCGGAGATCCCCTCCATGAACGCGTTGTAGTCAGGGGCTCCCGTCTTGGCATCGTTCGTGAACATCACGCTTTTACCGCTAGCCAGATCACTCGGTGTCGTCTGCGGCGCGTCGTATCCGAGCCACACGATCGACGAGGTTCTGCTGAACTGATCAGCATGATGCGCGCCGCGGGCTGTCTGCAGCGCTCGGTTGACCGTTCCGTCGGCGAACTCCGCATCCAACTTGGTTCCGAGTCCCGGGACATACGCCGAGACGTTGTCGGCGGTGTCGGGGTTGCCGTAGGCGATGATCGCGCGGCCGTTGCCCGCATCACCGATGCCCAGCAGGTACATCGGAAACTCGCTGCCTTTCTCCAGCTTCTCCTGGATCTTCTTCAGACCACCCAGCATGTCTCGGGAAGCGTCATCATGCTTCCCGTCGAGTTGCCCGATGAGCATCTGAAGATTTTCGCGGTTTGCCTCATCGCGTACCAGCGCCGGAATCCCGTCCAAGTTCCCGATCAGCTCAGGAAACGCGGAGATGTACTCTTCACGCTGCCCCTTGCTGAGGTGGTCCCACCACTCCTTACGTTCCGCGGGCGACTTGTCGAGCGGAAGGTGGTTCTCCAAGTAGTGGTGCGCGGCTTGGCTCACCGCATCGGCATCCAAGGCCACGTCCGCCCACGTCTTGGTGTCGACCGTGAGGCCCGGGGCTGCCTTGAGCTTGTTGAGTGCCGAGCTGTACCGCTCATCGATCTCGCGTGCTTCCCGCAAGGCGTGGGCAAGGCGGTCGGCGACGTCCTGGGCTTTGGCGCGATGCGGATTGGAACTCTTCAACACGGGACCACCCGGGCCCAGAGCAGGGTCTAACATGCCGTTGGCATCGCGGTACAACCCCGGGTTCCCGGCACCGATGAGGCCGTTGTTGCCCACCACGGAGCCGCCGGGCATCGTGTCGCCGGTCAGCTCGTTCTTGCCACCGGCCGGGTAGTCGATGCTGCCGTTGTCGTTGACGGTGTATCCGAGAGAAGCGGCGTCTCCGAGGGCGCCGCGCAGCCGGCG
Source organism: Streptomyces sp. NPDC104309 (assembly GCF_055584025.1). NCBI lineage: Bacteria > Bacillati > Actinomycetota > Actinomycetes > Kitasatosporales > Streptomycetaceae > Streptomyces > Streptomyces sp. NPDC104309. The sequence continues at coordinate 203,001 of NZ_JBVJMV010000009.1, read as the reverse complement.
CTGTGGGGTGCTGAGTTCACTGGCGAGCCCGTCGAGGGCACCTCGGATGAGGCCGGTCTCAGTGCGGACGTAGTGGTAGTTCTCGCTCAGTCGCTTCAATCGCTTGACGGCAGCTCGGGCGGACTCGCTGTCCTGGGTCTTGGTGAGCTTGCCGCTCATGTCTCCGTCGACGCGTTCGCGAGCAGCATCGGCGAATGCGGAAGCGGCGCGCCAGCCGTCGGCGGCATCGGTCAGTTCTGACAGTTCGAGGTCGCGGAGCCGCTGCCATGTCAGCCCGGGTGCTGTGGCCATGGTCTACTCGCCCCTCCTCGTGCCGGGCACCGTGACCGCCTTCGCCTTGTCCCCCACCTCGGCATCCACTTCGGCGAGGATCACAGCCACCTGACGCAGCTTCGGCTCCAGAGAACTGCACTCCTCACGGACACGACCGAGGCGTTCGTCCCACGAGGTGAGTACAGACTTGAGCGCTCCGAGGCTGGACAGCCCGGCCAGACCGCCGACAGTGCCGTCGTGAGCTCTACGCAGGTCAGCCTTTGCGGTGATCGTGCTGGTCTGGAGATCATCCGCGGTGCCGGCCGCCTTCGTCCACGGGCCGCCCTTGTGCTTGAGCGTGCCAGTACCGCCCCCGCCACCGGACGCCGTGGCGTAGCCGCCGCCGACCGAGGCGCTGTTGATCTGCGTATCGGTGGTGTGCCGCTCGACGACCTGCGCCTTGAGCTGTTCCCACTCGTCCCACGCCATGCGCGTGTCCCCCCGTGACCTGGGCGTCGCCCGGGTAATCGCCCCAGATACGTCTGTCGTGCTCGCTGGGGTTACCGACACAGACGTTACACACCGGGTGCGCTGCGTCATGTCCGCACGATCACTCAAACCGGCCCTGAGTATCCGTACCTACGCGCACCTTCATCGAGCCCGGCTCGTCGGCCGCTCGGGCACGCGACTCGAAGCCGCCACCGTGCGCAGTGCGCGTAGGTGCCGTGCGGGCTGGCGGATCCTTGCGGGGCCTGCCGGATGAACAGGGGTTTGGTATAAGGAAGTTGACCGGATGTCGCTGGCGCGGTCTGCGGATGGGCGCTGCGACGGCGCCGAATCACCACGGTCAGCGCCCGCGGAGCAACAGCTGCTCCTCCGCGGGCATACGTACATCAAGAGGACCGGCCACGGCCGCGCTCACCGACTGAGCGCGGCCGTGGCCGGTCCGGGGGGCGGCTCAGGCCTTCGGGGCCACCTTCGACAGTCCGTTGATGATCCGGTCCATCGCGTCGCCGCCCGTCGGGTCGGTCAGGTTGGCGAGCATCTTCAGCGTGAACTTCATCAGCAGCGGGTGCGTCAGACCGCGCTGGGTGGCGACCTTCATGACCTTCGGGTTGCCGATCAGCTTCACGAAGGCGCGGCCCATCGTGTAGTAGCCGCCGTAGGTCTCCTTGAGCACCTTCGGGTAGTTGGTGAGAGCCAGTTCGCGCTGGGCCGGGGTCGCGCGGGCGTGGGCCTGGACGATGACGTCGGCGGCGATCTGGCCCGACTCCATGGCGTACGCGATGCCTTCGCCGTTGAACGGGTTGACCATGCCGCCCGCGTCACCGACGAGCAGCAGGCCCTTGGTGTAGTGCGGCTGGCGGTTGAAGGCCATCGGGAGGGCGGCGCCGCGGATCGGCGTCGTCATGTTCTCCGGGGTGTAGCCCCAGTCCTCCGGCATGGACGCGCACCACGCCTTGAGGACCTCGCGCCAGTCCAACTCCTTGAACGCGGACGAGGAGTTGAGAATGCCGAGGCCGACGTTGGACGTGCCGTCGCCCATGCCGAAGATCCAGCCGTAGCCGGGCAGGAGCCGGTCCTGGGGGCCGCGCCGGTCCCACAGCTCCAGCCAGGACTCCAGGTAGTCGTCGTCGTGGCGGGGCGAGGTGAAGTACGTACGCACGGCCACGCCCATCGGGCGGTCCTCGCGCCGGTGCAGGCCCATGGCGAGCGACAGCCGGGTGGAGTTGCCGTCGGCGGCGACGACGAGCGGGGCGTGGAAGGTGACCGGGGTCTTCTCCTCGCCGAGCTTCGCGTTGACGCCGGTGATGCGGCCGGTGCGGTCGTCGACGATCGGGGCGCCGACGTTGCAGCGCTCGTACAGCCGCGCGCCCGCCTTCTGCGCCTGGCGGGCCAGCTGCTCGTCGAAGTCGTCGCGCTTGCGGACCAGTCCGTAGTCCGGGTACGAGGCGAGATCAGGCCAGTCCAGCTGGAGCCGGACGCCGCCGCCGATGATGCGCAGACCCTTGTTGCGCAGCCAGCCGGCCTCTTCGGAGATGTCGATTCCCATGGAGACGAGCTGCTTGGTCGCGCGCGGGGTGAGGCCGTCGCCGCAGACCTTCTCCCGGGGGAACGCCGTCTTCTCCAGGAGCAGGACGTCCAGTCCGGCCTTGGCGAGGTAGTACGCGGTCGTGGAACCGGCCGGGCCTGCCCCGACGACGATCACATCCGCGCTGTGTTCGGAGAGGGGCTGCTCGGTCACGGTCGGATCTCCCGAAGACTCGAAATCGCGTGCCGCGCGGCACCTGTCCCGTGCAGTCTATGGGGGTCCGCTGATCAACTTTCCGAAGGGCTCCCCGATGTCGAACGTGCCACTCGCCGCTCCTTCCCTGCAGTTGCGCGTCCCGACCGACGAGGACGCGCTCTCCTGGCACCGCGCGTTCGACGACCCCGAGGTGATGGAGTTCTTCGGCGGTGCGTCGGAGGAACATTCGATGTACGAGGAGTGGACCGCCCGACAGCGCAGACTCGACGCGGAGCTGGGGTACTGCCTGTGGACGGTGCTCGGCGAGGACGGTGAGGTCGCGGGCTTCACCGGCGCCCAGCCCTGGCCGCAGACCACGTACGGCCCGGTGGGCGAGACCGAGATCGGCTGGCGGCTGGCCCGGTCGGCCTGGGGCCGGGGTTACGCCACCACCGCCGCGCGCCTCACGCTGGAGCGGCTGCGCGCGGCCGGGGTGGAACGGGTCGTGGCGACGATCGACGCACGCAACGAGCGCTCGGTCTCCGTGGCCCGGCGGCTGGGGATGGAACGGGCGGAGAGCTTCACGGCACCGCGGTCGGGGAATGAAGTGCGTTGCTTCCGGCTGGAACTGGCCCCGTGACGACGGGCCGACCGGTCCTTCGGGACACGAGCCCGGTCGTTCCGGGCACGAGCCCGGCCGTTCGGGGCACGAGCCCGGCCGTTCCGGGCCGCAGAACCCCTCAGCCGGGCCGCGAGCCCCGGCTGTCAGGGCTGGGGCCCGTCCGTCAGGGCCGGGGGCGGGCCGTCAGGGCTGGGGTCGGGAAGCCGGCGGGCGCACGCCCCGGTGCAGTGCCACCACACCACCGGTGAGGTTGCGCCAGGCGACCTTCGACCAGCCGGCCCGCTGGAGCTTCGCCGCGAGCCCGGCCTGGTCGGGCCAGGCCCGGATGGACTCGGCGAGATAGACGTACGCGTCGGGGTTGGACGACACCGCGCGCGCGACCGGCGGCAGCGCCCGCATCAGGTACTCCGTGTACACCGTGCGGAACGGCGTCCACGTCGGCTGCGAGAACTCGCAGATCACCACCCGGCCGCCCGGCTTCGTCACCCGGTACAGCTCGCGCAGCGCCGCGTCCGTGTCCTGGACGTTGCGCAGCCCGAAGGAGATCGTCACCGCGTCGAAGGTCTCGTCGCGGAACGGCAGCCTGGTGGCGTCGCCCGCGGTGAAGGGCAGCCAGGAATTGCGCTTCTTGCCCTCCTGGAGCATGCCGAGGGAGAAGTCGCAGGGCACGACGTACGCGCCCGTCGCGGCGAAGGGCAGCGAGGACGTCGCCGTGCCCGCGGCCAGGTCGAGGACCTTCTCCGCGGGCCGGGCGTGCACCGCCTTCGCGACCTCCTTGCGCCACAGCCGGGCCTGGCCGAGCGACAGCACGTCGTTGGTGAGGTCGTAGTTCGCCGCCACGTCGTCGAACATCGTGGCGACTTCGTGCGGCTGCTTGTCCAGGGAAGCTCGGGTCACCCGCCCATTCAAGCAGCCCCGGTCCTCGTGCTTCGCGCCGGTCGCGAGTCGTGTCCGTGTGGACTGAACCAATTCGGCCCACCGGCAGTCAGTACAGGGGGAGCACGGAGTCACCGGGAGCACGGAGTCACCGGGAGCACGGGAGTCACCGGGAGCAGGGGGGAGCACATATGTCCGCACAGGGCGCGCGCCGGCGGTTCTGGCCGGAACGCGGTCGGAACCGGCTGCTCGTCGCCGTGGTCGTCCCGGCCGTACTGATCTGTGCCGCCGTGGTGGGGCCCCGGTGGAGCGGCGGCGGTGAGGGGAAAGCGGCCACACCGTCCGCGTCCGGGAGCGCGTCGGAGATCGGCACGTTCACCGTCGCCCGCGCGGGCGTCCCGGGCTCGGGCAGGTCCAAGGCCGGGGGCAATGCCTACCGGGTCGAGGTGGAGGACGGCTCGGGCGTCGATCCGGACAGGGCCGCCGCCGAGATCGCCCGCATCCTGGCCGCGCCACGTGGCTGGTCGCACCATGGCGAGCACACCTTCCGCCAGGTCGCCGACGGCCCGGCGGGACTGGTCATACGTATCGCCACCCCCGGGACCACCGACGCCATCTGCGGGCGGAGCGGCCTCGACACCCATGGCGAGGTCAACTGCCGTGTCGGCACCGATGTCATGGTCAACCTCAAGCGCTGGCAACAGGGCTCGCCCGAGTTCCACGGTCCGCTCGCCGACTACCGGGCCCTCATCATCAACCACGAGGTCGGGCACTGGCTGGGCCACGGCCACGAGACCTGTCCGGGCAAGGGCCGTCCCGCCCCGGCGATGATGCAGCAGATCTACGGGCTGAAGGGGTGCGTCTCCAACGCCTGGCCGTACGACGCCGAGGGCCGGTATCTGGGCGGCCCGTCGGTACCGTGACGGGTCTCCGTCCCGGTCCGTCCCGGCCCCGGGCAGGTCACCGATGCGGCTCGGCTGCGGGCCCGGCACGGTACTCGGACCCGGCGAGGAATCGGGCTCGGGCCCGGACTCGGCAAGGACTCCGACTTGGCGAGGGCTCGGGCTCGGGCTCGGCAAGGACTCGGCCACGCTCTCCGCTGGCGTCTCCACCGCGGTCTCCACCGCGGCCTTCGCCGCGGTCTCAGCTGCGGCGGAAGACCAGCCGTCCACCGAGCACCGTCGCCGTGCAGCTCCCGGCGCCCTCGGTGCGCAGCGCCGCCAGGTCCCGTACGCCGAACACGGCCAGATCCGCCGGCCCGCCCACGGCCAGGACCGCCGCGAACGCGTCGGCCGGCTCCTGCACGGACGCCAACGGGTCGAGCGAGACAGGTTCCGGCGCCGGGCCCGGTCCGTGGACGCGCAGCCCCGAGCGGGCGACCGCCGTGCGCACGGCGGGGCGGGTGAAGGGGCCCCGGACGGCGGTCGTGCCGTGCCGCAGCATCCGTTGCAGTCCGCGCCGGGCACTCGCGCCCCAGCGGGCGTCGTCCATGCCGAGTGCGGTGAGCGCGTCACCGGTGAGCGGGTCGCCGCCGAGCTCGTCCGCCTCGCGCGGATCCGGGTGGTAGGCGGCCTCCAGCAGCGCCGGTGCCCCCGCGTTCAGCAGTCCCGGGGTGATCAGACCGGACCACCGCCGGATCCGGGCCTGCGGACGGGCGGCGGTCAGCTCCGCGAACGCGCCGATGGCGACGACCACACCGCCGTCCACGGCCACGGAGTCGGCCCCGTCCGGGGCGCCGTGCACCGCGTCGGCGGCGTGAACCGTCAGCAAGGCGGACTCAGTTGGCGTTCAGGAGCTTCAGCTCCGGGTGGGCCGTGCCGCCCTCGATCGCGGTGGACGAGATGTGCGAGACCACCCGCTCGTCGACCGGGTCGTCCGCCGGGTCGTCGTGGACGACGAGGTGCTCGTAGGTCGTGGCGCGCTGGGCGGGGACGCGGTCCGCCTTGCGGATCAGGTCGATGATCTCCAGGCGGTTGGAGCGGTGCTTGGCACCGGCGGAGGAGACGACGTTCTCCTCCAGCATGATCGAGCCGAGGTCGTCGGCGCCGTAGTGCAGCGACAGCTGGCCGACCTCCTTGCCGGTGGTCAGCCAGGAGCCCTGGATGTGCGCGACGTTGTCGAGGAAGATCCGGGCGATGGCGATCATCCGCAGGTACTCGAACAGCGTGGCCTGCGTCTGGCCCTTCAGCTTGTTGTTCTCGGGCTGGTACGTGTACGGGATGAACGCCCGGAAGCCACCCGTGCGGTCCTGCACGTCGCGGATCATCCGCAGGTGCTCGATGCGCTCCGCGTTGGTCTCGCCGGTGCCCATCAGCATGGTGGAGGTGGACTCGACGCCCAGGCGGTGCGCGGCCTCCATGATCTCCAGCCAGCGCTCGCCGGACTCCTTGAGCGGGGCGATCGCCGTGCGCGGCCGGGCCGGCAGCAGTTCGGCGCCCGCTCCCGCGAAGGAGTCGAGACCGGCGGCGTGGATGCGCTGGATGGCCTCCTCGACGGAGACCTTGGAGATCCGGGCCATGTGCTCGACCTCGGAGGCGCCGAGCGAGTGGATGACCAGCTGCGGGAACGCCTTCTTGATGGCGGAGAAGTGCTCCTCGTAGTACTCGACGCCGTAGTCCGGGTGGTGTCCGCCCTGGAACATGATCTGCGTACCGCCGAGCTCGACGGTCTCCGCGCAGCGGCGCAGGATGTCGTCGAGGTCGCGGGACCAGCCCTTGGCGGTGTCCTTGGGCGCGGCGTAGAACGCGCAGAACTTGCACGCCGTGACACACACGTTCGTGTAGTTGATGTTGCGCTCGATGATGTACGTCGCGATGTGCTCCGTACCGGCGTAGCGGCGTCGGCGTACGGCGTCGGCGGCAGCGCCCAGCGCGTGCAGCGGTGCCGACCGGTAGAGGTCGAGAGCCTCCTCCGGAGTGATCCGACCGCCCTCGGCGGCTCGGTCGAGGATGGGCTGGAGGTCGGCCTTCTCGGTCACCGGGCTGTCACCTTTCGGCGGTTTTTCAACGGATCTACGGACCGGCTCACCCTACGCCAGCCCCTGTCGGCGTCAGCTGCCGGACCGGCTGAGGGTGCCGTACGGAAGTCCCGCGCCCCGCTCCTCGGAGCGGAAGCGGAGGGTGCCGTCGGCGGCGCGCGTGAAGTGGACGTCGGATTCGGTGGAGGTGCAGAGGCCCGGGTCGCTGGGGTGGGCGGGGTCGGCGCGCTCCCGGAGCGTCAGTTCCTCGTCCGTTCCGGAGGAGAGCCGGGCGACGCTGTTGCAGCGGACGGTCAGCCCGAGAGCGGAGACCTCCGTGGTCATACGGACGACGTCCGCGCCCTTCTTCCCGGCGCTGAACACGGCGGTGAGCGTGCCGTGCGACTGCCCGGTGGTCTTCTCGGTGAGCGGGCCCTTCCAGGTGCCGGTGAACGCATGAGGGACCTCGGTGACCTGGTCCGGGCCACCGGTGCCCCCCGCACCCCCCGTTCCGGACGCCGATTCCGAGGGCCGCGGGTGTTCCGCGGAGGGCGTGGCGGCCGGCGGGGTGGCGCCGACACCACCCTGCTCGGCCGTGTTCCGGCCGCCGCCGCCCGGCATCAGATCGAACAGGTACGCGCTGCCCACGGTCACGGCGGCGAGCGCACCGGCCACGGCGAGGGCGACGGTGCAGCTCAGCCTCCGGCCCCGGTTCGCCTCGGGGCGGGCTGCCTCGGAGTCCGCGCCGACGGTGACCGAGAAACGGGGGTCCGACGTGCGCTGCCCCGGCAGCCCGGACGGCTGCGCCGGCCCGGCCGCGCCCGCGGCGGTCGCGGGCCATGAGGGCGGCCCGTTCGGCCGGGGCGGCCGGGTGGGTTCGTGCGAGGGGAACGGCCCGACCGGCGGGCCGAACCCACCGCCCGCACCTCCGCCGCCGTTCGCGCCGTTCACACCCCACGAAACACCGCTGAACGGCACCGGCCCCGACTGCACCGGCGCGTCCTGCGGCTCCAGGTCCAGCAGCGCGACCGCCGCTTGGCTGACCTCGCGCACCAGCGGGCCGGGCAGCCACCCCGCCGCCACCAGAGCGGCGGCCCCGCCCGGCGCCAGCTGCCGGGCCAGTTCCATGGGGGTCGGCCGGTCCTCCGGATACTTCGCCAGGCACCCGGCGACGATGTCCCTCAGCTCCCCGTCGAGCTCCCCCAGCTCGGGCTCCTCGTGCACCACCTTGTAGAGCAGTACGGCGGAGGAGTCACCGAGGAAGGGGGCGGTACCGGTGGCCGCGTACACGAGCACCGCGCCGAGCGAGAAGACATCGGCCGCACCCGAGATGTCCACGCCCCGGATCTGCTCCGGCGCCATGTAGCCGGGCGAGCCGACCGACACCCCGGTCGAGGTGAGCGAGGCGGTGGCACCGATGGCGTGGGCGATCCCGAAATCGATGAGCCGGGGACCGTCGAGGGCGAGCAGCACGTTGGAGGGCTTCACATCGCGGTGGATGAGGTCCTGGGCGTGCACCGCGGCCAGCGCCTCCCCGAGTCCGGCGCCCAGTGTCCGCACCGCGTGCTCGGGCAGCGGGCCGTGCTCGGCGACCGCGGCGGACAGCGGGGGCCCGGCCACATAGCCGGTGGCGACCCAGGGAATGGGGGCGTCCGGGTCGGCGTCCAGGACGGGCGCCGTCCACTGCGCACCGATCCGCCGTGCCGCGTCCACCTCCCGCCGGAACCGGGCCCGGAATTGCTCGTCGAGAGCGAAGTGGGGGTGCACGACCTTGACCGCGACGGTGCGTCCGCCCGCGCTGCGCCCCAGATAGACCCGCCCCATGCCGCCCGCACCGAGCCTGCCGAGCAGTCGGTAGGAACCGATGGTCAGCGGTTCGCCGGCTTCCAGCGGCTGCATATGGACTCCCCCTGTGGACCGGCCGGACCTCCGACCGAAGCCTAGGGTGCGAAGGTCATCGGGTCCCAGAGGAAACCATCCGCCGATTTCACCCTCAAGGGAACGAACAACGGCTTTCGACACAACAAAAGGCGTGAATACGTCGTTCACCCGAGCGATTCCGGTTCAGGACCGGGACTCTCCTCGGACGCCGTCCGAGAATCGGCTATTCGACGCGTATTCACCCGAATCGATGGCGGGGCGGGGAGAAGCGGCCGGAGAAGGGCGGGAGAAGGCCGGGAAGAGATATCCGACCCAGGAAGTACAGGATTCATCCATATCCCGGCCCATTCCCGTTGACCGCCTCCCGCACGCGGCGCACTCCGGGCGCGCTCGGGGCCTGCCCCGGGCCCGCCCCGTGCGTCCGAGGCGTCAACCGCCCACCACCCACCGCCCTCCGGTCAGCCGCCGAGCAGTTCGACCTTCACGTCCGCCGGGAAGCCGGTCGTCGGGCCGACCCGGCGCGCGAACTCCCGCACCCCCGCCAGCTGGTCCGGGCCGAAGCGGAAGTCCAGCGTCGTGAAGTACCGCTCCAGCACCTCCGCGTCGAAGGCCTCCCAGCGTGCCGCCTGCTCCGCGACCTTGGTGACCTCCTCCAGGGAGACGTCCCGTGAGGCCAGGAAGGCCTCGTGCGCCTTGTTCACATGGTGGGGCTCGGCCGCCAGATAGTCCTTGCGGGCCGCCCAGACCGCGAAGACGAACGGCAGCCCGGTCCATTCCTTCCACATCTGGCCCAGGTCGTGGACCTGGAGGCCGAGCCGGGGCGCGTCGTGCAGGTTGGCGCGCAGCGCGGCGTCACCGATCAGCACGGCCGCGTCCGCCTCCTGCATCATCACGCCGAGGTCCGGCGGGCAGGTGTAGTAGTCCGGGCTGACCCCGTACCGCTCGGCGAGGAGCAGTTGGGCCAGACGCACGGAGGTGCGCGAGGTCGAACCGAGCGCCACCCGGGCCCGGTCCAGCTGGTCCAGCGGCACCTGCGACACGATCACGCACGACATGACGGGCCCGTCGCATCCCACCGCGATGTCCGGGAAGGCGACCAGGTCGTCGGCGTTGCGCAGGAACTCGACCAGGGTGACGGGGCCGATGTCCAGATCACCCCTGATCAGCTGCTCGCTGAGCTTCTCCGGGGTGTCCTTCGAGAGCTCCAGGTCGAGCAGGGTCCCGGTTCTCGCCAGTCCCCAGTACAGGGGAAGGCAGTTCAGGAACTGGATGTGGCCGACGCGCGGCCGGCTGCGACGGTTGTCGCCTGCGACGGTTGAGACGGTTGAATTGTCCACATCGCGAGGCTAGACCCGTGGTGTCGTCCGGACGGCACCGGGTGCGCGAGGCGCCGCCCGACCCCTCTCACGGGGTCACCGATACCGCCCCGGAGCGGTATCGGAAGTCTTCATTCCGTATCCCTTGAGGACGTCTCGGCGACACCATCCGGGACACCCGCTTCGTCAGCTCATCGGCACGGCAATCAAACATCCGGGTGAAGTGATCTTTCCCTCTACCCTTCCGTACACGCTGCGTGCTAGGCTCGACGCAAGTTGCAGTTTGGTTTCCCTTGCAGTACAGAGCCTGCGGAGCATGTAACCCGCAGGCTTTTGTAGTTTTCAGACTTCTTTGCAGGTTCTGGAGCAGGGCAACCCTTTGGCCCAAGGAGGGCTTATGGCTACCGGAACCGTCAAGTGGTTCAACGCTGAAAAGGGCTTCGGCTTCATCGCCCAGGACGGCGGCGGCCCGGATGTCTTCGTTCACTACTCCGCGATCAACGCGTCCGGGTTCCGCTCCCTCGAGGAGAACCAGGTCGTGAACTTCGACGTCACTCAGGGACCCAAGGGTCCGCAGGCTGAGAACGTCACCCCGGCCTAGTTGCCCGGGTCGGCCGATCGCGGCCGGCTAGCAGTACCCAAGGAGCCCCGCTCCTCCGCCTCGGCGGGGAACGGGGCTCCTGCCTTTTCCGCTCCTGGCCTTTCCGCTCCTGCGTCTTTTCCGCTTCCGGCAGCACCGGGGCGCCGCGAGGCTTGACCTTGCCACCGTGTGAAGCCGTGCACTGGGAGACATCATGTTCACCATCGGAGATTTCGCCCGGTACGGACGGGTGTCGGCCCGGATGCTGCGCCACTACGACGCCATCGGGCTCCTGCACCCGGACCGCACGGACCCCACCACCGGCTACCGCTTCTACGGGGCCGCCCAGCTCGCCCGCCTCAACCGCATCATCGCCCTGAAAGATCTCGGCTTCACGCTCCAGCAGGTGCAGGCCGTCCTCGACGAGCAGGTGGGGGCCGAGGAGTTGCGCGGCATGCTGCGACTGCGGCAGGCGGAGCTGGAGGAGGCCATGGCGGCAGCGGCCGCACGGCTGACACGGGTCGAGGCGAGGCTCCGGTCGATCGAGAGCGAGGGACGCATGCCCGCGAACGAGGTAGTAATCAAGAGCATTGCCGCAGTACGGGTCGCCGAGTTGACCGGGACCGCGGCGGGCTTCGAGCCGGAGCACATCACTCCGGTGATCGGCCCGCTGTACGACCGGCTCTTCCCGCTGCTGGGCACGGTGGGGGTCAGCCCGAGCGGCCCCGGGATCGCCCGCTACGAGGACGCCCCGGAGGGCGGCGGCGCGATCGTCGTCCACGCGGGGGTGACGGTCTCCGCCCCGATGGGCCCGCTCGGCGACACCGGGATCACGGTGGTCGAGCTGCCCCCGTTCGAGGCGGCGGCCGTGGTTCACCGGGGTTCGATGGACGGCGTACTGCCGACGGCCCAGATCCTGGCCCGCTGGATCGACGCCAACGGCTACCGGTCTGCGGGATACGCCCGCGAGATCAACCTGGAGTGCCCCGACGACCGGGACAAGTGGGTGACGGAGCTCCAGGAGCCGGTCACCAGGGCCTGACCCTCCGGGGGTACAGCTCCACGCGGAACGTGACGCCCGGGGTGCCGGGTGTCACGTTCCGCACCCTCCCTACCGCCCGCCGGGCCCCGCCCACAGCCCGTCATCCGTCAGCCTCAGCAGGTCGATCGCGTTGCCGCGGACGATCCGGTCCACGACATCGGCGTCCAGATGACCCATCTGCGCCTCGCCGACCTCGCGCGACTTGGGCCAGGTGGAGTCGGAGTGCGGGTAGTCCGTCTCGTACAGGACGTTTCCGACGCCGATCGAGTCCAGGTTCCGCAGCCCGAAGGCGTCGTCGAAGAAGCAGCCGTAGACGTGCTCGGCGAACAGCTCCGACGGCGGACGGTGAACCTTGTCGGCGACGCCGCCCCAGGCCCGGTTCTCCTCCCAGACCACGTCGGCGCGCTCCAGGATGTACGGAATCCAGCCGATCTGGCCCTCCGCGTACATGATCCGGAGGTTCGGGAACCGCTCGAACTTGCCGCTCATCAGCCAGTCGACCATCGAGAAGCAGCAGTTGGCGAAGGTGATGGTGGAGCCGACGGCGGGCGGGGCGTCGGCCGAGGTGGACGGCATCTTCGAGGACGAGCCGATGTGCATCGCGATCACCGTCCCCGTCTCGTCACAGGCCCGCAGGAACGGATCCCACTCGTCCGTGTGAATGGACGGCAGGCCGAGATGCGGCGGTATCTCGGAGAACGCCACCGCGCGCACACCGCGCGCCGCGTTGCGCCGGACCTCCTCGGCGGCCAGCCGCGCGTCCCAGAGCGGGATGAGGGTGAGCGGGATGAGGCGGCCCCGCGCCTCGGGCCCGCACCACTCCTCCACCATCCAGTCGTTGTACGCCCGCACCCCGAGCAGCCCCAGTTCGCGGTCCTTCGCTTCGGTGAAGGTCTGCCCGCAGAAGCGGGGGAAGGTGGGGAAGCAGAGCGCCGACTGGACATGATTGACGTCCATGTCGGCGAGCCGGTCGGGGACCGAGAACGAACCCGGGCGCATCTGCTCGTACGTGATGACCTCAAGCTTGATCTCGTCCCGGTCGTAGCCGACCGAGGTGTCGAGCCGGGTGAGCGGGCGGTGCAGATCCTCGTACACCCACCAGTCGCCGATCGGGCCGTCGTCACCCTTCGCACCCATCACAGGCGCGAACTTGCCGCCCATGAAGGTCATTTCCTTGAGCGGTGCGCGGACGATCCGCGGAGCGCGGTCGAGGTACTTGGACGGGAGCCGGTCCCGCCAGACATGAGCGGGCTCCACCGTGTGGTCGTCCACCGAGATGATCTTCGGGAAGGTCTCCATACTCACCACGGTAGCGCCGAACTGACGAACCGTCAGCTATCTGTACCGGCCTCCGTCCCACAATCGTTGTCGAGGGCTTGTGCAGAGAGTCACCCACTGCTGACGCGTCCGCCCATGACAAGGCAGACTGTTGAGCGCGATACCAGCGGTACCGAACAATCCGGATCCCCCCCTCCCGTACCGGCACACTGACGGGGAATCCGGAACGGACGGCACCGGCGCGATCGGCAGGACCGGCGGGGCGAGCAGGGCAGGGGGCAGCAATGGACCGTGACAGCGGGCCGAGCACGCGTGTTCCGGAGCAGCGCGCTCCGCAACAGCGATCGGACGACGGAGCCGATCTGCGTTTTTCCGTGCTGGGCCCGGTACGGGCATGGCGGGGCGGCGAGGCGCTGCCGTCCGGTTCACCGCAGCAGCGCGCCCTGCTGACCGCACTGCTCCTGCGCGACGGCCGCACGGCCACGGCCTCCGAACTCATCGACGCCCTCTGGGGTGAGGAACCGCCCTCGCAGGCGCTTGCCGCCGTCCGCACGTACGCCTCTCGGCTCCGTAAGGTCCTCGACCCGCAGACGCTGGTCAGCGCCGCCGGCGGGTACGCGATCCGGACCAGGAACGACGCCCTCGACCTGACCATCGCCCAGGAGTGGGTGGCCGAGGCGGAGAAGGCCCGCGCGGGCGGCGACCGCGCCCAGGCCCGCAGCCTCTTCAGCAAGGCGCTCGGTCTGTGGGACGGCGAGACCCTGGCCTCCGTGCCCGGACCGTACGCCGAGAACCAGCGCACCCGCCTGGAGGAATGGCGGCTCCAGCTCACCGAGACCCGTCTGGACCTGGACCTGGAGGTCGGCTGCCACGCGGAGGCGGTCTCCGAACTGACCGCGCTCACCGCCGCGCACCCGCTGCGCGAGCGGCTGCGCGAACTCCTCATGATCGCCCTGTACCGCAGCGGCAGACAGGCCGAGGCGCTCGCGGTGTACGCCGACACCCGTCGGCTGCTCGCCGACGAACTCGGCGTCGACCCGCGCCCCGAGCTGTCCCAGCTCCAGCAGCGCATCCTGCAGGCCGACGAGGAACTGGCCCGCCCGGCAGACGAACCGGCCCCGGCCCCGGCGCCGCTGCGCCCGGCCCAGCTCCCGGCCACCGTCCCGGACTTCACCGGTCGCGCCTCCTTCGTACGGGAACTGGGTGCCCGGCTGGCGACCGCCGAGGGTTCGGTCATGGCCGTGTCGGCGCTCGCGGGCATCGGCGGCGTCGGCAAGACGACCCTCGCGGTGCACGTCGCCCACCAGGCGCGCCGGTACTTCCCGGACGGTCAGCTGTACGTGGACCTCCAGGGCGCCGGCGCCCGCGCCGCCGAACCGGAGACGGTCCTCGGCGCGTTCCTGCGCGCGCTGGGCACGGCGGACTCGGCGATCCCCGACTCCCTGGACGAACGCGCCGCGCTCTACCGCTCCACGCTCGACGGCCGCCGCATTCTGGTCCTCCTCGACAACGCCCATGACGCGGCCCAGATCCGCCCCCTCCTCCCCGGCACGGCGGGCTGCGCGGCCCTGGTCACCAGCCGCGTCCGGATGGTCGACCTGGCGGGCGCCCACCTGGTCGACCTGGACGTGATGTCCCCGGAGGAGGCGCTCCAGCTCTTCACCCGCATCGTGGGCGAGGAGCGCGTCAACTCCGAGCGCGAGGCCGCCCTGGACGTGGTCGCCGCCTGCGGCTTCCTCCCCCTGGCCATCCGCATCGCCGCCTCCCGCCTGGCCTCCCGCCGCACGTGGACGGTCTCCGTCCTCGCGGCGAAACTCGCGGACGAGCGACGCCGCCTGGACGAGCTCCAGGCCGGCGACCTCGCGGTGAAGGCCACCTTCGAACTCGGCTACGGCCAGCTGGAACCGGCTCAGGCCCGCGCGTTCCGCCTGCTGGGCCTGGCGGACGGCCCCGACATCTCCCTGGCCGCGGCGGCGGCGCTGCTGAACCTGGAAGCCCACGCGGCGGAAGACCTGCTGGAGGTCCTGGTCGACACCAGCCTCCTGGAGTCCGCGGCTCCGGGCCGCTACCGCTACCACGACCTGGTGCGTCTCTACGCGCGTTCCTGCGCCGAACGGGACGAGCAGGATCCGGAGGAGCGGGAGTTGGCGCTGTCGCGGCTGCTGGACTTCTACCTGGCGACGGCGGCGGGGGTGTATGCGCTGGAGCGGCCGGGGGATCGGCTGGTGGACCACCTGGAGCCGACGGGCCACGCCGGACTGGTCTTCGACGGCAGACACAAGGCACGGGACTGGCTCTACAGGGAGGCCGGTCCTCTGCTCTCCTGCGTGCGCCAGTCATCCGGCCCCGCGACACTGCCGCGCGCCGTCGATCTGCTCTGGTGCGCGCTCGACCTGGGCGAGTCCGGAGCGAACTCGAAGCAGTACGAGACCACCGCTTTCGCCGTCCTGGATGCCGCCCACGCACGGAACGATCAACGCACGGAAGTACGGGCCCTGGTGGCGCTGGCCGACGTGCACCACACATCGGGACGCTTCGACCAGGCCGAGGACGAGGCGGAGAAGGTCATGCGGCTCGTCGAAACCGCGTGCGATCCGCTCCCGGGCTGCTGGGCTCCGAACGCTCTCGGAATCATGGCGCTCTATCAGAACCGTCACGATGACGGCGAGAAGTACCTCACCATGGCCATCGACCGTTTCCGTGAGATCCAGGACCGGCCCGGCGAGGCGAGTGCGTTGTGCAACTTGTCCCGTATACATCTGGCCACCGGCCGCACCGACAGCGCGGTTTCGCTGGCCCAACAGGGCATAGACATCTACGACAGCATGGGGCACGCCCTCCGGAGCGCGAACGGACGCTACGCGCTGGGAATGGCGCTCACCCAGAGCGGCCAGTTCGCCACCGCGGCAGAACGCCTTCTGGAGGCGCTGGATGTCTTCCGGGACAGCCGCCAGCGGCTGTGGGAGGGAATGACCCTCTTCCGCCTCTCCGAGGTCGACCTCGCGTCCGGAAGCTCGGCCGACGCGGCGACCAAGGCCGAACAGGCCCTGACCTCCTTGCGCGGCATCGGCGGCGAATGGCGTCGGGGCAACGTGCTCACCGTGCTCGGCCGCGCTCTCGACGACATCGGCCAGTTCGGGCGCGCACAGGTGTGCTGGCGCGAAGCACTGATCATCTACAACCGGCTCGGCTCTCACGAAGCCTCCGAGGTACGCGACTTGCTGGCCGAGGCGGCGCCCTCGGCGGCCACGTGAGGCGGGCCTGAGCGGCGTTCATCATTCGTTTATCGCGGCCGGGCACCCTCATGGTTGTCGATCCGCCGCGTCGGGGGGCAGACGGATTGATACCAAGGCCGTAGCACTAGTGTGAACGGCCCTGAGACGCCCGCCCGGCAGTCCACGGGGGAACAGCCGGGCGGGCCTCGCCGAACCACAAACTGAGACGCCTAGGGAAGCAGACGAACATGGCTGACGCGAAGAAGGACACGGAGATCAAGCCGCAGGACATGCACGCCACCAGCGAGGACGCTGGGCAGATCACCACCAAGGACATGCACGCCACCGGTGGAACCGTGAAGCCGCAGGACATGCACGCAACGGGCGGCGTCGCCACGACCGACGACATGCACGCCACGAGCGAGCCGGCCAACTAAAGCTGCAATCGACGGGGTACGGGGGAGCGGCCGCGGCGGCGCGGAGGGGGAGCCGTCGCGGCCGCTGCATGTCTGCGTGCGCACGGTCGACGACGTCGAAGAGGCCCGAGCCGGAAAGCTCGGGCCTCTTCCGCGTTCGGCGTGGCTACAGCCCCCGCAGCTCCCCCTTCATCACCTTGCCGCTCGCGTTGCGGGGCAGTTCGCTCACGAACTCCACCGTCCTCGGGACCTTGTAGTTCGCCATCTCCCGCCTGGACCAGGCGATCAGGTCGTCCGCCGTCAGCGTCGCGCCCGGCCTGCGGACCGCGTACGCCTTGCCGACCTCGCCCAGACGGGGGTCCGGGACGCCGATCACCGCCACGTCCGCTACGTCCGGGTGCAGGCCGAGGAGTTGTTCGATCTCTGCCGGGTACGCGTTGAAGCCGCCGACGATGAACATGTCCTTGATCCGGTCGGTGATCCGGAGGTTGCCGTCCTCGTCGAGGACGCCGATGTCCCCGGTGTGGAGCCAGCCGTCGGAGGTGATCGCGGCGGCCGTGGTCTCCGGGTCCTCGAAGTAGCCCCGCATCACGTTGAACCCGCGGACCAGCACCTCGCCGGGGGTGCCGGGGGCGGCCAGGACGCGGATCTCCGTGCCCGGGATCGCCCGGCCCGACGTCGCGGCGATCGTCTCCGCCGGATCACCGCGCCGGCACATGGTGACGATGCCGCTCGCCTCGGAGAGGCCGTACGCGGTGAGGACCGTCGCGATGCCGAGCTCCGTGCGCAGGCGCTCCACCAGCCGCAGGGGTACCACCGCCGCGCCCGTCACCACCAGGCGCAGGGCGGAGAGGTCGTGGGCGCCCCGGGCCGGGTGGTCCAGGAGGGACTGGTGGAGGGTGGGCGGACCCGGCAGGACCGAGATGCGTTCGGCGGCGATGTTGGCCAGGACCGTGTCCACGTTGAACACCGGTTGCGGGACCATCGTGGCGCCCCGCATCAGGCACGCGATGATGCCGGCCTTGTAGCCGAAGGTGTGGAAGAACGGGTTCACGATCAGATAGCGGTCGCCCTCGCGCAGATCCGCCAGTTCGCTCCAGATCGCGTAGCAGCGCAACGTCTGGGCGTGGGTGATGACGGCGCCCTTGGGCCGCCCCGTGGTGCCCGAGGTGTAGATGATGTCGGAGGGGGCGGAAGGGGCGATGGCGGCGGCTCGGGCGCGTACCGCGTCCGACGACACCCCCTCCCCCGACGCCAGGAAGTCCTTCCAGGTCACGTAGTCCTCGGGCGCGGTGTCCGCCAGCACCACCACCCGTTCCAGGTGGGGCAGTTCGACCTCCGCCCGGCGCAGGGACGCCACGTACGACGTACCGAGGAAGGTGCCCGTGACGAAGAGCAGCTTCGCCCGGCTGCGTTCCAGGATGTACGCCGCCTCCGCGCCCTTGAACCGGGTGTTGAGGGGGACGAGCACCGCCCCGGCCATGACGGCGCCGAGTGCGGAGACGATCCAGTCCAGGGTGTTCGGGGCCCAGACCGCGACCCGGTCGCCCGGCTCGACCCCCGAGGCCATGCACGCGGCGGCGGCGCGTTCGACGCGGTGGCCGAGTTCGGCGTACGAGATCCGGGTCCGGCCCTCGACGACCGCCTCCCGGTCCCCGTATCGTCGCGCCGCCGCCCGTATCAGCTTCGGGATGCTGCCCCATTCCTCGTCGCCGCGCATCGCTCGCCCTCTCTGACGCAGTAGCTGACTATCCGTCAGATTAGCTGTAGCCTCAGCCGCTGTCAGCAGTGACGACGGCCTCGGAGGTGGCGGTGGCGGCGCTCAAGGACGTGACAGCGATAGCCGGTATAGGACAGACGGCCTTCGCGAAACAACTGCCGGAATCCGAGAGGACATTGGCCTGCCGAGCCATCGTCGCGGCACTCGACGACGCGGGCATCGCCGCCTCGGAGGTGGATGCCTTCGCCTCGTACACGATGGAGGAGACCGACGAGGTCGAGGTCGCCAAGGCCATCGGTGCGGGCGACGTCACCTTCTTCAGCAAGGTGGGCTACGGGGGCGGCGGCTCGTGCGCGACGATCGCGCATCTCGCCGCCGCCGTGGCGACCGGCCAGGCGAGCGTCGGGGTCGCCTGGCGGTCGCGGAAGCGCGGTTCGGGGCCCCGGCCCTGGAAGAACACCGCCGTGCAACTGCCCACCCCCGCCCAGTGGACCCGCCCGTACGGGCTGCTGCGGCCGGCCGACGAGATCGGGATGCTGGCACGGCGGTACATGCACGAGTACGGCGCGACCCGCGACCATCTCTTCAACGTCGCCCTCGCCTGCCGCAACCGCGCCAACCAGAACCCGGACGCGATGATGTACGAGCGACCGCTGACCCGCGACATGTATATGACCTCGCGCTGGATCAGCGAGCCGCTCTGTCTCTTCGACAACTGCCTGGAGACGGACGGCGCGCTGGCCTGCGTCATCGTCTCGGCGGAGCGGGCCCGTGACTGCCGGCAGAGGCCCGTCTACATCCACTCCGTCGCCCAGGGGCTGCCCGCCCAGCACCACGGCATGGTCAACTACTGGAACGAGGACCCCCTCACCGGACCCGCCTGGACGGCCGCGCGGCAGCTGTGGAAGCAGGCCGACTTCGGCCCGGACGACGTGGACGTCGCGCAGATCTATGACGCGTTCACCCCGCTCATTCCGCTCTCCCTGGAGGGCTACGGCTTCTGCGGGCGCGGCGAGGGCGGCGCGTTCACCGAGGGCGGGGCGCTGGAGAGCGGCGGGCGGCTGCCCATCAACACCGGGGGCGGCGGGCTCAGCGAGGCGTACGTCCACGGCTTCAACCTCATCAACGAGGGTGTGAAACAGCTGCGCGGCGTCTCCACCGCCCAGGTCCCGGGCGCCGGGACATGCCTGGTCACCGCCGGTGAGGGTGTGCCCACCTCCGCCGTACTGCTGAGGAGTTGAGGAGCTGACATGGATGCTCTGCTGATGCCCGTGGTGGACGAGGACGGCGCCCCCTTCTGGGAGTACGCGGCCCGCGGCGAACTGCGCGTCCAGGCGTGCGCCGCCCCGGAGTGCGGAAGGCTCCGCTTCCCGCCCCGGCCGTGCTGCCCGCACTGCCAGTCCTTCGCGAGCGAGTGGCGGCCGATGAGCGGACGTGGTCGCGTCTGGTCGTACGTGCTGCCGCATCCCCCGCTGCTGCCCGCCTACGCCGCGCAGGCCCCGTACAACGCCGTGGTGGTCGAGCTGGCCGACGCCCCGGAGATCCGGTTGGTCGGGAACGTGGTGAGCGGTCCGGACGCCCCGCTGGACTCGGTCGATCCGGCGCGGCTTCGGATCGGGGCGCCGGTACGGGCCGTGTTCTGCCCGGCCGGTCCCGGGGTGACCCTGGTGCGCTGGCTGCTGGAGCGGTGAGCGGCGATGGCCCTGCGGACGGAGACGGGCGAGGAGACCGGGGTCGCGCTCGTCACCCTGGACCGGCCCGAGAAGCACAACGCGATCGATCTGGCGACGGCCGCCGAACTGTCCGCCGCGTGGCGGGCGTTCCGCTTCGACGAGAGGGTGCGGGCCGTCGTCGTCACCGGGGCGGGCGGCCGGGCCTTCTGCACGGGGATCGACCGGGGGGTGGAGGTGCCGCAGCCCCCGTCTCCGTACACGATCGACGATCCGCTGATCGCGATCGGTCCCAAGGCGAACGACCTGTGGAAACCGGTGATCGCGGCCGTGGAGGGGATGGCCTGCGGCGGGGCGTTCTATCTGCTGGGCGAGGCGGAGTTCGTCGTCGCGTCCGAGGAGGCGACGTTCTTCGACCCGCACACGACGTACGGCATGGTCAGCGCGTACGAGGCGATCTCCATGGCGCAGCGGATGCCGTTCGGGGAGGTGGCCCGGATGTCCCTGATGGGCACGGCCGAACGGGTCTCGGCCCGACGGGCCTACGAGACTGGGCTGGTCAGTGAGGTGACGGCGGCGGGCGACGCGGTGGCGGCGGCGCTGCGGGCGGCGGCCGTGATCGCCTCGTACCCGACGGAGGCGGTGCAGGGGACGGTACGGGCCGTGTGGTCCGCGAAGGAGGCGGCCAGGGCACAGGCCATGGCCCACGCCCCGCACCTCATCGCGCTCGGGAACCTGCCGCCGGAGCGGCAGTCCGAGTTGTTCCAGGGGCGGGGCGCCAACGGATTCCGGACGCGGTGAGACGGTGGATCGGTGAGACGGTGGATCGGTGATGCGCCGGGTCGGTGATGCGCCGGGCTGCGGGACGTGAGGCCCGCGGAGCTGGTGAGGGTGGTGGGCCGGGTGAGGTCAGTAGCTCAGCTGGGCCTCGACCCGGCACTTCTTCACCCGGGAGACCTTGCGCGGACTGTCCATCCGGACGGATACGGTCCTGGTCTCGCCACCGTCGACGGCGACCTTCGTCTCCCCGGTGTCCACGGTGTTGCCCCGCGCGTCAAGGAACGTCACATCGACTTCGTAGGTGTGTGAGCCGGCCGCGCTCGCCGTGAGCCTGACGGTGGAGGAGGTGACGGCCTTGCGCGTGCCCTTGCGGGGCTGGGCGCAGCGGAAGACGTACGCCCCGGGCTCGTCCGAGGCGGTGGCGCTCGGGGTCGCCGTCTCGTAACCGGTGTTTCCGGAGGAGCCGCTCGACGAACCGTAGTCGTCGTTGTCGTCGTAGTTGTCGCGGTGATAGCCGCCGTTGCTCTTCTCGGAGTTGGAGCAGCCGCCTCCGCTGCTCGACCCCTTGCTCTTGCTGCCGTGACCGCGGCCGCCGTGGCTGGAGGTCGAGAAGCCGGTGAGGGCGAGCACCACCACGACCAGTACGGCGGAAAGCCTTATGTGCTGCCGCATCATCGATGCAGCCCCCCTTGTGTTGTTGTGCGTTGTGTTGTTGTGCGTACCTGCTGTTGTCGAACGACCGCGCGACACCGTAGCGCAAGGTGCGGGGGACAGAGGCCAGGCGTAGCGTCGAGGCGGAGAGCGGTGCCGCTACGTGACACCGGTCCGCGCACACGCAGGAGGCCGACGATGGTCCGCAACGTCCTCGGCTCGGTCCTCGCTCTCGCAGGAGCGGCGGCCGCCGTGCTGAGCCCCTTCCGAGACTGGTACGACGGCCGTCTGGGGCGTCATTACCGGATCGACGAACTGTTCACCGGGATCACGGGCAGCCGGCCCGGACCACTGGGCTCGATCCTGGTGGCCTTCCTCTTCGCCGCCCTGCTGACCGTGGTGGGGGTGGTGCTGCGGTCGCGGCTGCTGGTGGCGGCCGCGGGCGTGGTGGTGCTCGGGTTCACCGTGCTGTGGATGGTGCGCCAGGGGGAGTCGACAGGCAGTCTGACGGTCGCGGGCGACGGTTCCGGACTGCGGTGGGGGGTGGCGAGCGCACTGGGCGGCGGGGTGCTGCTGCTGTTGGGCGCGGCGGTGATGTCGGGGCGGCGCGGCGGGCGGCGCCTTGCGCGCCAGGACGGTGACCGGCCGTACACGGCGCCCGGCTCGCAGAACCCGGACACATGGCCGCCGACGCAGGAGCCGGGGCCCTCCGTGCAGACGAGTCCACTGCCGGAGCCGGAGCCGGACCTGTACACGGGGCCCTCTCCCGGGGCCCGCCGTCCGGGCCCGGAGGCCCGGGGCACGTCCGCGCACCCCGGGACCGGGCCGCAGGACCAGGACACGGCCCCGCACCCCGTCGTACCGGACGAGGGCTCCGATCCGCACCGGCCCCCGCGCCCCTGAGGCCCCGAGCTCCTTGAGTTCCTGGGCTCCTTGAGCCCCTGGGCCCCGAGGCTCTCCGCGCCGTCGGTCGCGTCCCCCCGTCGCCGGACGGGTTCGAAGCGGCGAGGTGCTACGTCCGGGCCCGGTTCCCCGTGCCCGTTCCCTTCAGCGCGTCCAGCGCGTACACGCAGCGGTCCTTGCTGCACGCGTACACGACACCGCCCCGCGCCACCGGCGAACCCGTGATCTCGCCGCCCGTCGCCAGCTTCCAGCGGAGCTGGCCGCCCGCCGCGTCCAGGGTGTACAGGACGTGGTCGGCGGAGCCGAAGTGGACCCGGCCGTCGGCGACCACCGGGGCGCCCACCACCTCGCCGCCCGCCGCGAACCGCCACTTCGGGGTGCCGGTGACCGCGTCGAGCGTGTAGAGCGCGCTGCCGCTGCCGACGTGGACGTTCCCGCCCGTCACCAGGACCGGCTCGATCGACTGCCGGGCCTCCGTGGCGATGCGCCACCGGTCCTTGCCCGTCGAGGCGTCGATCGCGTACACCGTGCCCAGGTAGTCGGCGAGGTACACGCCGCCGCCGGTGACCGCGGGCCCCGGCGCGAACGCGGGCGGCGAGAGGAAGACGGCGGGCGACTCGAAGTGCCAGCGGACATGGCCGGACACGGTGTCGACGGCCAGGACCCGGGCCCCGGCGCTGACGTACACGAAGCCGTCCGGCGCCGCGGTCACCCGGACCGGCACCCCGCCGCAGGAGGCCGCGTCGCCGATCGGGTACGACCAGCGCTCGACGCCGGAACGGGCGTCGACGGCGCGCAGCCGGGCGTCCTGCCAGAGGTAGACCGTGCCGTCGTGGACGACGGGCCCGTCCTCCGCCGTCTCGAAGTCGGTCTGTACGCCGCCGCTCTCCCACAGCTTCTCGCCCGTGGACGCCTCCCACGCCTGGACGCCGCCGCCCCGGGTGCCGGTGACGACGGTGCCTCGGTCCGCCTTGAGGGAGTACACCCAGGCATCGGTCTGCAGCCGCCACCGCTCGGCGCCGGTGGCCGCGTCCAGGGCGTACAGCGACGGCCCGTCGGAGGCGTGGATAAGGCCGCCCTCCACCGCCATCACCCAGGCCACGTCCCGGGTCTTGAACTGGCGGCGCCCGTTGCCCACGTCCAGGGCGTGCACCTCGAACGAGGTGACGTAGAGCAGGTCTCCGGCGACGACGGGCGTCCCCCAGACGTCGTTGGACATCCGGAAGCGCCAGGGCCGCCAACGGTCCGGGGCCGCCGGCGCGGCCTCGGGGGCGTGCGCGGGCGCGGGCAGCGGGGCGGCGGGGGCCGCGCCGTTCGCCCCGGCGGGCGGGCGCACCCAGCCGGTCGCGGGGCCGGCGTCCGCGGTGGCCGTGGCGGCGGCCCGGACGTCCTGGGCGCGCGGGCCGGGG
Organism: Streptomyces sp. NPDC104309; assembly: GCF_055584025.1. Lineage (NCBI taxonomy): Bacteria > Bacillati > Actinomycetota > Actinomycetes > Kitasatosporales > Streptomycetaceae > Streptomyces > Streptomyces sp. NPDC104309. The sequence continues at coordinate 179,207 of NZ_JBVJMV010000009.1, read as the reverse complement.
CCGATGGGCACCTTCGCGCCGGCCAGTCGTACCGGTCCGCCCCCGTCGGGCAGCTGCGCCGCCGCGGCGGCCGGGGAGCGCAGGTCGCCGCCGCGGCGCCAGGCGGGGTCCCGGTCGGCGCCCGGCGGCTGCGGGGGCGGCGGCGGGACCGGGGCGGGAGCAGCGGGCTTGCGGCCTCCGCCACGGCGTTGCTCGATCATGGCGGTGGCGGAGGTCGGCAGCCAGGCCGAGGCCGTACCGCTGTCGTCGCCGCCGGAGGCGAAGAGGTGCGGCGCGAGCTGGGCCTGCAGATCGGCGGGGGTGGGCCGCAGCCCGGCGTCCATCTGCATGCAGGACTCGATCAGCGGCCGGAGCTCGTCGGGCAGGCCCTCCACATCGGGGCCCTCGCGCAGCAGCATGAAGACGGTCTCGACGGGATTGGCGCCATGGAACGGCGCGTGGCCGGTGGCGGCGAAGACCAGCGTCGAGCCGAGCGAGAAGACATCGCTGGCGCCGGTGACGCTACGGGAGTCCCGCGCCTGCTCGGGCGACATGTAGGCGGGCGTGCCGACGGCGACGTTCGTCATGGTCAGCCGGGTGTTGGAGACCCCGGACGCGATCCCGAAGTCGATCACCCGCGGGCCGTCCTCGACGACGAGCACGTTCGACGGCTTCATGTCGCGGTGGACGAGTCCCGCACCGTGGATCGACTGCAGCGCCTCGGCGATACCGGCGGCCAGCCAGCGCACCGCCTGGACCGGCATGGGCCCGCACTCGGCCACTATCTCTTCGAGCGAGGGGGCGGGCACATAGGCGGTGGCCAGCCACGGCACCGCGGCCCGCGGGTCGGCGTCCACCACCGCGGCCGTGTAGAAGCCGCTGACGGCCCGAGCGGCCTCCACCTCACGCGTGAAGCGGACCCGGAACAGCTGGTCCTCGGCAAGTTCCGTGCGTACCGTCTTGATCGCCACCCGCCGGCCCGAAGCCGAGCGGGCGAGATAGACCAGCCCCATGCCACCGGCCCCGAGCCGTCCCAGCACCTCGAACGGGCCGATCCGTCTCGGGTCGTGCTGCGTCAGCTGCTCCACCACTTGCCCTGCCACCTCCCCGTACGGGCCTCAGGAACAGAAGCCCGCGAAAACCCGCCCTGTGCGGCGTCTCACCACTGGGCACCACCCGGCGGTGCGCACCCCGATTGTTCCTGGCCGAGGCCCTGGTTGCGAACCCGGGGGCGGACCGGGGTGTCACAGCTCACTCTGCCCTCTTCTCGGACACAGGGGGCTGAAGTACGGCGAACACGGCACCCTGATCGTCCTGGAGGACCGCCATCCGCCCGTACGGGATGTCGAAGGGTGGTGCGGAGATCCGGCCGCCGAGGCGTACGGCGTGCCCGGCGGTGGCGTTGCAGTCCTCGACGGCGAAGTAGCTGAGGAAGTAACTGGGCATCTCGGCCGGGAAGGCGTCGGTGATGACGCTGCGCCCGCCGACCGCGGTGTCCGGTCCCGGTTCCGTGCCCGCCGGGGACCACATGCGGAAGTCGACGCCGCCGCCGGGCTCCGCCGTGCCGGACCGGGGCGCGCCGGGCTGTTCCTCTCCGGATTCTCCCTCACCGGGTTCTCCCCCGCCGGGCTCTTCCTCGCCGGCCTCTCCCCTACCGGCCTCTCCCTCGCCGGGTTCTTCCTCCTCGCCCGGGGTGCCGAGATCGGTGCCCTGGAAGCCGAAGACCTCCTCGTAGAAGGCGTCGACGCGGTCCTTCTGCCGGGTGTAGACCTCGGTCCAGCAGAAGGAGACCGGTTCGTTCTGCTTCTCGAAACCCTCGCGGTCGCCGGCCTGCCAGAGCCCGAAGACCGCTCCGCCTGGGTCGGCCGCCTGGGCGACCGCTCCGGCCCGGCCGGCCCGCACGGGGTCGGTGATCACCTGGCCGCCCGCCTCCCTGACGCGGGCGACGGACGCGACGATGTCGTCGGTGGCGAAGTAGATCCCCCAGGCGGTGGGCATCCGGCCGTCCTGCTTGGCGGCGAGTGCGGCGACGAGCTTCCCGCCGCTGAAGGCGTCCGCGTACGGGCCGTCCCCGGCCCGGAAGGTCCAGCCGAACAGCTCACCGTAGAAGCGCTTGCCCGCTTCGAGGTCGGGCAGCTGCACGTCCACCCAGCACGGCGCGGATTGCGCGAATGCGGCCATGGGCCCGGTTCCTCCGTCGCGGTCGTTCGCGGTCATTCACGGTCGTTCGCCGCCGGCTCGCGGTTTGTTCGCAGTTGTCCGCGGCCGTTCCCAGCCGCTCGCGCTTGACCACGGTGACGCTCGTCACAGCCAACGTAACCGCGGGTGGCACGCACCGCCCCCCGACCCGTTCACATCGAACACATTTCCGACAGAAGAGTTCCTTGCTCACCGCGTCACGGAAAGTTATCCACCGAAGTTATCCACAGGCTGTTGATAAGACTTATCCGCTGTGGGGCGCATGCGTCGATATCCGGCCACTCCCTCCGGCGCGTCTGCGGCGCTCCCCATTTGCAGTCGGCCGAATCGCGCTCCGATCACCCCTCGGTAAGCTGACGGCATGACAGGACAAGTACGCACCGTCGACGGCCGCGTGGCCGGTCGACGCGGACAGGCGACGCGGCAGAAGCTGCTCGACTGCCTCAGCGAGATGCTCAGTTCCTCGCCGTACCGGGACGTCAAAGTGATCGACGTGGCCCGGAAGGCGGGGACTTCACCCGCGACTTTCTACCAATACTTCCCCGACGTCGAGGGCGCCGTCCTCGAAATCGCCGAAGAAATGGCCAAGGAGGGCGCCGGGCTGACCGAACTGGTCGCAGGCCGCTCCTGGGTCGGCAAGGCCGGCTGGCAGACCGCCGAAGAACTCGTCGAGGGATTCCTCGACTTCTGGCGACATCACGACGCGATCCTGCGCGTGGTCGACCTCGGAGCGGCCGAGGGCGACAAGCGGTTCTACAAGATCCGCATGAAGATCCTGAACTCGGTGACCAACTCCCTTACGGACGCGGTGAAGGAGCTCCAGGCCAAGGGCAAGGTCGACAAGGACGTCAGCGCCGCCGCGATGGCAGGCTCGCTGGTCGCGATGCTGGCCGCGGTCGCCTCGCATCAGAAGGGCTTCACCACCTGGGGCGTGAAGCAGGCCGAACTCAAGCCGAATCTCGCGCTGTTGGTGCATCTGGGCATCACCGGCAAGAAGCCGACGAAGTAACGCCGACACCGGGCCGCCACCCACACCGGGCCACCTCCCGCACTGGGCATCGCGCGGCCGTTCCGGGCGCCCCAGGTCCTGTCTCGCCGACGGCGGACCACTCATGTGGTCCGCCGTCGGTGCACCCGGACCCTTCCGCGGATCGCCCCAACAGCCGTTTCCACGGACTGTTTTCGCACCCCTCACCGGGCGGATCCCCACACCCGGCACCGTGTGTGCACCCTCCCCTCCCCTCGCTTCCGCGTCCGGCCGCACGCAGCCCGGTCAGACCCCGTCGGCCCGACCGGCCCCATCGGCCCCGTCGGCCCGGTCAGACCCCGTCAGCCCCGTCGGCCCGGCCGGTCCCGGAGTCCATCCGCCGTTCCAGCCTGAACAGCCGGATCTCCCGCTCGACCCGCGCCTGGTACGTCGCATAGGGCGGCCAGAACTTCAGCGCCGTCTGCCACACCGCCTCCCGTTCCGCCCCCTCCAGCAGCGTGGCGCGCACCGGAATGTCCTGGCCCTGCCAGTTGACGACGGCCCGGTCGGGCCCGGCCAGCAGATTCGCGGTCCAGGCCGGATGCCCCGGACGGCCGAAGTTGCTGCCGACCAGGATCCAGCTCTGCTCCGTCCCTTTCTCCGGCATGCAGGCCAGCGGAGTGGTCCTGGGCCGTCCGCTCCTCGCGCCCGGCACCGTCAGGATCAGCCCCGGCAGCATCCGGGAGCTGAGCAGCACCTTTCCGCGGGTGAGCCGGTGCACCGCGCGGTCCATGGCGGGGACGACGTGCGGGGCGAACCTCGCGAACGTGCGGGTGGAGGACACTTTCTGGATCAGCCGGACACCGGGCGCCATCAGACCGCCACCCGCTCGGCCGATCCGGAGGCGGACGACGCCGGGCCGCCGGACGGCCGCCCGGCGGGCACCTGACCGGCGGATACCCGACCGGCGGACGCCCGCCCGCTGTTCGACGGCGCGAACAGCCCGGCCCGGTGCGCCGCGTGGTCGCGGAGCCGGTGAACGGGGCCGAAGAGCAGTTCGTCGGCGGCGGCCCGTTTGAAGTACGGATGCGCCTCGTGCTCCCCGGCGGAACCGATCCCGCCAGGGAGCTGGACGGCCTCGGCGGTGGTGATCCGCAGCGCCTCCAGCGCCTGGGCGAGGGCGAGGCCCCCGGCCGCCGGATCCCAGGCCGCGTAGTACGCGGCGGAGCGGGCCGCCTCCACCCGTACGTACAGATCCGCGAGGCGGGGCTCCACCGCCTGGCAGGAGCCGGTCGCTCCGCCGGACCGCTCGCACGCCCTGACGTGTTCGACGGTCCGCTCCAGCGCGCCCGCCGCCGCCCCCACCGCCTCCGCCGCGAGCAGGGCGGCGACCCCGCGCCCGGCCGAGGCGAGTGCGTCGGTCACGTCCCCGGTGTCGTCCGCGCCGAGGAGTTCGGCCTCGGCGTCGCGGAGTTCGACGCGGGCCAGCGGGCGGGTCTCGTCCAGCGGGGTCAGGCGGGTGCGGACCACTCCGGTCGCCGTGTCCGGGCGGACCAGGAAGAGGAGCGTACGGCTGCGCGGGAAGCCACCGGTGTGGGCGGCGACCAGGAGGAGTCCCGCGCTGTGCCCGTCGAGGACCTGGGCGGCCTCGCCGTACAGCCGCCAGCCCTTCGCGCCGGCGACCGGCCTGGCCTGTACGCCGCCGGCCCGGCCGCCCCCCGCCCAGGCGCCGCCGGTGGGGTCACCGGTGAGGCCGAGCGCGGTGGGGAGCGAGCCGCCGGGCACGGCCAGGGTCGCGGTCAGTCCGCCTGCGGCGATGCCCGGCAGCAGGGCGGTGCGCTGGGCCTCGGTGCCGAGCGCGGCGATCAGGGGCGCGGCGAGTGCGGCGGTGGGGATCAGGGGCGAAGGCAGCAGGACGCGACCGGCCTCCTCGCAGGCGACGGCGAGCTCGGCGAGGCCGCGGCCGACGCCTCCGTACTCCTCGGAGAGGGCCAGTCCGGGCAGTCCGAGGTCCTGGGCGAGCTGACGCCACAGGGCCTCGTCGTACCCGTCGGCTGTCTGCACGGCGGTGCGGACGTCGGCGGGTCCGCAGCGTTCGGCGAGCAGCTCGCGCAGGGCGCGGCGGACCTCGTCCTGTTCCGCGGTGAAGGCGGCATCCATCGTCGGACTCCTTCCCGTCAGGGGCCTCCGGCCTCTGATCTGACGGCCCGTCATGCTAGGGGTGAATCCCCGAGATGCCCAGAGTCGCGCAGCGGAAGAGGCGGGCGGGACCAGGAAGATCCCGCTCGCCGGACGGTCCGCGCCCACCGAATCTGATGTACCGTCAGATTCATGCCTTCTTCCCACCGCAAGGTCGCTGTCGTCGGCATATCCCTCGCCGACTGCGGACGCGTCGACGAGGCCACGCCGTACGCCCTGCATGCCCAGGCCGCCCGCCGGGCGCTCGCCGATTCGGGCCTGGACCGGTCCGTCGTCGACGGTTTCGGCTCCGCCGGACTCGGCACGCTCGCCCCGGTCGAGGTCGCCGAGTATCTGGGGCTGAAACCCACCTGGGTGGACTCCACCGCGGTCGGCGGCTCGACCTGGGAGGTGATGGCGGCCCATGCGGCGGACGCCATCGCGGCGGGTCACGCCAATGCCGTACTGCTGGTGTACGGGTCGACGGCCCGCGCGGACATCAAGGCGGGCCGCCGCACGTCCAATCTCTCCTTCGGGGCACGCGGCCCCCTCCAGTTCGAGGTGCCGTACGGGCACTCACTCATCGCCAAGTACGCGATGGCCGCCCGCCGCCACATGCACGAGTACGGGACGACCCTGGAACAGCTCGCCGAGGTGGCGGTCCAGGCACGGGCGAACGCGGCGGCCAACCCGGACGCCATGTTCCGTGACCCGATCACCGTGGACGATGTGCTGTCGGGGCCGATGATCGCGGACCCGTTCACCAAGCTGCACTGCTGCATCCGCAGCGACGGCGGCTGCGCGGTGCTGCTGGCGGCCGAGGAGTACGTACCGGACACGGCGAAGGAACCGGTGTGGATCCTCGGTACGGGTGAGCACGTCTCGCACTCCACCATGTCCGAGTGGGACGACTTCACGGTCTCCCCCGCGGCGGTCTCGGGCCGCCTGGCGTTCGAACGGGCCGGAGTGCGGCCCGCGGACATCGACCTCGCCGAGATCTACGACGCGTTCACCTACATGACGCTGGTGACGCTGGAGGACCTGGGGTTCTGCGCGAAGGGCGAGGGCGGCGCGTTCGTGGAGAAGGGCCGGACCGGCCTGACGGGCGAACTGCCGGTCAACACCGACGGTGGCGGCCTGTCCGCCTGCCACCCCGGGATGCGCGGGCTGTTCCTGCTGGTGGAGGCGGTACGGCAGCTGCGCGGCGAGGCGGGCGAGCGCCAGGTGCGCAGAGCGGGCGGGCGGCTGCCCGAGCTGGCGGTGGCGTCGGGGACGGGCGGCTGGTTCTGCTCGTCGGGGACGGTGGTGCTGGGGCGGGGGTGATGGGGGGCCGGTCTACACCGCGACGACCGTGAGAACTCCCTCAAGCCCCTTGAAGTCGTCCGCGTTGCGGGTGAAGAGCGGCAGCCCCCTGGCCGAGGCGATGGACGCGATCATCAGGTCCATGCGCCGGGGCCGGGGATCACGCCGGGCGGCGATCACCAGAGCCACCAGACTCCCGCACGCAGGCGCCATGCGCTGCAATAGGGCCATGAGCGACGTACAGAGGCCCCACGGACAGGGGACCGACACGCAGGGGACCGACGCGCAGAAGGCCCACGCACAGCAGAGCTTCCTGGACCTGCTCCACGCCCAGCGGGTCTGGGACGTGGACCTCCCCTTCTTCGACCCGGACACCGCGCCCTGCGCCCCTCTGCCCCTCTTCCACGCCTGGTTCGCCGAGGCCGTGGCCGCCGGGCAGACCGAGCCGCACACGATGTCACTGGCCACCGTCGACGCCGACGGCCGCCCCGATGTGCGGACGCTGATGCTGCACGACGCGGACGAGCGCGGCTGGCACTTCGCCACCCACCGCACCAGCGCGAAGGGCCGCCAGCTCGCCGCCCACCCGCACGCCGCGCTCGCCTTCTACTGGCCGTCGCAGGGGCGGCAGGTACGGGTGCGGGGGCCGGTCACCGAGACGAGCCGGGCGGAGAGCCTGGCCGATCTGCATGCCCGCTCGACCAGGGCCCTCGCCGCGGCGCTGACCGGGGCGCAGAGCGAGGTGCTGGGCTCGCGGGAGGAACTGGCCCGGACCGCCGACGCCGCCTGGGAGCGGGCGCGGGCCGAGCCGGACGCGCAGGTCACCAGCTGGACGCGGTACGTGGTCGAGCCGCAGGAGGTCGAGTTCTTCCAGGGCGACGCGGGGCGACGCCACGTACGGCTGCGCTACCGCCGGGACGGCGCGGACTGGACGCGGGAGCTGCTCTGGCCTTAGCGGCCGTGGTGGCCGCAGTGGTGCAAGGGGCGCCAGGGGCGCGGGAATGGCGTCCGTGGGTCGCCCCGCCGGACGGACGCCGCCCCGGCAGACCGCCGTTTTGGACCGACCGGCACATGGGGGGGTGGGCGACGCCCCCCATGTGCCGGTCGGTCTTATTCGGTCGAGACAGCAAAGGAGCACTATGGGAGACAGGTGAAGACAGGTGAGGACTGGAGGCACCGATGAGCCGAACCCGTTCCCGTTACGCCGCCGACCGCGGGCTGACCACACGCATGGTGACCACCATGTTCCTGATCGGACTGCTGTACGTGGTCCTGATCGGCGTGCTGCTCGCGGTACTGCGCGGCGCCTGGCCGATCATTCTGATCCTGGTCGGCGGCATGTTCATCGCGCAGTTCTGGTTCAGTGACCGCATCGCCGCGTTCAGCATGGGCGCCCGGGAGGTCACCCCCGAGGAGGCCCCGGAACTGCACGGCACCGTCGACCGGATCTGCGCGCTGGCCGACATGCCCAAGCCCCGGGTGGCGATCGCTCAGAGCGATGTGCCGAACGCCTTCGCCACCGGCCGGAACGAGAAGACCGCCCTCGTCTGCGCCACCACCGGTCTGCTCCGCAGACTGGAGCCGGAGGAGCTGGAGGGCGTACTCGCGCACGAGATGTCGCACGTCGCGCACCGGGATGTCGCCGTCATGACGATCGCCTCGTTCCTCGGTGTGCTCGCCGGCGTCATCACCCGCGTCGCCCTGTGGGGCGGCCTCTCCCGCAACAGCCGGAGCAATGACCCCGTGGGCATCGCGATCATGCTGATCCCGCTGGCCAGCGCGGTCGTGTACTGCCTCAGCTTCCTGCTCACCCGGCTGCTCTCGCGCTACCGCGAGCTCTCCGCCGACCGCACCGCCGCCCTGCTCACCGGTCGCCCTTCGGCGCTCGCCTCCGCCCTCACGAAGGTGAGCGGCCAGATGGCCCGCATCCCGACCGAGGACCTGCGGAAGGCGGAGCCGTACAACGCCTTCTACTTCATGCCCGCGTTCTCCTCCAAGGAGAGCCTGAGCCGACTGCTCTCCTCCCACCCGACCCTCGAACAGCGCCTCGACCAGCTGGCCCGTATCTCCGCCGATCTCGCCCGCCCGTAAGGAACGTCCATGGGTCTTCTCGACACCATCCTGGGCCGCAGCAAGCCGGTCCGCCCCGACCTCGACCAGCTCTTCGCCGTGCCCTCCGCCGCCCTCACCCTCCAGGCGGGCGCCGGCTTCACCCCCACCGGTCTCGGCTCGGTCTGCTTCGCGGGCGTCGAGGGCGGCACCTTCGCCCGCATCCAGCAGGACGTGCGCGAACTGCTCGACGCCGACACCGACCGGGGCGGCATCCCGGTGGAGTTCAGCCAGGACACGTACGGCTACACCTGGCTGCTCGCGCGTCAACCGGCCGATGACACGGCCTCCCTGGTCAACGATCTGCACGCGGTCAACACCCTGCTCCAGGACGGCGGCTTCGGGCCCCAGTTGCTCTGCTCGCTGATCGGCTTCCGGGACGCGCGGGAGCGTCCGCTCGCCCTGGTCTATCTCTACAAGCGCGGCACGTTCTATCCGTTCGCACCACTGCCGGGCGGCGTCGAGAAGCGGGACAACCAGCTGGAGTTGCAGGTCAGGGCGGTAGTCGGGGACGACCTCCGGATGGAGAAGGATCTGGCCCGGTGGTTCCCCGTGTGGGGGGCGCCCGGATTGTGAGCCGGGCTCCGAACCCGTCCGTATCATCAGGTTCATGACTGCTGAGCATCCCAAGCCCGCCGGTGCGCAGCGCGCCTCCGACGCCGACCGCGAAGCGGTGGTGGACCAGTTGAGGGAGGCCGCGGCCGAGGGCCGTATCGACCTCGACGAGCTGGACACGCGACTGGGCGAGGCGCTGGTCGCCAAGACCTACGCCGAGCTGGTGCCCCTCACCGCCGACCTGGGGCCCGCGCCGCAGGACGCGGGGAAGCCGCTGGTCCTCAGGGGTGGTATCCACGGCACGGCGCGCACCGGACGCTGGAAGGTGCCCGCGCACATCGATGTGGACGCCGGCATGGGCGGCGCCAGGATCGACTTCACGCAGGTCGAGTGCCGGCTGCGCGAGATCGAGCTGGAGGTCGACGGGCAGACGGGCGGGGTCAGGATCACCATCCCCGCGGGCTGGTCCGCGGAGACCGACGAGGTCGATCCCGCCGTGGGCGGCGTCAAGGACCGGACCACGGCGGAACGGCTCCCGGGTGCCCCGCTGATCCGTGTCACCGGCACGGCCGGCATGGGCGGTGTGGTCGTCCGCCACCCCGGCGTGTGGGAGCGGTGGAAGCTGCGGCGCGGCAGGTCGCGCTGAGTCATGCCGGGTGGGCGGCGGAGCCGGTGCCGCCCCACGGCCGGAAGACCGGGACGGCCTCCCCGCCCTCCTCGTGCCGGAAGGCGACCCGCAGCCGCATGCCGATCGCCAGGTCCGACTCCTCGCACTCCACGATCTGTGTCATCATCCGCGGCCCCTCGACCAGGTCGACGACGGCGGCGGTGTACGGGACCCGGGCACCGAACGGCGGCAGGTCGTTACGGTGGACGACGGACCATGTGTACAGCGTGGCGTCTCCGCTCGCCCGCTCCCAGGCGACGTCCTCGCTCCAGCAGTGCGGGCAGAACTCGCGGGGGTAGTGGTGGGCGCGCCCGCAGGCGCGGCAGCGGCGCAACAGCAACTGCCCCCGGGCGGCGGCGTCCCAGTAGGGGCGGGTGAAGGCGTCGGGCTCGGGGAGGTCGAAACGTACGGCGGCCGCGGTCACAGGAAGAGTCCGATCACTTCATCGAGGGACCAGGTCTGCCAGGACATCGCGAACAGCGCGACGAGCGAGATGAGCGCCATCATCGCGTTCTGCCCCTGCTCGGCCCAGTCATGGATCATCAGTACGAGATAGAGGAGATTGAGCAGCAGTCCGGCGACGAGGGCGACGGGGGTGAGGAATCCGGCGATCAGGCCGAGGCCCAGGGCGAGTTCGGCGTACACGACGAGGTAGGCCATGACCTTGGGACGCGGGGCGACGACACTCCGGAAGCCGGTGCGCACGGCCGCCCAGCGGTGTTTGCCCGCCACGTCGGCGGCCCAGGCGATGCCCGTACCGCGCTCGAACCAGCCCTTCTTGTCCTTGTGCCGCCAACTCTCCAGCCACCACAGGCCGAGGCCTATCCGGAGAACGGCGAGCCACTCGGCTCCGCCGAGCCAGATCGTCTGCATGGGGCCTCCCATTCACTGAATCTGACGGTACGTCAGTTCACCTGATGGGGGCGGCTCGCGCAAGAGGCATGCGGAATGTGCGCGGGAGGCACACACCCGTGATCGATTCGCAACCGATTCCGGTCTTGACCGAGACCCATCAATCGAGTGCGCGATTACGCTCCGAACCATGTCCGACAGCGCACTTACCGCCGGTAGCACCACCCCGGCCCCCACCGGCCTCACCGAGGACCGGCCCGTGTACGTCATCGGCGGCGGTCCGGGCGGTCTCGCCGCCGCCGCGGCCCTGCGCGAGCTGGGGGTACGGGCGGTCGTGCTGGAGAAGTCCGCGAACGTGGGGACGTCCTGGCGCCGCCACTACGACCGGCTGCACCTCCACACGACCCGGCGCTGGTCCGGGCTGCCGGGGCTCGCGATGCCACGCCGGTTCGGACGCTGGGTGGCCAGGGACGATGTGGTGCGCTATCTGGAGAAGTACGTCGAGCACCACGAGCTGGAAGTGGTGACCGGCGTCGAGGTGTCCCGGGTCGACCGGGCCCCGGACGGAGCGGGCTGGCGGCTGACCGCGACCGGCGGCCGGATGCTGACCGGCCGGGCCGTCGTCGTCGCCACCGGCTACAACCACACCCCGCGCGTCCCCGACTGGACCGGCCGCGACACCTTCACGGGCGACCTGGTGCACGCCTGCGACTACCGCGATCCCGCCCCGTACGCCGGCCGGGACGTCCTCGTCGTCGGGATCGGCAACACGGGCGCGGAGATCGCCGTCGACCTGGTGGAGGGCGGGGCGTCCCGGGTACGGATCGCCGTGCGCACCGCGCCGCACATCGTGCGCCGCTCGACCGCCGGCTGGCCCGCCCAGGCGACCGGCATCCTGGTACGCAGACTGCCGGTCCGGCTGGTCGACCGGGCCGGGCGCCTGATGGCCAGGATCGCCGTGCCCGACCTCGCCGCGCAGGGGCTCCCGCGCCCGGACACCGGCCTGTACTCACGGGTCAGGGACGGCGCCATTCCGGTGCAGGACGTGGGGCTGATCGACGCGGTCAGGGGCGGCCGGGTGATGCCGGTGGCGGCCGTCGAGTCGTTCGACGAGGACGCGGTGGTGCTGGCCGGCGGGGAACGGATCACCCCGGACGCGGTGATCGCTGCGACCGGCTACCACCGGGCCCTGGAGGGGCTGGTCGGCCACCTCGGCGTACTGGACGCCCGGGGCCGGCCGGTGGTGCACGGCGGCCGCACGCCCAAGCAGGCACCCGGCCTGTACTTCACCGGGTTCACCAACCCGATCAGCGGCATGTTGCGTGAAATGGCCCTGGACGCACGGAAGATCGCGAAGAGGCTGTCACGCTCGGGCTGACTGCTCGGGGGCCGGGCGGGGGCTGGGCGGGGCTTCCGCGCGGGCGTCAGGCGTAACGCGGGAGCGCGTCGGTCGAGATCGTCCACTCGCCGATGGTGACGTCCTCGCCGTACACGAAGTCCTTGCGGATCGCGTATCGCGGACCGTCCGGCGTCGAGTGGATTTCGCAGAGGACGGCTCCGGTGCCCGTGCGGGGATCGAAGATCGCGTAGACGGGGATGCCGAGCAGTGGGTAGTCCCGCATCTTGCTCACCCAGTCGTTGTCCGGGTTGGACCGCGAGACGACTTCGACGGCGGCGATGAGCGTACGAGGATCGATGGAACTCGCCACCTCCATGTCCGTCTCGGCGATCACCATGATGTCCGGGTGCCGCAGGATGCCCCGAGGCGTGTCCTCCACGTCAGGAGTCCCGGTGTGGGCCACCAGCTCTTCCGGCATCACCTTTTCCAGGCGTTTCCGGATGCGCAGCGCCGTCAACTCATGGGGTCCGACGGGCGCCATCATGTCGTGGACGATTCCTTCCTCGGTGATCTCGAATCTGCCGGGAACGCTGTCCTGCGTCTGTTCGACGATGTCGCGCATGGCCAGGTAGTGGACCGGGTCCCGCTGTGCGTCGTCCGGGGCGATGGCCATGGCGCGCGCTCCTCGTCTGTGCCCGGGGGCAAGGGTCGTCACGTTCATGCTAGGCGGCCTCCATCAGGTCGGATCGGCACTCACGGCAGTGTCCCGGCTCCAGTGCCCGGAAGGCGCGGTCGCAGCTGTCGCAGTTCTGGAGCGGGTCGGGGCGCGGCACGGCTTCCCGAACCGGGGCGGTGGGCAGCGGGGGCGGCAGGAGGGTGGTGAGGCGGTGGGCGAGGAGGCCCGCCGGACGCGTCAGCGGTTCGGGCAGGTCGGCCACGAGGGTGCGGCGTACGGCGTCGGGGTGGGCGCCGCGTTCGAGCCAGGCGGCGACGGCCGGGGTCAGGCGGTGGACATCGCACTCGGCCAGCAGCAGCCGGGATTCCTGGCGGCGCAGACCCGCGAGGAGATCGGTGGCCGCGCGGTGACGGTCGACGTCGGGAACCTGCGGCTGGGGAAGCGGCGCACGCGGTGGCACGTGGGTGGGAGCGGGATTCGCCGTATCCGGCCGGAGTGGGGGCGCGGGGGCCGTCTCCGGGGCCGGGGTGGGCGCCGGGGCCGGGGTAGGCGCCGGGGCCGGGGTAGGCGCCGGGGCCTCGGGCGCGAGGGCCCGGCGGACGGGCCTGGGTCGCGGTTCGGGTGCTGCGGCGGGGATCGCGTCGGCGAGGGGCTGGTTGTAGAAGACCGTGCGGGTGACGACCCGGCCACTGGGGAGGCGTTCACGGGTGCGCCTCAGGTAGCCGTGGGCTTCCAGTTCACGCAGGGCGGCGGCGATCCGGGCCTCGCTCTCCGGGAAGCGGTCGGCGAGGAACCTGATGCCGATCCTGACACCGTCGGGCAGCGACTGGATGTGGGCGGCAAGGCCGATCGCGGTGAGGGACAGTTCACCGTGCTGGGTGAGGTGGTTGCCGACGACCGTGAATCGGCTGGTGTGCCGGGTGTTGATGTGCACGACACCGGCTGACGGGGCGCGCGAGGGCGCGCTAATCTGCGGGGTATCCATCGGGAAGCGATCTCTTCCTCGTTGGTCAGGCCCTCGATCGGGATTGCAGTCCCGGCCGGGGGCCGTCTCATGTCTGGGGTTGTGGGGGCGAGCTTATGCCAGCCAACCGGGCAGGAATCCAGCCGAGTTGGCGAATCTCACCCGTGTGAGTGACGGGAGGCAGGGTGGGGTTGGGAAGGGTGATTTCCCCGGTTCTTGAATCTTTTGATGTCGTGCGCGCCCGCGCCGCGGTCCGCCGCGTCTTTGGTCACCGGGTCGTGACTACTGCGACCCGGTGGAGTCGGCCTCGGGACGAGGCCGAACGCGAGGTTGGCCGCCGGGCGAGGTGTCACTTGTGCGGCTGGTCCCTTCCCCGGGAGCCCCCTCCCGAACCCGTCGTACGACCGGGCCGCGGCCCATTCCCGTACCTGTGTGAGGTGCCCTGCTCGGAGTCCGATGTGCGGATCGGGCCGCAGCAGTAGCGTCGGGCGGTCCGTTCGGCGGCCCAGAAAGAACGGCTGAAGCGTCCGCAGGCTTGTTGTGTTCGTGGTCGGCATCCTCCAGACCGCAGCATCGCGACCTGCCGTGGTCAGGCTCGCGGTCGGACCCGTGGCCGACTTCGCGAGAGGCATCGTTGCCGGGCCGCCTTCGCGGGGCGCCAGGAGAGCTTCAGGGCCACTCGAACGCTTCCGTCACTGCGGCGGTGGAGCCGCCGGAGGCAGCTCCACCGCCGCAGCGGGCAGGCATTTACAGGTGGGCGCTGATCACGCCGCCGGCGCTGAGCACGATGTATACGCCGTTGGCGTCGAGCCCGGCGTCGTGCTGGTTCGCCTCCAGCGTGCCGTACACCGCGCCCTCGTGGCCGAGGATCTGCGCGCGGTACCGCAGCTCGCCGATCTTCGTGACCTTGGCCGTCCAACCGCCCGCGAGCTTGAAGGTGCCCGGTCCGGGGTGTCCGCCGCCCAGCCAGGAGTGGACCTGACCGTCCAGCGTGAGCACGACGAACATGTCGTTGGCGTCGAGCCCGGCGTCGTGCCCCTTCGTCTCCAGCGTGGCCAAAACCGAACCGCGGCTGACGATCTTGGCGCGGTAGTGCTGGGCGCCGAGCTTGTGGATCTCGGCCGTGCTCCCGTCCGCCAGGGTCTGGGTGCGGACCGGGGATGCCGCCTTGGCCGTGGCGGTCGGCGCGGTGGTGTGGTGCGCGGCGGGCGCGGCGGCGACAGCTGTTGCGGCGGGTGCCAGCAGAGCGGCTGTCAGGATGGCGCCGGCCAGCGCTCGGACAGCGGTCGCGCGGCGGGTCGTCGAGAAGGACATACGGGTTCTCCTGAGCGAAGTAGCGGTGAGGACGCGCGCGTTGCCTGTTCCCTCTCGTTCGGGGCCGGGAGGCAATGGGGGGCGGCGTGCAGGATCGAAGTTAGTGCGCGCAGTCGACGGAACAGATCGTTTCTTGTCACCGAATCGCTACGCCCCGGATAGCGTCCTGCCGATCACGCGTCGAGCCGGATGAGCGTGCCGGCCAGGGCGACGGCGGCCAGGTGGCGGCCGGGCCGTTTCTCATAACGGGTGGCGATGCCGCGCTTCGGTGCCTCACCGGCCTGCCTGACGGCAGGGGTCCGCCTGTTCGCCGCCCCGTTCGCCGCCCTGTACGCCGCGCTGTTCGCCGCCCTGTTCACCGCCCGGTTCGCCGCCCCGTCTGCGTACCGTTGGCGCATGGACGTGTTCGACGAGTTGTTGCGTGGTGTGCGGGGGAAGGGGGCGGTCTTCGGTCGTTCGGTGCTGTATCCGCCGTGGTCGCTGAGGTTCACGGACGGCGCCTATCTGACCCTGTGCATGCCGTTGCGCGGCGAGGGGTGGATCGTCCCGGATGGCGGGAGCGGGGACGGCGGTCGCGGGGACGACGGCGCGGGCGGCGGCAGCGGTGCTCCCGCCGCGCGCCGGGTGCGGGCCGGCGAGGCGGCGATCGTACAGGGCCCGGCCCCGTTCGTCTTCACCGACGCCCCGGCCACGGGTACGGCCACGGGTACGGGACCGGGACCGGGTGCGTCCGTGCACGAGGTCCGCTGGGACACCGGGCCCGGGGCCGATCCGATGCCGCCGGACGAACTCAGTTGCTCCACCGTGCTGCTGGCCGCCGCCTACGACGTACACGCCGAAGTCCCGCGGCGGTTGCTCCGGGTCCTTCCGCCGGTGCTCGTGGTACCGGACGAAGAAGACTGTGCGCCGCTGCGCGACTATCTGGAGGCGCAGATCGGCATGGCGCGGCCGGGCGGGCAGATCGTGCTGGACCGGCTGCTGGACTGGCTGCTGGTGTGCACGCTCCGCGACTGGTTCGACCGCCCGGAGGCGGCCCCGCCCGCCTGGTACCACGCCCTCGGCGACGAGGTCGCCGGCCCGGCCCTGAGCGCACTGCACGAGGACCCGGCGCGTCCGTGGACGACGGCGGAGCTGGCCGCACGGGCCGGGGTCTCACGGACCACGTTCGCCAAGCGGTTCACGGAACTGGTCGGAGAGGGCCCGGTGGCGTATCTGACCGAATGGCGCATGACGCTCGCCGCCGATCTGCTCAGCCGCCAGGACCTGACGGTGGCGGCGGTGGCCCGCCGGGTGGGGTACGCCGACGCGTTCGGTTTCAGCGCGGCGTTCAAGCGGGTCCGGGGCGTCAGCCCGAGCGCGTACCGCCGTGGGCCCGGGGCGCGGGGCTAGCCGGGCCGGGACTCCCCGGCAGGCTGACGCCCCGCCCCGCTCCCCGGAAGATCCAGGGCCCCGGGGCTCAGGCGGTCCAGGCGCCCGCGTCTGCCGCCCTGCGCACGAACTCACCGAAGTCTCGCGGTTCGCGCCCCAGCGCACGCCGCACGCCGTCGGTGACCGGAGCCTCCCGGCTCGTACGGATCGGCTTCATCGCGTCCGTCCACAGCGCCGCCTCCTCCGGGGCCATCCCCCCGGCGACCAGTCCTGCCCGGAACTCCCGCTCGGGGACCGGGACATAAGCGGCCCGCCGCCCGGTGACCTTCGCGATCTCGGCCAGCGCGTCGTCGACGGTGAGCGCCCTCGCCCCGGACAGCTCGTACACCTGGCCCTCGTGACCGGGCCGGGTGAGCGCGGCGACGGCGACGTCCGCGATGTCGTCCGCGTCGACGAACGCGGCGGCCCCGTCCCCCGCGGGCAGCGCCAGCTCACCGCCCATCACCCCGTCGAGGAACACCCCCTCACTGAAGTTCTGCGCGAACCAGCCGGGCCGCAGGATCGTCCACGGCACCCCCGAGGCCCGCACCGCCAGCTCCCCCTCCAGGTGCGGTCCGGTCCCGTCGTAGGAGTCCCCGAAGTACCCCGGCTCGTCGACTCCCCGGGCGGACAGCAGCACCAGCCGCCCGATCCCGGCCGCCGCGGCCCGCTCCACCAGGGCGGGGGTCCGGGAGGGGGTCAGGTCCAGCGGAACGATGTACGCCGCCGCGACCCCCTCCAGCGCCGCCTCCCAGGTCCCCCGGTCGTCCCAGTCGAACGGTGTCGCCCCGGAGCGCGAGGCGACCCGCGCCTCCACCCCTTGCCCCCGCAACCGGTCCACGACCCTGCGCCCGGTCTTCCCGGTACCGCCGATCACGAGCACGGGCCGGTCCCCACGGGCGCCCTGCGCCCGACTCGCGTCCCGCGTTTCCCGTACGTCCTGCGCCTGCCGCACCTCCTGTGCCCGCCGCACGTCCTGCGCCGCCTGCGCCCTTCGTGCTCCCTGTGCTGCCTGTGCTGCCTGTGCTTTCTCTGTCATACAGAGAGCCTGTCCCGGCACCCCGGCCACCGGCCATGTCCCGGAATCCGGAATGGATGTCCGGGCGTCCGGAAGAGCCTTTGCCTGCACACCCATTCCTGACGGGCCGTCAGTTCAGTAACCTGACAGAGCGTCAGCTTCTGGCTGGCCGAGCACGATCACCCGACGGACCTCTAGCAGGAGTGGGCGGAACGATGCTTGGATCGACTCACGGCACCCTCACCACCGACTTCCGCGCCAGGGTGGTGGCCTGCGGCGAAGAGCCGAACGCCATCGTCCACAGCATGGCGTCCGCCGCCGCGGAGGGCGACCTCGACGTCAGTGGCCGCCCACTGCACGCCCCCGTACCGGACCTGGACCGGTTCTTCCGGCCCGAGTCCGTGGCCGTCATCGGGGCGTCCGACACCGAGGGCCGGCCCAATACCGGGATCACCCGGCAGCTCATGGGCTGGGCCGAGCGGGTCGGGGCGCGGCTGTATCCCGTGCATCCCAGTCGGGAGTCCGTGTTCGGGCAGGCCTGTTCTCCTTCCGTCGCGGACCTGCCGGAACAGGTCGATCTGGCCGTGCTGCTGGTCGGTGATCCGCTCCCGGTGATCGAGGAACTCGCCCAGGCCAAGGTGAAGTTCGCCGTCGCCTTCGCCTCCGGGTTCGCCGAGACGGGTGAGGAGGGAGCCGCCGCCCAGGCACGACTGGCCGCGGCGGTGGAACGGTCCGGGCTGCGGCTGCTCGGGCCGAACACCAACCTCAACGCCTTCGAGAGGTTCCGGGACGACCTGGACGGGCCGGCGATCGCCCTGATCACCCAGTCCGGTCACCAGGGGCGCCCCGTCTACACCCTTCAGGAGCTGGGCGTGCGGCTCTCGCACTGGGCGCCCACGGGCAACGAGGCCGATCTGGAGACCGCGGACTTCATCTCGTACTTCTCGCAGCGCCCCGAGGTCGGGGCCATCGCCTGCTACGTCGAGGGGCTCAAGGACGGGCGCTCCTTCCTGCTGGCCACGGACCGCGCGGCACGGGCCGGCGTTCCGGTGGTGGCGGTCAAAGTGGGGCGTACGGAGACGGGGGCCAGGATGGCCGCGTCACACACCGGCAAACTGACCGGCGCCGACCAGGTGGTGGACGCGGCGATGCGGCAGTTCGGCGTGATCCGGGTGGACGGGCTCGACGAACTCCAGGACACCGCGGCTCTGCTGGCCCGCGCGCGGAAACCGCAGGCCGGCGGGGTCGTCGTGTATTCGATCTCGGGCGGCACGGGCGCGCACTTCTCGGATCTGGCGACCGGTGCGGGACTGAAGCTGCCCACCCTGTCCGAGGCGAAGCAGCGCGAGCTGCACGCATGGATTCCCGACTACCTGAACGTGGCGAACCCGGTCGACAACGGCGGCCATCCGGTCGGCGACTGGCGCGGCCGGAAGATCATCGACGCGATCCTCGCCGACCCCGACGTCGGGGTGCTGATCTGTCCGATCACCGGCCCCTTCCCCCCGATGAGCGACCGGCTCGCGCAGGACCTGGTGGACGCGGCGGAGACCACGGACAAGCTGGTGTGCGTGGTGTGGGGCTCGCCCGTGGGTACGGAGGACGCGTACCGCACGACGTTGCTCGGCTCGTCCCGCGTCGCCACCTTCCGTACCTTCGGCAACTGCATCACCGCGGTGAAGGCCTACCTGGACCACCATCGGTTCGCCGACTCCTACCGCTCCCCCTTCGACGAGGCGCCACGCACACCGTCGCCCTCGTTCCGCAAGGCGCAGGCACTGATGCGCCCGGGACACCAGCTGAGCGAGCACGCGGCGAAGCAACTGCTGCGGGCGTACGGAATCCGCGTCCCGCGCGAGCAGCTGGTGACCAGCGCCGCGGCATCCGTCCGGGCGGCGGGGCTGGTCGGCTACCCGGTCGTCATGAAGGCGTCGGGCCCCCGGCTCGCCCACAAGACCGAGCTGGGCCTGGTCAAGGTCGGGCTCACCTCCGCCAGCCAGGTGCGGGACGCGTACCGCGAACTGACCGACATCGCGCGGTACGAGGGCATCGAACTGGACGGAATCCTGGTCTGCCAGATGGTCGAGCGGGGCGTCGAGATGATGGTCGGTGTCACGCAGGACGCGTTGTTCGGGCCGACGGTGACGGTGGGGCTCGGCGGCGTACTGGTCGAGGTGCTGCACGACGCGGCCGTTCGCGTACCACCGTTCGGCGAGGACCAGGCGCGGTCGATGCTGGCCGAACTGCGCGGCCGGGCCCTGCTGGAGGGCGTACGCGGCGGCCCGCCGGTGGACGTCGACGCGCTCGTCGAGGTCGTGCTGCGGGTGCAGCGGATGGCGCTGGAACTGGGCGACGACCTCGCCGAGCTGGACATCAACCCGCTGATGGTGCTGGGCCGGGGGCAGGGCGCGGTGGCGCTGGACGCGCTCGCCGTCTGCCGCTGACCGGCCGCACCACCGCCCGTCCCGGCGACCGCGGCACCGGCCGCCTCGCGCGGCGCCTCGACCGCCGCGCCGCCACCGTCCGCACCACTCACCCAGGAGCCACCTCATGCCGTCCTCCCCCGAAGACACCGCCGAGTCCACCGGGTCCACCGACCCGCTCGACTCATTGGTACTCCACGCCACTGACAACGGCGTCTCCTGGATCACGCTCAACCGCCCCGAGGCGATGAACGCCGTCACCTGGGACCAGCGGGAACGCGTCATCGCCCTGCTCGCCGATGCCTCCGCCGACCCGGCGGTCCGGGCCGTCGTCCTCACCGCCACCGGCCGCGGCTTCTGTGCGGGCGCCGACCTGCGCGGCGCCCCTTCAACGGGCGACCGGGTACCCGGCGACGTGGCCCGCACCATCCGGCTCGGCGCACAGCGTCTGATCGCCGCGGTCCTGGACTGCGAGAAGCCGGTCGTCGCGGCCGTCAACGGCACGGCGGCCGGTATCGGCGCCCATCTCGCGTTCGCCTGCGATCTGGTGCTGGCCGCCGACTCGGCGAAGTTCATCGAGGTGTTCGTACGCCGCGGCCTCGTACCGGACGGAGGCGGCGCGTATCTGCTGCCGCGCCTGATCGGCCCGCAGCGCGCCAAGGAGCTGATGTTCTTCGGCGACTCGCTCCCGGCGGCGCAGGCGGAGCGGCTGGGGCTGGTCAACCGGGTCGTCCCGGACGAGGAGTTGGCGGCGACCGCCCGCGCGTGGGCGCAGCGGCTGGCCGAGGGGCCGACCCGGGCGATCGCCGCCACCAAGCAACTCGTCAACGCGTCCCTGGACGCCGACCGGGCGACGGCGTTCGCGGCTGAGGCGATGGCTCAGGAGATCAATATGACGACGCAGGACGCCAACGAGGGCGTGGCGAGCTTCGTTGAGCGGCGCACGCCGAAGTACCGGGGGCTGTGAGCGGCCCCGGGGCGCTCACGTCGATCCTCTCCCGGTACCGGGTGGGGCTGCCCGGGACCCGCAGCCACCAGGGGCCCGTCCGGCGGATCCTGCCGGACGGGCCCCTGGGCCCGAGGAGGGCTCAGCGCTTGAGCGTGAAGGTGAAGTCACCGGAGAGCCTGCCGCTCAGCCGGACTGCCGAAACGAGTTTCCCCTCCGTGATCAGTCTCTCCACCTCGGCCCGCGAAAGACCGCACCCTTCAGCGATCAGTCGCACCGGCCGGACAGGGATCCGCGCCGCGAAGCGGACCGAGACATCGATCACCTCGCGGTCCAGGTGATCCGATCCGCCGGTGTCCAGGCGCCAGGCGTTGCCCCAGTCGAGCGCGATGCGATTACGGCGCCGCACGACCGGATCCTGGAGCAGCTCAGCTGTCAGGCCAGGGTCGTTGTCATGCAGCCGGTCCAGCGACTCAGGTCGTATGGAGCGCACATTCACCCGCTCCAGGAGCGTGAGCTTTGCCGTTTCCCCGCAAGCGGTACAGAGCGCGAGGAGCCAGGCGTCGATGAGCTTGTGGTTTGCGTTGACGCGAAATTTTCCGCTTGCCCGGAAGCGCTCGGACGCGCACGCGTGGCAACGGCGGAGGACGAGCGGCAGGCAGGTGGGCACGACCACCCAGTTTTCGAGCACAGAAGTACACCGGTTTCAGTGAGAAGTCCGCAGCAAAAAGGAGCGCGGCGCAGATGCGCGACGCGCGACGATTCAGCGCTCGGGAGGTCTCACAGGGTGTACAACGGCACGTCCTTGCCCAGACGACTTGGTTCGGCAGCACGGTATTGGCGCACAGCGGCGCTGTTCCACTGGTTTTCGCGCGCCTCACCGCCAGGTTCTGTCCGGCGATCAGCGGCCACGCCGAAAAAGCTCGATGATCACGCATAGACAAGGTTCTATGCGTTTATAAGGCATTTATGGGACGTCTGGTTATCGTACGGAGATGCTCCATCACACCAACGGGCGCTCGCGGGCGCCGATGACCAGGCTGCTGGCCGCGACCGCAGGAGTGGCTGCCCTGGCCGTCGGCGCCGTCGCATGCGGGGGCGGCCCGGCGGCGGCGCAGCCGGCCCGGACGGACCAGACGGTCACGCCCACCCCTGCCACGGCCCACCCCCTCACCCTGAAAGACGCGCCCAATTTCCGCGACATCGGCGGGGAGCGGGCCGGCGACGGACATCACGTCCGGACCGGCGTCGTGTTCCGCTCGGACGCACTGGGCACACTCACCGGCGACGAGCAGCGCGAGCTCACCCGGGCCGGGATCACCAAGGTGATCGACTTCCGCTCGTCGACCGAATCCGCGTCGGCCCCCGACCGGCTTCCGACCGGCGTACAGCGGACCGCCCGGCCCGTCTACGGCTCGCCGGACGATCTGAGCACCGTCCTGGGCAAGGCCGTCGCGGGTGGCCCCGAGGTGCAGCAGACGTTGCTGGGCGGTGGCCGCAACACACAGCTCGTGGACAACTACTACGCGTGGCTCGTCACCGATCCGGGGGCCTCTCAAGCGTTCGGTGACACAGCGCGCGCCATCGCCGACGGCAACGGGCCCGTGCTGTACCACTGCACCTCCGGCAAGGACCGGACCGGGTGGATGACGGCGGTGCTTTTGACCGCGGTGGGCGTCCCCCACCACGAGGTCCTACAGAACTACCTGGCGTCGAACCAAGCCCTGCGTGCTTCCAACGCGGCGCAGCTTCAGGCGTTGGAGGCTGCCGGCAAGGTGAAGGACCCCGCGCTGCTCGAACCCGTCATGGGGGTGCGGACCGAGTTCCTCCATTCCGCCTTCAACGCGGTGCACCGCACATACGGCTCTTTCGACTCCTACCTCTCCAAGGGGCTGGGGCTCGACGCCGCGACACTCGGCAAGCTCAAGCAGCGCCTCCTCACCCCCTGAGACCCGTCGCCTCCCCTCGGCGGAGCAGACGGAACGAGCGGCGATGAAGAGCTTGGGCCGGGCGACCTGAGATCTCGCACCCCGGGACTCAGGTCGCCCGTTCTCACGGCAGGCACGGGTGATCTCGACCCCCAGTACCTCGGAGACGCGGGAGAAGAGTCCCGGTGTCGGTCCGGCAGCCGGGGCACTCTCCCGGCCCCGCCGCGCGGAATGCCCGTTCGCAGCCGTCGCAGTTCTGGAACGGAAGCGGCTGGGTCGGGAGATCGGCCGGGGCCCGGAACGGGGGCGGTGGCGGGAGCCGAGTGGTCAGTCGGTGAGCGAGGAGACCGGCGGGGCGGCGCAGCCCTTCGGAGGGGAGTTCGCTGGTCAGGGCGCGCTCCACGGCGGCGGGGACGACCTCGCGCTCCAGCCATGCGGCCACCCCCGGGGTCAGCACGTCCACATCCTGTGCGGAGAGCAGCAGGCGCGGGTCCTGGCGGTGCAGCCCGGCGAGCAGGTCGGCGGCGGTCCGGAGGAGGGACGCTGTGGGAAAGGACGGCTGCGGTACGAGCAGGGGCGTGGACCTGCTGTACGGGGCGCGCTCCCGGCGCGCTGCCGGGAGGGGTTCACGGCCTGGTGCGGGCACGGTTCGGGCCGGGGACCTGAGCGGACGCGTTTCGTCGGCTTCGGGCTCCCGGCAGGGCCGGACCGACACGGGCGGCCGGGCCGTATGTTGCGGGCGCGGCGGGCATTCGCGGCCCGGTGCCGTTCCTGCGGACCGCCGGTCGGCAGGATGGTTGCAGGAGACGGTACGGGTGACGATCCGGCCGTCGGTCAGGCGCTTGCGGGTGCGTCGCAGGTAGCCGTGGGCTTCGAGTTCGCGTAACGCGGCGGCGATCCGGGCCTCGCTCTCCGGGAAGCGGGCGGCGAGGTCCTTGATGCCGATCCTGGCTCCGGTGGGCAGCGACTGGATGTGTGCGGCGAGCCCGATCGCGACGAGGGAGAGCTCACGGTGCTGGGTGAGGTGGTTGCCCACGACCGTGAAACGGCTGGTGTGCCGGGAGTTGTCGTGCATGACACCGGAGTACGGCGTGGCATCTCCGCGTGTGCGGGACGGGGCGCGCGAGGGCGCGCTAATCTGCTGGGTATCCATCGGGAAGCCTCTTACTTCTCGGTGGTCAGGCCCTCGATCGGGATGCCAGTCCCGGCCGGGGGCCGTCGCATGTCTGGGGTTGTTCGTCGCGGCGAGCATATGCCAGGCCACCGGCCCGAATAGCAGCCAAGTTGGCCAATCTCACCCATGTGGGTGACGAGCGGCAGGGTGGGGTCGGGAAGGTTCATTTCCCCAGTTCTTCAAGGCTTTTGATGTCGCGCGGAGCCGCGTCGCGGACCACCGGATCGCGGAAATCCGCGACCCGGTGGCGGCGGTCACGGTACGAGATCGAGTTCGGCCCAGACGGTCTCGCGGGGGAATACAAGGTCGAGGCCGGCAAGCGGATTCCGCACACGATCCACCCCGGCGTCACGGGCGAGCGGCCCGGCGTTGCGGGCGGCCACCACGACCCGGTCCCCGGCGGGCGGGGCGGCCCCGGCGGAGGCGCGCCCCGGGCCAGGGACATCACCGACGGTGGACCAACTCTGGCGCTCGACACAGGAGTCCGCTCCTGTCGCCTGCCACGACGACGTCAGTCGCCCTGCCACGGGAAGTGTCCGTGGGGCCGGAGTTCGGCGAGCAGGCCGCGGGTGCGCCGTTCGATCTCGTCGCGGATCGGGCGGACGGCCTCGACGCCTTGGCCGGCCGGGTCGTCGAGCGTCCAGTCGAGGTACTTCTTGCCGGGGAAGACGGGGCAGGTGTCACCGCAGCCCATGGTGATCACCACATCGGATGCCCGCACGGCTTCCACGGTCAGCACCTTCGGCGTCTCGGCGGACATGTCGATGCCGACCTCCGCCATTGCCTGTACCGCGGCCGGGTTCACGGCGTCGGCCGGTGCGGACCCGGCGGAGCGGACCTCCACGCGGTCGCCTCCGAGGTGGGTGAGAAAGGCGGCGGCCATCTGCGAGCGGCCTGCGTTGTGGACACATACGAACAGCACGGACGGCTTGGACTCAGACATGGGCGGAACCTTCCGGGGCAGCGGCCCGACCGGCTGCCGGGACGGCCTGGGGGAAGAATCGGCGGGTGGCCAGCGCAACGTAGACCAGGCCGATCAGGACGGGCACCTCGATGAGAGGACCGACGACTCCCGCGAGGGCCTGGCCGGAGGCGGCACCGAAGGTGGCGATGGCGACCGCGATGGCGAGTTCGAAGTTGTTGCCCGCGGCGGTGAATGCCAGCGTCGTCGCCTTCGGGTAGTCGAGTCCCAGCGCGCGGCCGACAGCCATGGACCCGGCCCACATCACAACGAAGTACACAAGCAAGGGGAGCGCGATGCGGACGACGTCGAGGGGCTTGGAGGTGATGGCGCCGCCCTGGAGGGCGAAGAGCACGACGACGGTGAACAGCAGCCCGTACAGGGCGAACGGGCCGATCCGGGGAATCAGCTTCGTCTCGTACCAGGCGCGGCCCCTGATCCGTTCTCCCAGCCGGCGGGTGAGGAAGCCGGCCAGCAGCGGAATGCCGAGGAAGATGAGAACGGCGCGGGCGATCTCCCACACGGAGACGTCGAGGGCGGTCTGCTCCAGGCCCAGCCGACCGGGCAGAACGGAGAGGTAGAACCAGCCGAGCAGGCTGAACGCGAGGACTTGGAAGACGGAGTTGAGGGCGACGAGGACAGCAGCGGCCTCACGGTCGCCGCAGGCCAGGTCGTTCCAGATGATGACCATGGCGATGCACCGGGCGAGACCGACGATGATCAGGCCGGTGCGGTACTCGGGAAGGTCGGGCAGGAAGATCCAGGCGAGCGCGAACATCAGCGCCGGGCCGACGACCCAGTTCAGCACCAGGGACGGGATGAGCAGCCGCCGGTCGCGGGTGGCGGTCTCCAGCCGGTCGTAGCGGACCTTCGCGAGGACCGGGTACATCATCACGAGAAGGCCGAGCGCGATCGGCAGCGAGACGCCGGTGACAGTGACCTTCGCGAGCGTCTCACCGAGACCGGGGACCAGGCGGCCCAGGCCCAGGCCGAAGGCCATCGCGGCCAGAATCCACACGGCCAGGAATCGGTCCAGGAACGACAACCGCCCGGCGACGGGCCCTGCGGTCCCGGTGCTCACGAAGCGGCCCCGGCAGGAACCGTCCCGGGGAGCTGCTGCCCGCCAGGGCGGGTGAGGACGGCGGCGAGGCGGTCGGTCGTCTCGGGCAGCAAGCGGTAGTACACCCACGTCCCGCGCCGCTCGGAGTCGATGAGCCCGGCCTGCTTCAGCAGCTTGAGGTGGTGGGAGATCGTCGGCTGGGACAGGTCGAAGGCAGGTGTGAGGTCGCAGACACAGACCTCCCCGCCCGCGCGGGAGGCGATCATCGACAGCAACCGCAGCCGCACGGGGTCGCCCAAGGCCTTGAACACCTTCGCCAGCGCCTCCGCCCGGTCCTCGTCCAGCGGCGCGGTCAGCAGCGTGGGGCAGCATCCGTCGGCGCCGTCCTGGCCGAGCACCACAAGGTCTTGTTTCGACATGCCTCTATGTTGATGTTTTTCGATCCAAGGCGCAAGCTTGGATCGACAGATATCAATGCAACGTGATCGGGGAGACCTCCATGTCCCGTGTCCAGCTCGCTCTCAACGTCGCCGACCTCGAAGCGTCGGTCACCTTCTACTCCAAGCTGTTCGGCGTGGAGCCCGCCAAGCGGCGCCCCGGCTACGCGAACTTCGCCATCACCACGCCGCCGCTCAAGCTCGTCCTGATCGAGGGCGAGCCGGGACAGGCCACCCGCCTGGACCACCTCGGCGTCGAGGTGGCCACCACCGAGGAGGTCACCGCCGCCGCCACCCGCCTCACGGACGCGGGGCTCGCGACGTTCGAGGAGAACGACACGTCCTGCTGCTATGCGCTTCAGGACAAGGTGTGGGTGCACGGGCCCGGCAAGGAGCCGTGGGAGGTCTACGTCGTCAAGGCGGATGCCGACCGGATGGGCAAGAGCGCAGCTCTGGACGGCGATCGCTGCTGCGTCGCCGAGTCCGGCCGTGAGGAGGCCGACGCACCCGCGGCCGAGGAGCACGGTTGCGGATGCGGATCCGGATGCGGCAGCTGACCCGCTTCGCGCGGCAGCGCCGGACCGGTGGGGCCCGATCGGACCGGCCGATCCCCGCCCAGGACGGAACCGCCCTCCTGGACGACGGCGTCCGACACGGCCTCGACACCTCGGCCGACCGGGTCCACCCGACGGCAGAGCTCACGGGGGTTCCCATCTGACGTGCCGTCAGTTTCAATGGGAAGCGTGATGGGACACGCAGGCATGGCCGCCACCGCCGTCCGGTACCTCAGGTCCGTCGGCGCCTCCACCAGCGCGGGGCCGGCGCCGGTCGATCCGCTGCCGCGCCCGGATCTCCGGGCCGTCGCCGACGATGAGCGCATGCCGCTCGACCCGGCCGAATTCCGGCGCGTACTGGGTCACTTCGCGAGCGGAGTCACCATCGTCACGGCTCACGACCCGGACGACACGGCGGGACCGGCGGGCTTCGCCTGCCAGTCGTTCGCGTCGCTCTCCCTCGACCCGCCGCTGGTCACCTTCATGGTCGCCCGTACGTCGACGACCTGGCCGCGCATCGCCCGCGCCGGGGCCTTCTGTGTCAACATCCTGGGCGCGGACCAGGGTGCACTGTGCCGGAGCTTCGCGGTGAGCGGGGCCGACAAGTTCGCGGGGGTGGCGTACGAGGCGGCTCCCGCGACCGGGTCGCCGCTGCTGGACTCCGTACCGGCCTGGATCGACTGCCGTATCCAAGCCGTCCACACCGGGGGCGACCATCTGATCGTGGTCGGCCGGGTGGAGGCGCTGGGGGCGGCGGACGGGGACGGTCCGCTGTTGTTCCACCGGGGGATGTTCGGGCGGTTCGGGCCACTGGGCGGGTGAGCGGGCGCGAACTCGCGGCCCGGCCGGGAGCGCGGGGCGCCGTCAGCCGAGTCCCGCGGCGACGCCCGAGGGCTCCCGGACCCGCCGGATCACCAGCGCCATCAGCGCCGCCGTCGCGCACAGCGCACCCGACGCGTACCAGACCACGTCGTAGGAGCCGAACGCGTCGCGCGCCACACCGCCCAGGAACGCCACCAGCGCCGCGCCCACCTGGTGGGAGGCCAGGACCCAGCCGAAGACGATGGCGCTGTCCTCGCCGTACTGCTCGCGGCACAGGGCCAGCGTCGGCGGGACGGTGGCGACCCAGTCCAGACCGTAGAAGACGATGAAGAACACCATCGGCGGATGCACCGTCGGTGCCATCAGCATCGGCAGGAAGAGCAGCGAGACGCCGCGCAGCGCGTAGTAGACGGCGAGGAGCCGGCGGGCGTCGAAGCGGTCGGTGAGCCAGCCGGAGAAGACCGTGCCGATGATGTCGAAGACCCCGATGACGGCGAGCAGCGAGGCCGCAGCCGTGATGGGCATGCCGTGGTCGTGGGCCGACGGCACGAAGTGGGTCCGTATCAGGCCGTTGGTCGAGGCGCCGCAGATCGCGAACGTGCCCGCGAGCAGCCAGAACGGGCCGGTGCGGGCGGCGTCGGCCAGTACGCGTACGGTCCGCCTCGCCGCACCGCGCGCGGGTGCGGGCTTTTCCACGTAGGTGCCGCCGTACGGGGCGAGGCCCACATCGGCCGGGTGGTCACGCAGCAGGAGCCAGACGAACGGGACGACGACCAGCGCGGCGAGCGCCACCGTCACCGAGGCCGGGCGCCAGCCGTGCTCCGCGACGATCCAGGCGCACAGGGGCAGGAAGACCAGTTGCCCGGAGGCGCCCGCCGCCGTGAGGATGCCGGTGACCAGGCCGCGCCGGGCGACGAACCAGCGGTTGGTGACCGTGGCCGAGAAGGCCAGCGCCATCGAGCCGGTGCCGAGGCCGACGAGCAGCCCCCAATAGATCATCAGCTGCCAGGAGGCCGTCATCCAGACACTGGCCAGCGCCCCGGCCGCCACCGCGCCGAGCGCGACGACGACGACCCGGCGGATGCCGAACCGGTCCATCAGCGCGGCGGCGAACGGCGCGGTGAGCCCGTACAGCGCCATGTCGAGGGAGACCGCGAGTCCGATCTCGCCGCGCGACCAGCCGAATTCCGTGTGGAGCGGGTCGATGAGGAGGCCGGGCAGGGAGTTGAACGCGGCGCCGCCGATGATCGTCACGAAAGTGACGACGGCGACGAGCCAGGCGCGGTGAACGCGCAGGCGGGAGCGCCGGCCGGGGGCTGCGGGGGTGGCCTGCCGGTCGTCGTCCCGGGCGGCGCTTTCGGTTGTCTGGGTCACGTCACTCAGCATCCGGTGCACGTCATGGTGCGGACGAGTGGCCGGAAGGACACCATTCGAAGGGATCGGGCCAACGGGGATCGACGTCTTCCGGCCCGCCAGGTGCCCGTATGCGCGTACGATCACCTGTCGTTCGGCGGCTCGTGCGCCGCGCCTTCGCCGCCTACCGAACTGGGGGAGCTCATGCAGTGGGCAGCACGCCAGCGGTTCCACCACCGCTCCACACTGATGCAGGCCTGGGGAGCCGTGCTGCTGGTCGTCGCCTGCGTCCTGTGGATCTGGCTGGGCTTCCTGCTCGCGGAACCGCAGGACGTGTTCTGCTACCGCATTTCGCAGTGCGGGGCGGTCACCGAGGTGCCGAAGCAGCTCACCATCCTGGGGATCTCCGCCCTCCTGTCCGTCCTCGGCGCGGCGCTGCTCGTCGCGGGCAGTGTGCGCAGGCAGGCCAGCGCCCATGTCTTCGAGATCATCGAGATGCAGAAGTCCGAGGAGCGCGAGCGGGCGAAGCAGCAGCGATAGCCGCGGCCACCACCGCCCAGGCGAACCCCGCCCCCACCGCGTACCAGAACAGATCCGGGGCGTTGAAGGTCGAGCCGAGCACCAGCCGCGCCACCGCGCTGTGGCGGGAGAGCTCCGCGGGCACCCCGGTCAGCTGCAGCAGCTCGACCGAGCAGCTGAGCAGGAGGGCCGCTCCGGCCATGACGACCGGCCGGGCACGGGGCGCGGCCACGGCGACCAGGAAGCAGATCAGCACGGTGTAGAGCGCGTCCCCGGCGTACTTGGCGACGTCGCCGTCCGCGAACGCCCTGACGCCGAGCCCGGCGACGACGGTCAGCACCGCGGCCCCGGCCGCGACCGCGCGTGCCCGTGGAGCCGTACCCGTCACCCGGGGCACCGCCCCGCGACCGCGCGTGCCCGTGGAGCCGTCCGTGCCACCCGGGGCACCGTCCCCTCCGATCCGCCCCCGCTCACCCGATCCGCTCCAGCCGCCGGATCGGCCGGGCCACCAGCAGTACCGCCACGACCACCATGTTGATGACCGCTCCGGCCAGCAGCACCTCCGGAGCGCCCACCCGGTCCGCGACCGGCCCCGCCAGCGCCCGGCCCGCCGCCAGCATCAGCAGGGAGCCCGCCACGTCGTACGCGTGCAGACGATTCAGCGCCTCGGGCGGCACATGGGTCTGGACCGTCGTCGACCACATCACCAGCCAGAACGCGAACGCCGCGCCGGCCACGAACTGCCCCGCCCCGAGCGCGACCACCGGCATCCCCAGGCCGAGCACCACCAGGTTCACGCAGACCGCGGTCAGCGCGACGGCTCCGGCCGCGAGCGGGCGGCGCGGTCGCAGGCGCAGGGCGAACAGCCCGCCGACGACGCTGCCCGCGCCGTTCACCGCCATCATCACGCCGTACATCCCCGAGCCGTGCGCCTCGGTGACCTGCACCGCGGTCAGCGGCAGCATCGGGCCGAGCACCGCGAAGCCGTACACCGTCCAGATCGCGATCACTCCCCACAGCCAGCTTCGGGCCCGGAACTCCCGCCACCCGTCGGCCAGTTCGGCGACGAATGTACCCCGGTGCACCTCGTCCGCCGGGGCCGGGGCGAGCCGCAGCAGGAAGAGGCAGAGACCGGAGACCAGGAACGTCGACGCGTTCGCCGCGTAGACCGCGCCGGCGCTGGCGAACCCGACGAGCATGCCCGCGAAGGCCGGTCCCGCCATGGTCATGAGCGCCTCGGAGACCCGGAGCACCGCGTTGGCGCGCTGCACGTCCGAGGCGACCCGGGGCACGGTCGAGGCGACGCCCGGCTGGAAGAGGGCGGCGCCCACACCCGCCACCGCGCTGAGCGCGTACACCGCCCACAACGGCGGGTTGCCGACAGCGAAGGAGACCGCCAGCACGGAGGCCCCGACCAGTCGCAGCGCATCGGCGATGATCATCATCCGGCGCGGGGTGAACCGGTCCGCCAGTACGCCACCGAACAGCACGAAGAGCGCCAGCGGTCCCATCCAGGCCGCCAGCGCGAACCCCACCGACGAGTGCGGCCGGCCGGCCCCCAGCAGGCCCGCGGTGAGCGCCACCGGGATCATGCCGTCACCGAAGAGCGCGGCGGTACGGGCAACGAAGAAGAGCCGGAAGTTACGGTTCCAGAGCTCGGCGGGCCGGATGTCGCCCAGGCCCGCACCAAGGCCCTTGCTCAGGTCCGCGCCAAGACTGTCGCCCAGCGGCTCCCCACCCGAAGAACGGGGCGAAAGGGGCGACGGGCTCTCGCTGCGCACGGCGGGAATGTGCGGGTGCTCTGCTGACTTTTCCTTCACGGCAGTGACATGTATCAGTTGAAGGTCTATACCACTAGGGGTGAAGGGAGTCCGCCAATGCCGCACCGAATCGCCGTCCTGGCCCTCGACGGGCTACTTCCCTTCGAACTGGGCATCCCACAAAGGATTTTCGGTCGATCGCTCGGTTCCGAGCCGCGCAACAAGGGCCGCGAACTCTATGAAGTCGTGACCTGTTCCATCCGCCCGCCGGGCCCGGTCCGCACCGACGCGGACTTCACGATCACCGTCGAACGCGGCCCGGAGACGCTGGCCACCGCCGACACGGTCGTGATCCCCGCCAGTTACGAACTCGGCCCCGTCTACACGGAGGGCAGGCTCACCGACGAACTCGCCGCCGCGCTCGCACACATCAGGCCGGGTACCCGGATGGTCTCCATCTGCACGGGCAGCTATGTGCTGGCCGCCGCGGGATATCTCGACGGCCGCCCCGCCACCACCCACTGGTCTCACGCCGACCACTTCCAGCGGCTCTTCCCCGAGGTCCGGGTCGACCCGGACGTCCTGTTCATCGACGACGGGGACGTGCTGACCTCCGCCGGGGTCGCCGCCGGCATCGACCTCTGCCTGCACATCGTGCGCCGCGACCACGGGACCGCCGTCGCCAATGACGTCGCCCGCCGCACGGTCGTACCCCCGCACCGGGACGGCGGGCAGGCCCAGTACATCCAGCGCCCCGTGCCCGAGGCGCAGTTCGCGACCACCACCTCGGCACGGGCCTGGGCGCTCGGCCGGCTGGAGCGCCCGATCCTGCTGCGCGACATGGCGCAGCAGGAGTCGATGAGCGTACGGACGTTCACCCGCCGGTTCCGGGAGGAGGTCGGGGTCAGCCCCGTGCAGTGGCTGACCCGGCAGCGGGTCGAGCGGGCCCGGCAGCTGCTGGAGTCGACGGATCTGTCGATCGACCAGGTGGCCAGGGACGCGGGCTTCGGGACGCCCACGTCCCTGCGGCAGCATCTGCAGGCGGCGCTGGGAGTGTCCCCCACGGTGTACCGGCGCACATTCCGGGCAGGGAGGACCTGACGGGGCTGCTCCACCCGTTCCCCCTCCGCATCATTCGGATCACCCCGCCCGACACCCTGGACGGCTGCATGACGTACATCACAGTGCCGCCCATGGGCCGCGTCCACCGTCGGGGCGCCGGCGCCGGCAACGACCCACCCCTGCCGACCGATCCGAGGGCCCCTCCCCCGGAGGCCGGGGGCCGCCTCGCCCCAGAGCGACTTAGGTCACCCTTCCCCGTGACCGCTTCCGCCTGATAGGCATGGGAAGTTCCACCGGCACATCGGAAGTTTCGCCATGAAAAAGGGAAATCCAGACAGCCTCATACCCTTCACAATCGATCTGACGTTCGAGGAAGCTCGGCGCCGGGTCGAGGTCGTGGCCGCGCTCGGGCCCGACTGGGACCCGATCGCCGCCCTCCAGGGCGAGGACGAGGCCTACGCGCTCCTCTACTCGGGCCTGGACGCCGAACAGCAGCGCACCTACGACCTGCTGGTGACGGCCGGCGTCCTGCCGGACAGGGGGCCGGGCCGTGCGACTGCCCATTGATCCGCAGGCGGACGTGGCCCGCCGCGCCTGGATGCCCTGCCCCGTCTGCGACGACGCCCGTCACTGCGAGAACTGCGCCGACCTCCGCAACTGCCGTGAGCATTGGCGCTATCTGATATCCAACAACGGGCCGGTCGTTCACCTCCAGTGCCCGCAGTGCACCCACATGTGGTCCGTGAACACGCGGCCCGACGTCACCCGGCGCGACAGCAGCACCCTCGACGACTGACCGACGGCAACGCCGCCGGGCGCGGTGCCGGGGTAGGCAGCCCCCCGTCAGGATCCGGACAACAGGGCCTGGCGGAGACCACGGGATGCGCCGAGTCCGGGGAGACGCGTCCGGGCAGACCTTCGCAGGGCGCCCAGTGCTGTGACCGGAAGGGTTCACCGCACTGGAACACCGGCACCCCGCGCGCCACCCGGCCGTGGGCGCCCGCGATCCGGGCCCCCTGGATGGCGTCGAGCCCGTCTCGCACGCGCGCACGGCCGGGCCGCTTGAGCACCTTCGTCTCCCGGCCGTCCCCGCCCGTCTCGCACGCGCGCACGGCCGGGCCCGTGGAGCGGGACGCGGCACTCCGGACCGGCTTCGGTCGGGTGCGGGCCGCCCGCCGGATCACGGTGGCCCTTGTCGGCCGGGCCGGGTGCGGCGGCATGAGGAGCCACGGGGGAGCAGGACCGCCGGAACGGTCAGGGCGCCGGGCGGCGGCGGGGCGGTGGGAGACAGGCGGGAGACCAGGGCCGTCACCGCGGTCTCGGCGATCGTCGTGGGGCGCAGGGTCACGGTGCTCACCGGTGGATCGTTCTCGGCGTAGGCCGGGTCCTCACTGGCGCAGACGAGCAGGAGGTCGTCGGGGATCCGCAGGCCGTGGCGGGCCGCCGCAGCCAGAACCTGACGGCCGCCGGGGTCGTAGACCGTGTAGACCGCGTCGCAGGCGCGGGCGGCGAAGACCGCGTCGAAGGCGTGCCCCGGGGTGTCGTACGGGTCGCAGGTGAGGAACAGCGGCTTGTGGCCGTGCTCGTGGCACCACTGCTCGTACGCGCGGGTCACGGCCCGGGTGTAGTGCTCGTCGCCGTACCCGGCGTGCAGGGCGATCCGCCGGGCGCCCGAGGCCGCCAGGTGGCCGAGGACCTCACGGGTGGTGGCGGTGTGGTCGTTGTCGACCCAGACGTCCCCGGGCCTCGGATCGACGGGCCGGCCGTCGAAGACGAGCGGGATGCCTCGGGCGCGCAGGGCACGCAGCACCGGGTCGCCCGCGGGGCTGTCGAGGAGCAGCATGCCGTCCACGGTGAGGGTGTGCCACAGCGTATCGGCACCGCGGGTGGTGGGGAGGATGGTCAGGGCGTAGCCGTGGCCGTGCGCGGTGGCGATGGCGGCGGTCAGGAGCCGGGCGAAGTACGGGACTTCGAGGAAGTTCCAGGCCGATCCGGCGTAGGTCGTGACGGCCACGCCCAGGGTCCCCCCGGTCCGTGGAGTCCGCCGGGCGCCGTAGCCGAGCGCGGTGGCCACCTCGCGGACCCGGCGGCGCGTGGCGTCGGCGAGCCGACCGGTTCCGTTGAGAGCGTGCGAGACGGTGGCGGTGGAGACCTCCGCGGCGCGGGCGACATCGGCGAGCGTGGGCCCTGACATGGCGCCATCGTATGGATCGCGGTGCGGATTCCGTCGTACGGGGTGGGTTCTGGTTACGGCGTTAATCAATGAGGGTCCGGCCACGGTAAACGCAGCCCAACCCTTGGAGTAGTCGTGACTTCTTCTTTCGCCCGGCGCAGCGTGCTCGCCGCGGGTGCGGCCGGACTGGTGGGTGCGGCGGCTGGCCCCGCGTCCGCCGCGCAGCGGGGTGCCGCGCAGCGGGGTGCCGCGCACCGCGGTTCCGCGGCCATGGTCATCCACAACGCACGGGTGTTCACCGGGCTGCCCGGCGCCCGCCCCGTCGAGGCCGTGGCCGTCGGGCGCGACGGCCGGATTCTCGCCACCGGCCGGAATCGCGAACTGCGCCGCCTCGCCGGACGGGACACCGAGATCGTCGATGCGCGCGGGGCCACCGTGATGAGCGGCATCCACGACGGCCATGTGCACCCGCTCGGCGCGGGCGAGCGTTCACTGCGCCCCTCCCTGGAGGGCGCCGAGACGACCGCCGAGCAACTCCTCGCGATCCTCACGGGTTTCCTCAAGGACACGCCCGGCCAGGAGCCCGACGGCTGGCTGGTGGTCTCGGACTGGAACCCGGTCGGGCTGCTGCCGCAGGGCACCCTGCCCCACCACTCCCTGCTCGACACCCTCCCCACCCGCCGCCCGATCGCCCTGCTCGGGGGCGACGGCCACAACGCCTGGGTCAACGCCCGCGCCCTTCAGATCGCGGGCATCACCGCGGCGACCCCCGATCCGGTGGGCGGGAAGATCGTGAAGGGGCCGGACGGGAAGCCCAGCGGGGTGCTCAAGGACGACGCCCAGGACCTGGTGACCCGCCACATCCCGGAGCCGAGCGAGGCCGAACTGGTCGCCGCCTGCTCCCGGGTCCTCGCCCAGGTGGCGGCCTCCGGGGTGACCACGATGATGGACGCGGCCGTCGGACGGGGTGAGTTGACGACGTATCAGGCCCTGGCGAGAGCGGGGAAGCTGCCGCAGCGGATCGTCCCCGCGATCAAGATCGACACGGACCTGGCGAAGGACCCGGTGGCGGCGCTCGCCTACGCGCGCGGGCTGCAGCGCGCGTTCCGGGACGTACCTGGGCTGCGGTTCGGGACGAGCAAGGTGTTCCTCGACGGGGTGATCGAGTACCCGGCGCAGACCGCGGCGCTCCTGGAGCCCTATCTGGACGGCTCCGGACACCCGACGGACAACCGGGGTGAGCTGTATGTCTCCGGACAGGACTACGGGCGACTGAGCGCGGCCTTCAACCGGGCCGGCTGGCAGATGCACGCCCACGGGCTCGGCGACCGCGCGGTGCGCACGGCACTCGACGGATACGCGTACGCCCGGCGCACGACCGGGCTGCGCGACACCCGGAACGCCATCGCACACCTCCAGCTGGTGGACCCGGCGGATCTGGGGCGGTTCGCCGCGCTGGACGTGGTGGCCTGCATGCAGCTCCAGTGGGCGGAACAGGACACGTGGACGATGGACGCCCTCCTGCCGTACATCGGGCCCGAGCGGCACCGGTGGATGTACCCCGCCCGCTCCCTGGAGCGGCACGGGGCCCGGCTCTCGGGCGGCTCGGACTGGCCGGTGGACCCGCTCCAGGTGTGGAACCAGGTCCGTACGGCGATCGACCGCACGGGCGCGGAGGGCGACGGGCCGCTCTACCGGGAGCTGGAGGGGCTGAGCCGTACGTCGGCGCTGCGCATGCACACGCACGGGACGGCATGGCAGCTGCGCATGGACCATCTGACGGGAACGGTCCGGCGCGGTCTGGCCGCGGATCTGATCGTTCTCGACCGTGATGTGGCGCGATGCCCGGTGGCGGACATCAGCGACACCCGTGTCGAACTGACCCTGGTGGGTGGCCGGGTCGTCCACGACGCGCGCACCTCGGCGGGCCGGGCCGCGGCCGCGCGACTCGACCGGGCCGCCACCGCGCCCCGCCCGTCGGCATACGCGGCGGTGCACGGCGGACGACACAACGCCTGCGGCTGCGGCGGCGACCGGCCGTAGCGGTCCTCGGCTCCGCGCCCCTGCCCGGCGAACGGCGCCCGTTCGGGTCACGCCCCACACGGAACGCCGTCCGGCAGGGGCCGCCGCACCAGCCACTCACTCTCCGCTGCCCCCACGGCACGGCCCGGCGGTGTCTCACCGCCGGGCCGGTGGCGCGCCGAAACTCCGCCCCCACGGCCCCACCCGGCCGGCCACCCGCACCCCTTGACACCGGCCATCCGGCGCCCAATGCACGACGTTGCCCCTGATGCTGTGACCGGAAAGGTTCACCGGCTCGCGACGCCCGGCGAACCTTTCCGGCCACAGCCCTCAGAACACCAGCACGCCGCGCGCCACCCGGCCGTGGTGGGCGTCGTCCGCCGCCTTGGCGAAGTCCTCCACCGGGTAGGTCTCGGTGACGAGTTCGTCCAGCAGCAGCCTGCCCTCCCGGTACAGGTCCGCGTAGAGCGCGACGTCCCGCTGCGGGCGCGAGGAGCCGTACCGGCAGCCCAGGATGGACTTGTCCAGGAACAACGACGAGACCAGGAACGACGCCTCGGCCGTCGCCGCGGGGACGCCCAGCAGGACCGCCTGACCGTGCCGGTCCAGCAGGTCGATCGCGGTACGGATCAGCTCCGTACGGCCCACGCACTCGAAAACGTGGTCGGCGCCGCTCGGCAGGATCTCCCGCACAGCCTCCGCCGACGTCAGGAAGTGCGTCGCGCCGAACTGCCGCGCCATCGCCTCCTTCGCCGGGTTGGCGTCGACGGCGACGATCGTCAGAGCGCCCGCGATCCGGGCCCCCTGGATGACGTTGAGCCCGATGCCGCCGGTGCCGATGACCACGACGGTGTCGCCCCGGTCGACCTTCGCCCGGTTCAGTACGGCTCCGACTCCCGTCACCACCCCGCAGCCGATCAGCGCGGCCGAGGTGAGCGGCAGATCGGTGGGGATCTTCACCGCCTGCACGGCCTTGACCAGGGTCCGTTCGGCGAAGGCCGAGTTGGACGCGAACTGGTACAACGGCTTTCCGCGCCGCGAGAACGGCTGCCCCGGCATCCCGATCGCCTTGCGGCACATCGTCGGCCGGCCCCGGTCGCACTGCCCGCACGCCCCGCAGCTGGCCAGCGTGGACAGCGACACGTGGTCGCCGGGCACCACATGGCCGACGCCCGCGCCGACCGCCGCCACCACGCCCGCGCCCTCGTGCCCGAGCACCACCGGCGACGGGAACGGGATCGTCCCGTCGATCACCGACAGATCGCTGTGGCACAGCCCGGCCGCGGCCACCGCCACCAGCACCTCGCCGGGGCCCGGATCGCGTATCTCCAGATCGTCGACGACCTCGGTCCGCTTGCCGTCGAAGACGACGCCTCTCATCTCGGCTCCCTCGGTAGGCCGAGCACCCGCTCGGCGATGATGTTCCGCTGGATCTCGTCCGAGCCGCCGCAGATGGTGTCGGACCGGGTGAACAGGAACAGGCGCTGTGCCTCGTCGAGCCGACGAGAGGGTTCTCGCCGGTGCTTGCCGCTCCGGGCGGGGGCAGCCGCGCGGGCGTGCTCCCCGGCCCGGACGACCCGCCGGGCGAGGCGCGCGTACCGGCCGCCGTGGCCGGTGCCGGCCGGGACCGAGCCCGTCACCGCGCCCGAGCCCCCGCCCCACGAGCGCCCCGTCACGCGTTCGGTCGCGCCTTCGCCGCCGCCGCCGCGGCCATCTCCTCCAGCTGGGCCAGCATCGGCATCGGGTCCGTGCCCACCGTCCCCGGCAGGAAGTCGGCGATCCGTTCCGGGGTCCAGGCCCCGTCCGCGTACCCCGCCCGCAGTTCCCTCGGCTGGGCCCAGACCGCGATCTTCGGGCCGGCGATCGTGTACACCTGGCCGGTGATCCTCTCCTTGCGGGCCCGTTCGCTGAGCAGGTAGACGACGAGCGCCGCCACGTCCTCCGGCTCGCCGATCTCCTTGAGCTCCATGGGCACGTTGGCGGACATCCGGGTGCGGGCGACCGGGGCGACGGCGTTCGCCGTGACGCCGTACTTGTGCAGGCCGAGCGCCGCGCTCCGCACCAGCGAGATGATCCCGCCCTTCGCGGCGCTGTAGTTGGCCTGGGCGACGCTGCCCTGGTGGTTGCCGCTGGTGAAGCCGATCAGCGTGCCGCCGCCCTCCTGCTTGCGCATCACCGCCGACGCGGCCCTGAAGACGGTGAAGGTGCCCTTGAGATGGGTGGCGACCACCGGATCCCACTCCTCCTCGGACATGTTGAACAGCATCCGTTCCCGCAGGATGCCGGCCACGCACACGACCCCGTCGATCCGCCCGTACCGCGCGAGCGCCGTGTCCACGATCCGCTGCCCGCCCGCCATCGTGGAGATGTCGTCGGCGACGGCCACCGCCTCGCCGCCCGCCGCCCCGATCTCCTTGACGACGGACTCGGCTATCTCGCTGCTCGGCTCACCGCCCTCGATGGAGACGCCGTAGTCGTTGACGACGACTCTCGCCCCCTCGGCCGCCGCCGCGAGCGCGACCGCCCTCCCGATGCCGCGTCCGGCACCCGTCACGGCCACCACTCTGCCTGCCAAGAAGTTCCCCATGCCCGGCCCCTTCCCGCGGTTTCTGACGGACCGTTAGATTTTATGGGCCATCGGGTTCACGAACACAAGCCCCAGGAGGTACCCATGTCACTGCCGGCCGAGTTCCACGACATCGCCAAGCGGGTCAACAACTGGGGGCGCTGGGGGGCCGACGACGAGATCGGCACGCTCAACCTGATCACCGACGCCGTCGTGCGGGAGGCCGCCGCCACCGTCCGCGCCGGGCTGCGCGTCCCGCTGGCGCTCCCCCTCCAGCAGGACGGCGTCCAGAGCGGATTGATCCCCGGGCGGATCAATCCGCTGCACACCATGGTCCAGATCAACCAGGAGCTCTTCGGGCCCGGCACCGTCGCGACCAGCGACGACACGGCGGTCCTGAGCCTGCAGACGGCCACCCACTGGGACGCCCTCACCCACGCCTCGCACTCGGGGAGGATCTACAACGGCCGCCCGGCCGACACGATCACCGCGCACGGCGGCGCGCGGTTCAGCGGGATCGACAAGGCGCCGCACATCGTCTCGCGCGGGGTGCTGCTCGACGTGGCCCGCGCACACGGCGTGGACCGGCTGCCCGGGGACCACGCCGTCACCCCCGAGGACCTGGACGCGGCCGAGGAACTGGCGGGGGTCCGGGTCCGGGCCGGCGACATCGTGCTCGTACGGACGGGGCAGGTGCGGGTGTACCTGGCGGGCGACAAGCACGCGTACGGCTATCCGTCGCCCGGCCTCTCGATCCGGACGCCCGAGTGGTTCCGTGCGCGCGATGTGGCGGCGGTGGCCAATGACACCCTGACCTTCGAGATCTTCCCGCCCGAGATCGAGGACCTGTGGCTGGGTGTGCACGCGCTGGACCTGGTCGAGATGGGCATGCCGCAGGGCCAGAACTGGAACCTGGAAGGGCTGTCCACAGCCTGTGCGGAAGAGAGGCGGTACGACTTCCTGCTCTCCGCGATGCCGGAGCCGTTCGTCGGCGCCACGGGCACCCCGGTCGCCCCGGTCGCCCTCCTGTGAAGGGGTACGGACCGGCGCCGGATCACGGCCCGGACCAACTGCTTTAACCTTTGTGCACGATTGCTTTAACCTTTATGCACGATGAGTGACGGCGCGCGAGGGCTCGTACGCCTCACGGTCCGCGTCATCCGCGCCCGGCGCGCCATGCACCCCTTGCGCTCCATGGACCCCTTGCACGCCAAGGGCCCCTTGGCTGCCGGGGACCCCCGTGGCGCCCGGGTGCACCGGCACCGCCCGGACCGGCGGGACGTCCCGGTCGATCTCGCACCAGATGCGCTTCCCCGCGCCCTCCGGCTGCCAGCCCCAGCGGTCGGCGAGGCCGTCGACGAGCTCCAGGCCCCGGCCGCCGGTGTCCTCACCCCGTGCGTGGCGCTGCTGCGGCGGGCGGCAGCTGGTGTCGGCCACCTCGACCCGTACGGTCCCGGCCGCGCCCGTCGAGCCGAACAGCATGCGCAGCACGGCCGGACAGCCGGTGTGCACCACCGCGTTGGTGACCAGCTCCGAGATCAGCAGGATGAGCGTCTCGGCCAGCGGCTCGTCGTCCCTTATCCCGGATCCGACCAGTCTCGACCGCGCCCACCTGCGGGCCCGCCCGACCTCCGCGGGATCCGGCCCGACCTCCAGCTGAACCTGAAGCACCTGCACCGCTCACACCATCCAGACCGGCGGACACATCGCCTCGCGCCTCCTCAGGGTCACGGAACGTGATTCCCTTACGAGACAGCATGGTTGACGTACAGTCACCGCAACAAGCGCTTCGGGCATATTCCAGCGTGAAGGAGTACGCGTGGTGCATACTGTGCGACGCACGTTGCGGGGAGTCGAACAGAGGCGCAGCGAGGCCGTGGGAGCCGTCTCCCGAGCAGGCCCGGCGCTTCTGCGCGGAATGCGAGCTGGGCACCTCTTCCGGACCGGAGTCGCCGCACCGGCAACACCCGGATCGCCCGGTTCCAGAACCTCTCGCATCCCACGGAGCGTACCCGAGCCCGGCGCCGACTCCACCCCGTGACGAATCACGCAAAGGACACAAGCCGACATCGGCCCCGACCGACTGCACTGCGTAACTCCGCAGCGTGAGGCTCAGACGTCGGCCTGTCACGTACGACCACGCGTCCGAAGCCTGCACGGAACCCGTCCGGCTTCAGCACAGGTCCGCCGCAAGCGCTTCCTCTGCCGCCGCCGCCGCGATCCACTGCCCGGACCGCAGCCACGCCCGCTTGAGGTGCAGATGAACGTCCGCCTCCCAGGTGAAGCCCATGCCGCCGTACACCTGGAGGCACTCCCGCGCGTTGCGGACCGCCGCCTCGTCGGCGAGCAGTTTGGCGCCCGCGATCTCGGCCCGGTCCTCGGTGAGGGCCGCGGCGTAGACGGCGGCGCGGGCCAGTTCGGCGCGGACCAGCATCCCGGCGCACAGATGTTTGACCGCCTGGAAGGACCCGATCGGCGAACCGAACTGTTCACGTTCACCGGCGTGTTGGACGGCCATCTCGGTGGTGCGCGAGGCGCTGCCGAGTTGTTCGGCGGCGGCGAGCAGGGCGCCCTCCTCGCGCAGCCGCTCCCCGCCGGGCAGGGGCTCCCCCGGCCCGGCCGGTCCGGTGACCCGCCACAGGGGCGTGAACGGGTCGAGCGACCGCACGGGCCGGGCGGACTCCCGTATCCGTGCGACGTCCCGCGCCGTCGCGCCGGTCAGCGCCCGCGCCTCCCCCGGCCCCAGCACCAGCAGTCCGTCCGCGTCCCCCAGGTGTCCCACCGGCTGCCCCGCGTCCAGCACGGCGACCACCGCACCGCCCTCCGCCGCCCCCTTCACCGCGCCCGCGGCGAGGTGGGTGGCGATCAGTGGTCCCGGCAGCAGCGAGCGCCCCACCTCCTCGAAGAGGAGGACCGATTCGGGCAGCCCGAGCCCGACACCGCCCTGCGCCTCCGGCAGCCGCAGCGCGAAGAAGCCGGACTCGCCGAGCTCCCGCCACAGCGCCCGGTCGACGCCCGTACCGCCGTCGAGAGCCGCCCGCATCCGGTCCCTGCCGAAGCGCCCGGCCAGAATTTCCCGTATCCCCGCCCCGAGGGCCCGCTGGTCGTCCGAGAGCTGGAAGTCCATGAGTGGCGTCAGCGCCCCTTCGGCAGGCCGAGGATCCGCTCGGCGACGATGTTCCGCTGAATCTGCGAGGTGCCCGCGGCGATGGTGTACGAGAGCGAGGAGAGCCGGTCCAGGACCCACTCCCGGTCCAGGTCCCCGCTGTCCGCGCCGAGCACCTCGGCGGCCGCCTCGTACAGCTCCTGGCGGGCGTGCGAGTAGCGCAGCTTGAAGACCGATCCGCCGGTACCGGGGACGCCCCCGGTGCGCTGGGCCTCACCGACGTTCCACTGGGTGAGCCGCCACAGCGCCCGGAATTCGGCGTTCAGCCTGCCCAGCCTGCGGCGCAGCACCGGGTCGTCCCAGCGCCCGTTCGTCCGTGCCTCGGCGGCCAGGGCGTCCAGCGTGCGGCGGCAGGCGACGACCTCGCCGACGAACGCCGTACCGCGCTCGAAGGAGAGCGTGACCATGGTGACGCGCCAGCCGTCGTTCTCCGCGCCGACGCGGTGCGAGACCGGCACCCGCACCTCGTCGAGGAACATCTCGGCGAACTCGGTGGACCCGGCGAGGGTGCGCAGCGGGCGGACGGTGACGCCGGGCGCGTCCATCTCCATCGCGAGCCAGCTGATGCCGCGGTGCTTGGGCGCCGCGAGGTCCGTCCGCACCAGCAGTTCGCACCAGTCGGCGACCTCCGCGTGCGAGGTCCAGATCTTGCTTCCGCTCACCACGTAGTGGTCGCCGTCGCGCACCGCCCGGGTCCGCAGCGAGGCGAGGTCCGAGCCCGCGTCGGGCTCGCTGAACCCCTGGCACCAGATCTCGTCGCCGCGCAGCACCGGCGGCAGCCAGCGCGCCCGCTGTCCGGCGGTGCCCTCGGCCGCGATCGTCGGCCCGGCGTGCAGCAGCCCGACGAAGTTGGCGCCGACGTACGGGGCGCCGGCCTTCTCCGTCTCCTCCAGGAAGATCAGGTGCTGGGTCGGGGTGGCGCCCCGCCCGCCCGCGTCGACTGCCCAGTGCAGGCCCGCGTAGCCCGCGTCGTACAGCATCCGCTGCCAGGCGGTGTCGTACGCGCGCCGCCCCGCCCAGTCGTCCGGGCCGGGCTTCGCGGGCAGGGTGGGCAGCACGGACGCCAGCCACTCGCGCAGCCGCGCCCGGAACTCCTCCTCGGCCTCCGTGTACGCGAG
Source organism: Streptomyces sp. NPDC104309 (assembly GCF_055584025.1). Taxonomy (NCBI): domain Bacteria; kingdom Bacillati; phylum Actinomycetota; class Actinomycetes; order Kitasatosporales; family Streptomycetaceae; genus Streptomyces; species Streptomyces sp. NPDC104309. The sequence continues at coordinate 135,637 of NZ_JBVJMV010000009.1, read as the reverse complement.
GTCCATCGCGCGCCTACTTGTCCCGGTCCAGGTCCAGACCGAGCATCCGAATCGCGTTTCCGCGCATCAGTTTGTAGACGGTCTCGTCGTCCAGTCCCTTGACGTGGTCGAGGGCGACCTCCTTCGTGTGCGGGAAGGTCGAGTCGACGTGCGGGTAGTCGGTCTCGAAGGTGGCGTTGTCCCGTCCGACGACGTCGAGCGAGGCGACCCCGTGCTTGTCGCGGAAGAAGCAGCAGAACATCTGCCGGTAGTAGTACGTGGACGGCGGCTCGGGGATCAGGTCGCGCACCCCGCCCCAGGCCCGGTGCTCCTCCCAGACGTCGTCGGCACGCTCCAGGGCGTACGGGATCCAGCCCATCTGGCCCTCGCTGTAGGCGAGCTTGAGCCGGGGGAACCTCACCAGGACGCCGCTGAACAGGAAGTCCATCATCGAAGCCATGGCGTTGTTGAAGGAGAGGCTGGCCTGGACGGCGGGCGGGGCGTCGGGGGAGGCCGCGGGCATCTGGGAACTGGACCCGATGTGCATGTTGACGACCGTGCCGGTCTCCTGGCAGGCCGCGAAGAACGGATCCCAGTAGCCGGTGTGGATCGACGGCAGGCCGAGGTACGTGGGGATCTCGGAGAAGGTCACCGCACGCACCCCGCGCGCCGCGTTCCGCCTGATCTCCGCCACCGCGAGGTCGATGTCCCAGAGCGGGATGATGCAGAGCGGGATGAGCCGGCCGCCGCTGTCGCCGCACCACTCCTCCACCATCCAGTCGTTGTAGGCGCGCACGCAGGCGAGGGCGACCTCCTTGTCGTGGGCCTCGGCGAACGTCTGGCCGCAGAAGCGCGGGAAGGTGGGGAAGCAGAGGCTCGCCTCGACGTGGTTGAGGTCCATGTCCTTGAGGCGCTCGGCCGGGTCCCAGCAGCCGGGCCGCATCTCGGCCCGGGTGATCCCCTCCAGTGTCATGTCGTCGCGGTCGAAGCCGACGGCGGCGATGTTCCGCTTGTACGGGAACTTCAGGTCCTCGTAGATCCACCAGTCGGTGGGCGGCCCGTCCGGGTCCATCGTGATGACGTACTTGCCCCCGGTGTACGCCAGCTCGCCGATGCCCGCGGTGAGCGGCTGCGGGCCGCGCTCGCGGTATTTGGCGGGCAGCCAGGTCGAGAAGAGGTGCGGCGGCTCGATCACATGGTCGTCGACGCTGACGATCCGAGGCAGTTCCGTCATGGTGTCCCCTTCGGCGCACGCTTGAGGTCTTCCGGCCGTGGTTCCGACGGGCCGTACTCACAGTTCATTTCTGATGGTCCGTCAGATTTGCTTCGAACTCAGGCTAGCTCCGCACCCCTGGACCGACAAGGCGCAGCGCTCTACGCTCTGCGCACGATCTGACTATCCGTCAGCTGTGAGGGGTTCGCCGTGAACGAGACCGCACACGCGCTGAGCGCATCGGGCACCTTCTGGGAGCTCGTCGAACGCCGGGCCGCCCTGACGCCGGACCGCCCGTTCCTGATCCAGGACGACCGCACCCTCACCTTCGGTGAGCTGCGCGCCCGCGGCGAACGGGTCGCGGCCGGGCTGTGGGGCATGGGCGTGCGCCCCGGCGGGGTCGTCGCCTGGCAGCTGCCGACCCGCCTGGAGACGGTGCTGCTGTCCTTCGCACTGACCCGGATCGGGGCCGTGCAGTCGCCCGTCATCCCGTTCTACCGGGACCGCGAGGCGGGGTTCGCGCTGCGCGAGTCGAAGGCCGGCTTCTTCGCCGTACCCGGCACCTGGCGCGGCTTCGACCACACGGCGATGGCGCACCGGCTGACGGCGGGGGCCGAGCACCCACCGCAGGTCTTCGAGGCGTACGCGTCGCTGCCGGACGGCGACCCGTCCGTGCTGCCTCCCTCGCCCTCCGACGGGACGGCGGTGCGCTGGATCTACTGGACCTCGGGCACCACCTCCGACCCGAAGGGCGTCCTGCACACCGACCGCAGCCTGATCGCGGGCGGCTCCTGCCTGGCCCACGCGCTGCGTCTGTCGGCGGACGACATCGGCTCGGTGGCCTTCCCGTTCGCCCATGTCGGCGGGCCGGACTACGCGGTGATGCTGCTGCTGTACGGCTTCCCGGCGGTCCTCTTCGAGCACTTCGCGATGCCGGACGCGCTGGAGGGCTACCGGCGCCACGGGGTGACGGTCGCGGGCGGGTCCACGGCGTTCTACTCGATGTTCCTGACCGAACAGCGCAAGGCCCCGGACCGGAAGCTGATCCCCACCCTGCGACTGCTGGCGGGCGGCGGGGCGCCGAAACCACCGGAGCTCTACCACGCGGTGGTGCGGGAGATGGGCGTCCAGCTCACCCACGGGTACGGCATGACCGAAGTGCCCATGATCACGATGGGCGCCCCCGACGACAGCGAGGAGCACCTCGCCGGGACGGAGGGGCGCCCGCCCGGGGGCATGGAGATACGCGTCACGGACGAGGGCGGCAAGCCGCTGCCGCACGGCACGGAAGGCGAGGTACGGCTCCGCGGGGAGGCCGTCTGCGAGGGATATCTGAGCCCGGAGGCGACGGCGGCGGCCTTCGACGCGGAGGGATTCCTGATCACCGGTGATGTCGGCCGGGTCGAGCCGAGCGGGCATCTGGTGCTCACCGGGCGCCTCAAGGACATCATCATCCGCAAGGGCGAGAACATCTCCGCCAAGGAGATAGAGGACCTGCTGCACCGGCACCCGGACGTCGGGGACGTGGCGGTGATCGGGCTGCCGGACCCGGAGCGCGGCGAACGCGTCTGCGCGGTCGTGGAACAGCCCGCGGGCGCCGCGCCGCTGACCCTGCCGGGGATCACCGGCCATCTACGGGCGGCGGGCCTCTCCGTGCACAAGCTGCCGGAACAGCTGGAGGTGGTGGCGGAGCTGCCGCGCAACGAGACGCTGCGGAAGGTGCTGAAGTACCGGCTGCGGGAGCGGTTCTCCTGACGGGAGGGGAGGGCGGGGTGTCGCCGCCCCCGGTCACCGGACGGGCCCGGTGCGGCGCGCGTCCCGGCGCGGCGTGCGTCCCGGCGCGGAGTGCGTCCCGGCGCGGAGTGCGTCCCGGCGCGGAGTGCGTCCCGGCGCGGAGTGCTCCGGCGGGGCGGACGCGGGGGACGGAACCCGTTCCGCCCGCCCCTCCCCGCGCGCCCCTCCCGCACAGCTCTCGGGCCGGTTGTCCCGTGCCCTCGGGCCGATGGGCCTCCCGGTGACGAGCGGAACGTGCCGGGGCGCGCTCCTACGCGTCCGGTTCGATCACGGTGAAGTAGGTGGCGAACGCCGCCACCACCCCGTCCTCGGTGATCCTGCCGTCCTGGTCCGCGTCCAGGCTCCGCGCCGCGAGACCCGCCGTCTCCGCGCTCGCGCCCAGCACCCGCAGGGCCCGCTCCACACCGGGTACGGAGGCCGCGCCCGCGTCGTCCGGGTCCGCCACGGCGAGCGCCGCGCGCAGGAAGGGGCGGGCGATCTCCGCGAAGCGCTCCGGGTTGTCGCGCAGCCGCTTCACCGCCCCGCCCACGAATTCCTCCCGGGTGACGCGCTGGTCCCCGTCGACGTCGGCGATGCCCGCCATGCCCTGCCAGAGGGCCTCGGCCCCGGTGTAGAGCGCCTGACCCTTGTCGCAGCGGGCCGTCGTACCGAATTCGGTCAGCAGACGGGCCGCGGCGGCACTGAAATCCGCGCGATCGATGTATCCGTTGCCGTCCTGGTCGAAGGCGGCGAAGCGGAAGGCGATCTTGCGCTCATACTCTGCGCTGTCCATGCGGGGAGCGTACGACGCCGACCGGCGCCACGTGTCACTTACGCGCTCCACCTGTGTGACAACCCGGTCTTCGACGGCGCCCCTCGCTCCACGCCTCAGGCCGGGAGCGGCTGGGCCTCGTCGTCGACGGCCGCGTACCGGTCGGGGTAGACCTCGAAGAGACGGCGTACGCCGAGGGCGGCGAGCACCCGGTTGACGTGGGATCCCTCCTCCGCGCCGCGGGCCGGGAGGATCAGCCGCAGCCGGCCCCCGCAGGAACGCATCAGGCGGCGGGAGGCGATCAGTACCCCGACGCCGCTGGAATCGCAGAACACGACCTCTGACAGGTCGAGCACCACATCGTGGCGCCCCGCGGCGACCGCCTCGTGGACGGACTGGCGCACGGCGGGCGACGTCAGCAGATCCAGCTCGCCGCGTATGCGCAGCACGGTCCAGTCGTCCTGCACGGTCTCGGCCACTCTCAGCGGCTTCCGGGAACGTTCCTGGGTGAGCCGGGGGGCGTGGGTGGTTGCAGCCGGTGGGTGGCTTCCACGAGGGCAAGGATTCCTCACGCGACTGGGCCTCTCGTTCCGGGGGATTCCGACGATCCGGAAGTTTCCGTTCCTTCTCGCGGCTGCCCCCGCCGCAGTCCCATGAAACACCGGGCCGGTCGACAGGACACAGCCGGGTTCGGGCAGAAAAGATCGTTTCAGGCCCGATTCTGCCGTCCCGGGAAGCCGCATTCCTTATCATCCCGGGCCTCCTCGGGGGCGTACTTGCCGCAAAGGGCGTGCGTGGTCGGTACCGCCGACTACATTCGGTGTGACGAGGGGAACAGGGCTGGGGGTCGCATGACGAACAACGCACCACCCCGCTGGGACCGCAAGATGCAGCAGCGGCTGGCACGCGGTGAGGCGGCGGCTCTCGGCGAGCTCTACGACCGGTTCGCCTCCCTCGTGCACAGCCAGGCCCACCGGATGCTCGACGACGAGACCGCCGCCGATCTCGTGACCCGCGAGGTCTTCGGCTACGTGTGGGAGAACCCGGACGCCTACGACCCGAAGCAGGGCTCGATGCGGTCCTGGGTGGCCCGGCTCACGCACCGCCAGTCCGTGCGCCGGCTGTGCGAGGAGGACGGCGCGCGAGGCGGCGAGGAAGGGGCCGCGGCCCCCGCCGGCCTGGAGGAGCGGGTGCGCCGGGCCACGTCCGCCGCCCGCGCCGACTACATCGTCGCGTCCATGCCCGCCCCGCTGCGGGCCGCGCTGGAGCTCGCGTACGTCCAGCGCCGGGACTACCGGCAGACCGCGGCCGACCTCGGGGTCACCGAGGACGAGGCCCGCCGCCGGCTCCGGCTCGGACTGCAACTGCTCTCCACCGCGCACACCCGCCCGCTGGAGGGCTCGTCGCCACCCGGATACGGACGACACCTGTGACCGGTGACGACGACGCGGAGGGCCGTGAGGGCGAAGGGCGCGACGACGACGTGCGGGGCGCGCCGCGCATACCGGGACCGCGGGCCGCCGCGGACGACCTCGATCTCGACGCCCTGCCCCTGCCGCCGCCCGTGCCGGCGACCCCGCCCGGGGTACCCCGGCCCGCCCCGCAACCGACGACACCGGAACCGGAATCCGCCGTGGCACCACCGGACCCATCGGACCTGTCCGCCGCACCGGCCCCGGTGCTCTCCCATCGCGTCCTCAAGGCCCTCCTCGGTGCCTGGGCCCTCGCCGCCTGCTCGGCGGCGGAGACCGAGGCCGTCGAGGCGCATCTGACCGAGTGCGCGGCCTGTGCGGAGGAGGCCCTGCGGCTGCGGGACGCGGTCGGCCTGCTGCAGACCGACCGCAGCCTGGATCTCGATCCGGCGTTGCGTTCCCGGGTGATCGAGACCTGTCTGAGCCGCCGCCCGGCCAAGATCCCGGTGCCGGACTGGGCCGCCCCGTACGACGCGGAGACCGCGCGGCTCGACGCGCTGCTGCGTGACATCGGCGGTTCGGAGTGGCATGCCCCGGTGCGGCTGAAGTGGTTCGAGGAAGAGCAGGAGGTCAGACGCAAGACGACGGTCGCAGGCGTCATCGGCCATCTCATGGCCGTCGACGGGCTGGTCGGCTCCGCCCTCGGCCTCGACGTACCGCTCGGCGAAGGCGTCATGGGCCGGGGTGACGACTGGCCGCTCTCCCCCACCGCGCGCACGGAGACGTACTGGTCCGCCGCCCGGCGGCCGCCCACCCGCACGATCCGCGAACCGTGGCGGGACCAGAGCCACACCCTCATCCGTACGGTGTCCTTCGCCGGCCGCGGCGTCGCCGAGCTCTCCGTCTCGTACGGGGACTTCGCCCTTCCGATGCACGACTCCCTGCTGGACCGGGCCTTCGAGTGCTGGGTGCACGGCGGCGACATCGCGCAGGCGGTGGACTATCCGTACGAAGCGCCGTCCGCCGCCCATCTCAACCGGATGGTCGACCTGGCGGCCCGACTCCTCCCGGCCGCCCTCGCCGAGCGCCGCAGATCCGGGCTCGCCGGGCCCGCCCGCCATCTGGTGTCGGCCGGTTCACCGGGCCGTTCGCTGCATCTGGAGGTCGAGGGTTCGGGCGGCGGGGACTGGTACATCCCGCTGGACTCCCCGGCCGCGGTCGGCTCGCCCGCGCACACGGTGGCGCAGGTCGCGCTGGACGGCGTCGAGTTCTGTCAGCTCGTGGCCGGGCACGTGTCCCCGGTGGAGGCGGCGGCCGGCCAGGAGGGGGACCGTGAGGCGATCCGCGACGTGCTCTGCGCCGCGGCGTCCCTGAGCCGCCTCTAGGCCCTGTCGTGCTCCGAGCCGCGTCGGGAGGGCTTCAGGAGAAGATCACCGTACGGCGGCCGTTGAGCAGGATGCGGCGCTCCGCATGCCACTTCACCGCCCGCGCCAGCGCCCGGCACTCCACATCGCGGCCGATGGCGACCAGCTGGTCCGGCGTGACGTCGTGGCCCACCCGCTCGACCTCCTGCTCGATGATCGGCCCCTCGTCGAGGTCGGCGGTCACGTAGTGCGCCGTCGCACCGATCAGCTTCACACCACGGGCGTGCGCCTGGTGGTACGGCTTGGCGCCCTTGAAGCTCGGCAGGAACGAGTGGTGGATGTTGATGATCCGGCCGCTCAGCTGCTTGCACAGATCGTCCGAGAGGACCTGCATGTAGCGGGCGAGGACGACCAGCTCGACGTTCTCCTCGCGGACCAGCTCCAGCAGCTCCGCCTCCGCTTCGGCCTTGTTCTCCCTGGTCACCGGGATGTGCCGGAAGGGGAGGTCGTACGAGGCGACGAGCTCGGCGAATTCCGTGTGGTTGGAGACGACTGCGGCGATCTCGATCGGCAGCGCCCCGATCCGGGAGCGGAACAGCAGGTCGTTGAGGCAGTGGCCGAATTTGCTGACCAGCAGCACGACTCGCATCCGCTCCGAGGAGCGGTGGATCTGCCAGTCCATCCGGAAGGAGTCGCCGATCGCGGTGAAGCTGGCCCGCAGCTTCTCCACGGTGACCGGGCTGTCGGCGGAGAAGTGGACGCGCATGAAGAACAGACCCGTGTCGTGGTCGCCGAACTGCTGGCTGTCCTCGATGTTGCAGCCGGTCATGAAGAGATAACTCGACACGGCATGCACGATGCCCTGTTTGTCCGGGCAGGAGAGCGTGAGGACGTACTGGTCGGGGGCGGTCTCAGCAGGCTGCGGCACGGTCATCCCCGTAGCGTGCCACACCGGACCGGCCTCAGGCCGACCTGGTCATGATGCGCAGCACGTCCAGGGAGCGCGGCGGCGTGTCGGGATCCTCGCCGTCGTTGGCGGCGAGCAGCACATGGGCCTCGCGTGCGGCCCGTACGGCCTCCGGCCAGCCGTGGTGTTCCAGATACGCCGAAACGGGTGCGTCCGCGCCGACCTGGTGCATGATCCGCAGCACCCGGAGCACGGCCACGTCGACGAGGGCGGACTCGTTGGCGTCGCGGAAGATCGTCCCGACGTACTTCTCGGCGGACCAGTTGTCCAGCCAGGTGTCCTCGACCAGGCGGTACACGGCGTCGGTGACGTCGCCGTACCCCTCCAGGCCGGCCAGCCAGCACTCGTGGTGGAAGACGGGGTCGGAGAGCATGTGCAGCGCCGAGCGCACGTTGCTGCGCCAGCGCCACCAAGGCATGTCATTCAGCGGCATGCCGCCCATGGTGGAGGAGCGACGGCCGCGACGGGAAGTGTTCTCCGAACCTTGCTGCACGGTTGTCGATCGTACGTTCCCCTCCCGGCTCCCCGCACCGGCCCCTGTAATTCACCCGGATGTCACTGTGCGTTGCGCGGGGCACACTGCGGCGTTACCCCACAGGCGGAAACGTTCATGCCCATGACCGGACGGCGACGCCTCACTTCCCCCCGCCCCTACAAGTTCCTCACAAGTACGGCGGCGGTCGGGGCGTTGCTGGTCACCGGCTGCGGTGTGCTCCCTGGTGCGTCGGGGGACGCCAGGGAGCCCCTCACCGTGGTGACCTGGGCGCCCGGCGGCAGGAGCGGGCCGGACACGGTGAACATGGCGGGCATGACCGCCATGGCGCGCGCCTACGCCCGCTGGGTCAACGGCGACGGCGGGCTCGACGGCCACAAGCTGCGCGTCGTGACCTGTGACGAGTCGGACACCTCGGTCGGCGCGGGGAACTGCGCCCGGCTGGCCGTCAAAGAGAAGGCGGCGGCGGTCGTCGGCTCGTACAGCCGGCACGGATCGTCCTTCATGGCGCCGCTGGAGAACGCCGGGATCCCGTACATCGGCGGTTACGGAGCCACGGACGAGGAGTTCAGCAGCTACAGCTCCTACCCCGTCAACGGCGGTCAGGCGGCGCTGCTCGCGGGCAACGCCCGTCAGCTGGCGCGCAACTGCGCGCGGGTGTCCGTGGTGCGGCCCGACACCCTGGGCGGCGACGGCCAGGCCTGGCTCCTCAACACCGGTCTCACCGAGGCCGGGCGGCCCCGGCCCGCCGACATCCGGGCGGCGGAGTCGGCGACCTCGTACGACGAGGCCGCCGGGCGGGCGCTCCAGGAGGCGGGGCCGGGCGACGGCTGTGTGACGGCCGTGCTCGGGGACCGTACCGAGACGTTCTTCGACTCGTTCCGCAGGCTCGAACCGTCGTACGGGAACGTACGGATCTCGTCCGTCCTCGGCAGTGTCGGGCAGCCGCTGATCGACAGCACCGGCGGCCGGAACAGTCCGTTCGAAGGGGCGTACCTCACCGGCTGGTACCCGGACTCGGGCGACGCCCGCTGGGACCGGATGCGCGAGGTGATCCGTAAGCACGCCTTCGGTGACAACCGGATCGACCCGGACGACACGGGCGTCCAGACCACATGGGTCGCGTACACCGCGCTGAACGAGCTCGTGAAGGCGATCGACGCCCCGCGGATCACCGCCGGGAAGCTCGTCTCCGCCCTCAACCACGGCACCCCGGTCGACACCGGCGGCCTCACCCCGGTGCTGCGCTGGCGCTTCGACGACATGATCGGCTCGTCGGCGTATCCACGGATCGTGAACAGCAAGGTGACGTTCCAGGTGGTGCGGAACGGACGGCTCGTCGCGGACAAGAAGGGGTTCGTGGACGTCGAGAAGACGCTGTCGGACGCCAGCGCGAAGGGGTGAGGCACCGGGGGCGGGGGCTCCGCCACCGGTCCCCCGCTCCTCGACCGCCACAGGTGCTGGACTCCCCCGTCAGAGCTGGGTCGCCTCCCGCCGGGTCAGCCCGTACTTCGACGCGATCGAGTTCCACAGCCCCGACGCCTCCCGCTTCGCCTTGCTCGCCTCGCCGCTCCGGGCGGTGGCCTGCTGCATCTCGGAGGCCGTGCGGGCGTTGCCGTGCTTGCACACCTTCTTGCCGTGCTTGGCCTCTTCGGCCCACGCGGCGTAGTGGTCGTCGGCGGAGGCGGATGCCTGCCAGGCCTTGGTGAGGGAGGCGGTCAGCCGCTGGTGGTTCGGCAGCTTGTCGACGTTCAGCTCCTGGAGCCGGGACACCAGATCACGGCGCTGCTGGGCGGCGCTCTTCAGATCGGTCACGGCCTGGTCCAGATCCTTGCAGCTCTTGGTCTTCCCGACGGCCCCGATGACGGCGGCACGGCTGTTGTTGCTGTCCGCCAGCAGCTTGTCGAGCGCCTCGGCCTGCGGCTGCGCCGGATCGGTCGCGGCCTGCGCGGAGGGCTGGTCGGCCGATGGGCTCGCGGCGGCCACCGGCTGCTTGTTGTCCTTGTTCTCGTCGCCGCCGCTCATCAGCGCACCCGCGCCGAGACCGACGACGGCGCAGCCGGCGACGACCGCCGCGATGAGCGTGACGTGCGCCCGCTTCTTGCGCTCCCCGCCCCGCCCCTGCGGCCCCTCGTCGACGGGCTGGTACTGGGGCTGCGGAGCCTGGGGTGCCTGGGGAGCGTGGTGGGCGCCCTGGTGCTGCTGCGTGGGATCGAACCGGGGCATCTGCTGGGTGGAACCCGCGGGCTCGTCGTTGCGGAACAGGTTGTCGAACTCGGCGGGCGGCTGCCGGTCGCCGGGAGCACCGGGCCTGATGCCGTACGGGGCCCCACCGGGAACCGGCGGGATGAACTGGGTCGCCTCGGCGTCACCGCCGGGGGCGGCGGGCGGCTGCTGGTACGCCTGCGTTTGCTGCTGCGGCTGCGGCGCTCCGTGGCTGAGGAACTGGGTGGCCTCCGCGGGGCTCTCCGGCGGCAGCCCGCCCGGCGGCGGTCCGGCGGGCACCGGCGCGATGTACTGGGTGGCCTCCGCGTCGCCGCCCATGCTCATGCCGGGCACGGCCTCCGGCGGCAGCGGCTGCGCGTACGACTGCTGGGGCTGCTGGGGCTGCTGGGGCTGTATGGGAGGCAACGGCTGGGCCTGCGGCTGCCCGTACGGCTGCGCCGGCTGCCCCTGGCCGTACTGCCCCTGCCCGTACTGGCCCTGCCCGTACTGGCCCTGGCCGTACTGCCCCTGCCCGTACTGGCCCTGCTGCTGGGCCTGTGCCTGAGGGTGCGACGAGGCGTCCTGGTGCGCCGCCTGCGGCCCCCACGGCTGCCCCCACGGCTGGCCACCCGCCGGGGCGGCCTGATCCGCGGGCCCCCCTGGTATCCAGGGCTCGCCGCCACCCGCGGGCAGCACGACACCTTCGTGCGCGGGCCGTACAGCAGGGAGCTGCTGCTCGTCACCCTGTCCGCTCTGCGTCACCGGGACTCCTACGTGTCAGCCTACGGAATCGTCGGCTCACGCTATCGGGTGGTCATGGCCGTTCGCCAAGCGCGTGTTGTCAGTCACCACCCCTTCACAAGAGCTGTAACACCCAGCGCCCCCAGGACGCAGTTGAAGGGGCACTCGGACGCGGCTGACCGGTACGGCCCGCGCTCACGCCGCCTGGAGCTCCAGCCGCGCGCCGAACTCCCGCACCGCCGACTCGTCCCCGTAGGGCATCAGCCGCTGCTGCAGATCGTCGAGATACTCCGCGCCCCGGCTGGAGCGCACCGACCCCAGCAGTTCCATCGCCCGGGTGCCCGTGTGGCAGGCCTGTTCGACCTCGCGCAGCTGGACCTGGGCCGTGGCGAGGAGCACCAGGCCGATGCCGCGGCGGCGGGCCCGGGACTCCGGATGTCCGTCCAGGGACTCCTTCGCCCGGCGTGCGGCAGCCTCGGCCTGGCCGAGGTCGCGGTGGCAGTGCGCCAGTTCGTCGGCGAGATAGGCGTGGTCGAAGTGGGCGATCCAGTCGGGATCGTCCCCGGTGTCCGGCTCGGCGTGCTCCATGGCCGCCAGCGCCCGGCCCGTCACGGCCTGGCAGGTGCGGGCGTCGCCGAGAAGGGCGTGTCCGCGCGCCTCCGCCGCGTAGAACATCGCCTCCGCCCGCGGGGTGACCCGGCCGCGCGCGCCCTCCTGCGCGGCCCGTGCCAGCTGGGCGATCTCGCGCGGATTGCCGAGCTGCGCGGCGAGATGGCTCATCGACGCGGCCAGTACGTAGCCTCCGTACGCCCGGTCGCCCGCCGCCTGGGCCAGGCGCAGCGCCTGGATGTAGTAGCGCTGGGCGAGCCCCGGCTGGCCCGTGTCGACCGCCATGTACCCCGCGAGTTCGGTGAGCCGTGCCACCGCCGCGAACAGCTGCCGGCCGAGCGATTCGCGGTACGCCCCCGAGAGCAGCCCGGAGACCACGCTGTTCAGGTAGTGCACCAGGACCGGCCGCACATGTCCGCTGCCGAACCGGTGGTCGAGGTCGACCAGCGCGGTCGTCATCGCCTGTACCGCCGCCACGTCCGACTTCCCGACGCGGGCCCCGGCGCCCCGCGCCACCTGTGGGTCGGCGCCGGTGATCAGCCAGTCGCGGCTGGGCTCGACCAGCGCCGACGAGGCGACCGTCGATCCGGACAGGAAGTCCCGGCGGCCGACATCGCTGCGCCACAGCTCGCAGACCTGCTCGATCGCGCCGATCACGGTCGGGGCGAACTGCAGGCCGACGCCGGACGCCAGGTTCTTGCCGTTGGCCATGCCGATCTCGTCGATCGTGACCGTGCGGCCGAGCTTGCGGCCGAGCGCCTCGGCGATGATTCCCGGTGCCCTGCCGCGTGGTTGCTGTCCACGCAGCCAACGGGCCACGGAGGTCTTGTCGTAACGCAGGTCGAGCCCGCGCTCCGCGCCGACCATGTTGACGCGGCGGGCCAGGCCGGCGTTGGAGCATCCGGCTTCCTGAATGAGCGCCTGGAGCCGTTCGTTCGGCTGGCGGGCGACGAGAGGTCTGGCTGCCATGTTTCCCCCTGAGGCCGCAGTGATCGATGAGCGGATCACTGCCCGGCAATGACACGGAAAATGCGCACATTCATCGTGTTCGTCACGTCCGTCGTGTTCCTGGCCATTCATGTCGACATATGACAGAGGCCGACCGTTCCGGGGCTACCCGTAAGGGGCTACCCGCCCGGCCGGGCACCGCCTCACGCGCGCCCCCGCCCATGCATCCATGCGCCCCGCATGCCGGATCGGTACGCCGTGACCGCGCCCGCCACGCCCGTAACCCCGGGTGGTGGCGGCAGTTGTGCTGTTCGTGGATGAGCCCATCGGAGCCGAAGAGCCCAACGGAGTCACGGAAGCCGCGAAGGTCCCCGAACAGCGGGGTGGGGAACTGCTCGACGCCGCGGTGCGGTACGCGGAGGAACGGCACTGGGACGTGTGCCCCGGCACCTGGCTGAACGCGGTGGCGGGGACCGAGGAGTGCTCGTGCGGTGACGCCGCCTGCGCCTCCCCCGGCGCCCATCCCACCGGACCGGACTGGGCGGGCCGGGCGACCGGCAGCGGCGCCGCGGCCCGCCGGATGTGGTCCGAGCACCCGAGGGCGTCGATCCTGCTGCCCACCGGCCGTACCTTCGACGCGATCGAGGTACCGGAGGCCGCCGGCTTCCTCGCACTGGCCCGGCTGGAGCGGATGGGCCTGCCGCTCGGGCCCGTCACCCGCACTCCCGACCGGCGGATGTTCTTCCTCGTCCTGCCCGGCGCGGCGGCCAAGGTGGACGAGCTCGTACGGAGGTTGGACTGGCGGGCCGCCGCCATCGACCTCGTCGGCCGCGGTGACGGCCACTGTCTGACGGGACCGCCGAGCCGGGTCGGCGGGCGCGGTGCGGTGCAGTGGGCCCGCCGACCCACCCCCGCCAACCGCTGGCTGCCGGACGCGGAGGAACTCATCGGCCCGCTCGCCTACGCCTGCGCGAGGGAGGCCGCCGCTGCGCGAGCACGCCCTTCGCAGGGAGCCCTTTCGTAGGGTGTCCCCATACACGGGGACGTCGAAAGGCAGTGCATCATGCGGGACCGGACAGACACCGACCGGGCCATGGGGGCGGGGGAAGCGACAGCGGCGGGCGGAGTGCCGGCGGTGCCGCCGGCCGTCCGCGTACAGGGACTGTGGAAGCGGTTCGGGGAACAGACCGCGGTCGCGGGGATCGATCTGGAGCTGCCCGCGGGCAAGTTCATCGGTCTGGTGGGGCCCAACGGTGCGGGCAAGACCACCACGCTGTCGATGGTCACCGGACTGCTCCGCCCCGACCAGGGGCTGATCGAGGTCGGCGGCCACGACGTGTGGCGCGACCCGGTCGAGGTCAAGTCCAGGATCGGCGTGCTCCCGGAGGGGCTGCGGCTCTTCGAACGCCTCTCGGGGCGCGAACTCCTCGCGTACAACGGCAGGTTGCGCGGACTGCCGGGCGCCGAGGTCGACAAGCGGGCCACCCAGCTCCTCGACGTGCTCGGTCTGGCGGGCACCCAGCACAAACTGGTCGTCGACTACTCGACCGGCATGCGCAAGAAGATCGGGCTCGCGGCAGCGCTGCTGCACAACCCCGAAGTGCTCTTCCTGGACGAGCCGTTCGAGGGCGTCGACCCGGTGTCGGCGCAGACCATCCGCGAGGTGCTGGAGCGGTACACCCGCTCGGGGGCGACCGTCGTCTTCTCCAGCCATGTGATGGAGCTCGTGGAGTCCCTCTGCGACTGGGTGGCCGTCATGGCCGCCGGCACGATCCGGGCGCAGGGCACCCTGGCCCAGGTACGCGGCGAGGCGTCCTCGCTGCAGAACGCCTTCCTCGAACTCGTCGGCGCGCACTCCCGGACCACCGACGACTCCCTGGACTGGCTGGGCGGCGACCGATGAGCGTGCTCGACACTCCTGCGGGGACCGCTCCCCGCCCGAGCGGCGGCGAGGGGCTCGTCCCCGTCTTCGTACGGCTCAAGCTGACCCTGCTGCGCAACGGGCTGCGGCAGTCGGCCGGCCGGCGGGCCGCGTACATCACCTCCATCGTCTTCACCCTGCTGATCGCCGCGGGCCAGCTGATCGGGCTGATCGCGCTGCGCGGGCACGCCCAGGTCGGCACCCTCGTCATCCTGATGACCGCGGTGCTGGCGGTCGGCTGGACCGTGATGCCGCTGTTCTTCCCCAGCGGTGACGAGACCCTCGACCCGAGCCGGCTGGTCATGCTGCCGCTGCGGCCGCGCCCGCTGATCGCGGCGCTGCTGACGGCGTCACTGGTCGGGATCGGCCCGCTGTTCACGCTCTGCCTGGCGGTCGGCTCGGTGTTCGCGGTGGCACGCGGGGCGGGCGGCGCCGTCTTCGCCGTGGTGGCCGCACCGCTCACGCTGGTGCTGTGCGTGGCACTCACACGGGCCGTGGCCACGGCCAACACCCGGCTGCTGACATCACGCAAGGGCCGCGATCTCGCGGTGCTCAGCGGACTGGTGATCGCGGTCGGCTTCCAGGTCGTCAACTTCGGTGCGCAGCGCCTCGGTCGGGCGGGCGGCCTCTCCACGCTCGAACCGGCCGCGGACGTGGTGCGCTGGCTGCCGCCCGCCTCGGCGATCGGGGCGGTCGACTCCGCGTCGCAGGGCTCGTACGGGCAGGCCGCCGGCCAGCTGCTGCTGTCCGTGGCGGCGCTGTTCGCGCTGTTGTGGCTGTGGCAGCGGAGTCTGGTGAAGCTGATGACGGCCCCGGACGGCTCGACCCTCGCCGCCGCCGGGACGAGCCGCGAGAAGGGCGGCTCCAGGCTCACCGCGCTGCTGCCCGCGGGGCGTACCGGAACGGTGATGGAGCGCAGCCTGCGGTACATCGCACGCGACCCGAAGACCAAGGCCGCCTGGGTCACGGCACTGGCGATCGGACTGATCGTGCCGCTGCTCAACGCGATGCAGGGCACCGGCTCGATCTACTTCGCCTGCTTCGCCGCCGGAATGCTCGGCATCCAGATGTACAACCAGTTCGGGCAGGACACCTCCGCGTTCTGGATGGTCGCGCTGACGATCTCCTCCACCCGGGACGCGTACCTCGAACTGCGGGCACGGGCGCTGGCGTTGCTGCTGATCACGCTGCCGTACACGATCATGGTGACGGTGGTGACGGCGGCGATCCTCGGCGACTGGGGTGCGCTGCCGGGAGCCATGGGGCTGTCGTTCGCCCTGCTGGGCGCGATGCTGGCGACGGGCTCCGTGGCCTCGGCGAACTTCCCGTACTCCATCCCGCAGGAGGGCGCGTTCAAGAATGTGGCACCCGGGCAGGCCGGACTCGCCTGGATCTCGATCTTCGGCGGCATGGTCGCCGCGTCGCTGCTCAGCGCGCCCGTGATCACGGCGACGATCTGGCTGCACGCCGACGGTCTGGAGCAGTGGCTCTGGCTGCTGCTGCCCGCCGGGGCGGTGTACGGGGCGCTGATCTCCTATGCGGGGCTGCGGATCGCCGCTCCCCGCACGGCGAAACGGCTCCCGGAGATCCTGGCGGCGGTCAGCAAGGGCTGAGAACCGGCTGCGCAGGGCCTGTCCCCCGGAGCGAGTGCCAGGAGCCGGGGGCAGGCCCTTTTCGCGCGTTTGGCCAGGTGCAGGAGTTGCACGAATTACCTGGGCTTGAGCCGCTTGAGCCGCTTGGGCTGCTTGGGCTGCTTGGGCTGCTTGAGCCGCTTGGGCTGCTTGAGCCGCTTGAGAAAACGGGCTCGCGTTTACGAGGAAACGGGCTCGCGGTCCTCCTGGGGATCCTCGGCGAACTGCTCCAGGAAGGGCTCGACCGCGGCGCGCCAGCCCTCCGGTTGGTCGTAGTGGACGAGATGGCCGGCGTCGGCCACCTCCGCGTACTGCCCGCGCGGCAGTACGCGGACCATCTCCTGGGCCTCCGCCCGGCCGAGCTCGCCGTCGAGGCCGCGGAGCACCAGGGTCGGACACCGGACCTGTACCAGCTCCTCCCAGTGCGCGTCGAACACCCAGGTCGCGCGGGACCGGAGCATCTGGCGACGGGAGAAGACGGGGCGCCAGCCGTCGGCCCGCTCGGCCATCACCTCGGCGAAGAACTCACCACGGGCCGGATTGGGCCGCTCCACCCAGGGGTCGTCCTCGCCGAACCACTTCCGCACGTCGGAGAGCGTCGCGAACGGCACCGGCCAGGACGTGAACCAGTCCTCCCACTCCCGCTGGGAGGCCGCGCCGAGCGCGGAGGCCCGCATGTCGCAGATGACCAGTGCCCGGACGAGATCGGGACGCTTCGCGGCGAGCTGCCAGGCGGTGAGCGCGCCCATCGCATGCCCGACGAGGGTGACGGGGGCGAGGCCGAGCTGTTCGATCGCCGTCTCGGCGTCGGCGACGTACGCGTCACGGGTGTACGGGACTTCGGCCGGCTTCTCGCTGCGGCCGTGCCCGCGCTGGTCGAGGCCGACGGCGCGGTGCCGCTCGGCGAGCCAGCGGATGGTCGGGGCCCAGTGCGAGGCCCGGCCCATCAGGCCGTGGAGCAATAAGACCCCGGGGGCGCGATCACCCTCCGCACGCCCCTTGGGCGGGTCGGCGAACTCCCAGGCCGCGAGGCGTACGCCGTCGGTCCCGGTCACATCGATGCGCCGCACCATGTGTTCTGGCACCCCCTTCTGGTCCTCGATCACCGCTTGATCCCGCTCGATCACCGTGTGGTCGCGTCACATCAGGCTATCGAACCTTTATTCGAAAACCGGGTTCTGGCATTCAACACCCCTCGTTCGAGTGACCGGCCCCAAGGATTGAGGGCGGTCGCGGAGGGGAGATCTTCTCCGGGAGGCGGGTCACTCGGGGATGAGGGCCCGTGGGGATCGACCTCGAGAGCTCGGGGCTCCGGGTCGAAGCAGGGGAGGACAGGCCCCGGCGCCGCACGGCGCCGGGGCCCTCTGCCGTTCGGGAGCCGACCGGCACCGCAACGTCATCCCGGGCGGCGGCACCGGCTCCATGGGCGGACGGGCGCGAGCCACGGGCGGCCGGGGCCGCGGCGGTCACCGTTCGATGTACGCGCCGGGCATGCCGGACATGCCAGTACGACGGGCGCATGCGCCTGCTCCCTCCCCGACCGCGCGACCAGCTGGCCGACACTCTCAGGTATGCCTCAGCCACAGCCTGGCACGCGATCCGTCCGGGCGCTGCACTTCCGGACGGAAAAAGGAAAAGCGGACCCAGGGCTTCTCGCGCTTCGGCGCCCCCCGTGGCACCCGGTCAGCGGCGACCGCCGCCGTACCCGTCAGCGACGGCCGCGCGGCACACCTCAGCGCTTGGCCACGAACACATGCGAGGCGACCTCGGCGTCCAGCTCCGCCGCCTCACCACTGCTGCCGACCAGTACGCCACCGGGCGACTGGGTCACGCTGACCACGGAGCCGGGCTGCACGCCCGCCCGCCGCAAGGTGTACATCAGCTGGGCGTCCGTCTGGATCGGCTCACCGATCCTGCGCACGACCACCGTCTTGCCCTCCGCGCCCGCGTCGAGCTCCGACAGGCTCACCATGCCCTCGTCGAGGAACGGGTCGGCCTCGGCCTTCTCGCCCAGCTCCTCCAGCCCCGGGATCGGATTCCCGTACGGGGACTCCGTCGGGTGACGCAGCAGCTCCAGCACCCGCCGCTCCACCGCCTCGCTCATCACGTGCTCCCAGCGGCACGCCTCGGCGTGGACCTGCTCCCACTCCAGGCCGATCACATCGACGAGCAGGCACTCCGCGAGCCGGTGCTTGCGCATGACGCGGGTCGCCAGACGGCGCCCCTCGTCGGTCAGCTCCAGGTGGCGGTCGCCCGCGACCTGCACCAGGCCGTCGCGCTCCATGCGTGCCACGGTCTGGCTGACCGTCGGACCGCTCTGGTCCAGCCGCTCCGCAATCCGGGCGCGCATGGGGACCACACCTTCCTCTTCGAGTTCGAGGATGGTGCGGAGATACATCTCCGTGGTGTCGATCAGTCCGGACATTCGTGCCCCTCGATGCTGTGACATGAAAAACGTCGTTCGCCCTGACCCAATTCTGACGCATACCGCTGACAACCGTGCCGTGCCGACCGGACACCGGGCGGCGGAGCGGCGTGGGCGGTATTGACAGGTCGCTGGTCCAGACCGCAACGTGATCCGCGGCACGGACACCCCACCCCGCCGGAAAGGGCCTCCTCGATGAGCGACAGCAAGCTGGCCGGTCAGTTCTTCGACGCCGCGATCGGCCTGCTGGAGCGCGTGCGCGACGAGGAATCCGGCAACATCGCGACCGCCGGTGCCGCGATCGCCGACACGGTCGCCGCGGGCGGCCGGCTCTTCGCCTTCGGTGCCGGACACTCCTCCCTCGCCGCACAGGACGTCGTCTACCGGGCGGGCGGACTCGCCCTGATGAACCTGCTGGCCGTACCGGGCACGGTCGGAGTCGACGTCATGCCGGCCACCCTGGGTTCCGCGCTGGAACGGGTCGACGGGCTGGCGGCAGCGGTGCTCGACTCCAGCCCCGCCAAGGCGGGCGACGTCCTCGTGATCATCTCGCTCTCCGGGCGCAACGCGCTCCCCGTGGAGATGGCGATGAACGCGCGGGCGCTCGGTTTGAAGGTCATCGGCGTCACTTCGGTGGCATACGCGGAGGGCACCCGGTCCCGGCACGGCTCGGGCGGCTTCCTGCGGGACCACTGCGACATCGTGCTCGACAGCAAGATCGCCATCGGCGACGCGGAACTGACCGTCGAGGGCATCGAGGCGCCGTTCGCGCCCGCGTCGACGGTGGTCACCAGTGCGGTGATGCAGGCGATGATGGCCGCCGCCGCGGAGCAGCTCGTGGCACGGGGGGTCGAGCCGCCGATGCTGCGTTCCGGGAACGTCGACGGCGGACATGAGTGGAACGGGCGCGTCATGACGGAGTACGCGGACCGGATCTTCTACCGCCACGGAGGCTGAGGCCCGGCGGCCCCGGCCACGGGAGCGGGCGTCCGGCTGCCGCACCGCCCTCGTCGCCCGCCGCCTCTCCCCTGGCACCCGGCAACCGGTTCTCTCCTCGACCGCCGAACGGACCGGGAGGGGTGCCGGAAGGCCGGAAGGGCATGCCGTCACTTCGGCGGCGCCAGCACCTGCGCCAGGTCCACCGCCGCCGCGACCCGGACCGCCACGCTCTCCGCGTACGCCGCGTCGGGGCGTTCGAAGGCGGTGCGATGGGCGGAGCGCAGAAACGTCACCACACCCAGCGTGCGCCCCCTGCTCCGCAGCACCGCGCACAGCGCGTGCACCGAATCGCCCGGCCACTGCCGTTCGGCCGCCCACATCCCGGCCTCCTGCCCCGCCCCCGCACTGGCCCGCACCGAACCCGTACGGTCCACCGCCTGAAGGGCCGGATGGCCCGCCGCGTACCGCAGCGGAATGCCGCCACCGGCCACCGGCACGCACGGCCCCGGCTCACCGGACGGGGTCGCCGCCACCCGCACCAACCGCTCCCCCGCCACGAGGTCGACCAGCGCGTGGTCGGCGAAGCCCGCGAGCGCGTAGTCCAGATGGGACATCGCCGCCTCCATCGGGTCCTCGCACTCGGACGCGGACCGGGAGGCCCGGTGCGACTGGTTCGAACGGAACCGCACCCGGTCCGCCTCCTGCGCCGCCAGCTTCTCCGGCGTCACGTCCTGGAACAGCCAGCCCACCCCCAACGGAACCGGCTCCTCCGTGAGCGGCGACGCCAGCCGCAGAAAGCCGCTGCGCCAGCACCGCCGCCGGTCCCCCTCCGCCGTCCGAAGCGTCACCCACAACTCGGCGGGCGCCGGGGGCGCGCCTTCCGCGAGCACATGCTGCAGCGCGCCCTCCAGATCCTCGACGCCCTGCGCGATCAGCTCCCCCAGCGGGCGCCCCAGCAGCGTCGTACGGCCACCGCCCAGCGCCCGCGCCGCGTGCGCGTTGACGACCGTCGGCCGCAGATCGGCGTCCACGAGCACCACGCCCCACGACGCGTCCTCGAACAGCGCCTCGCTCAGCGCGATGGACCGCTCCAGATCGATCTGCGCGTGCACCTCGCCGAACGCGCAGTACACCCCGGCCGGCTTCCCGTCCGCACCCCGGACCCCCGCCGACTGTGTCCGTACGAGCACCCGGCCGCCGTCCTTGCGCAGCAGCGCGAACTCGTGGACCCGGCGACCGCCCCCGTCCATGGCCGCCATCAGCCGCTCCTGGACCTCCCCGGCGTCCGCCCGCCGCACCGCCCACCCGGCGAACCCGGCCCGGCCGACGGCCTCCCGCGCGGACCAGCCGAGAATCCGCTCCGCCTCGCGGTTCCAGTGGGTGATCGTGCCGTCCGCGTCGAACGCGCAGAGCGCGGTGTCCATCCCGTCGAGCAGCGCCGCGAGCAGCTCGGCCCCGGGCCCGGCCCCCGGACCCTCGTCGGGCCCGAGCGCGTCGGTCGTTCCACTGCTTGTGGACGCACTCATCCCGTACCCCCCGCAGGACGCATCCGGCATTTCCGCACGTCAGACCATTGAACTCGAACGTGACCCCGGACACACCGACTTCCCGGAAATCGGCCGGTCCGTTAATTCGGTTGTGCGGCGCGGATGAGGTTCCTAGGGTTGCCGTACACGCATGAAAGGAGGTGATCCGAAAAGTGCAGTCTTATCGGATTCGTGAGGTGGCTGCGGGCTGACAGCCCGTCGTCGCACATCGTGCACCTCGGCAGACTGTCTGCCGAAACCCAAGCAGTCACCGACCCGCAGGCTCGCCGGTAGATCCGGCCGGCTCCTCCGCAAGGAGGGACCAGAGCCTGCGGGTTTCCGCGTGTCCGGGGGCTTCTACGGGCACAGGCGCTCGACGCGCCAGCTCCCGCCCTCGCGTACGTACCTCAGCCGGTCGTGCAGCCGGTTCTCGTGTCCCTGCCAGAACTCGATCGTGTCGGGGACGACGCGGAAACCGCCCCAGTGCGGGGGCGCGGGGACGTGTTCGCCCTCCGGGTAGCGGGCGGCGAGTTCCGCGTAGCGTGCGATCAGCTCCTCGCGGGTGCCGATCACCGTCGACTGGGCGCTCGCCCAGGCGCCCAGCTGGGAGCCGTGCGGGCGGGTGCGGAAGTAGGCGACCGTCTCCTCCCGGCCGACGCGGGCCGCCGTGCCGGTGACGATGACCTGGCGGGCCATCGGGTGCCAGGGGAAGAGCAGCGAGACGTACGGGTTGGCGGTCAGTTCGCGGCCCTTGCGGGATTCGTAGTTGGTGAAGAAGACGAAGCCGCGTTCGTCGTACTTCTTCAGCAGCACCGTGCGTGAGGACGGCCGTCCCCCGGGGGTGGCGGTGGAGACCACCATGGCGTTGGGCTCGTGGAGCAACCCGCCCACGGCCACCTGCTGGAACCAGTGGGCGAACTGCCGCATCGGGTCGGCGGCCAGCGTGTCCTCGGTGAAGGCCTCGGAGCGGTACTGCTCGCGCATCGCGGCCGGATCGGTGATGGAATCAGAAGGTGAATCTGCGGTGGGCACGGGGCCATCCTGCCGCAGCGGCCGAGTGCGCCCGGCAAGGAGGCCCTCGATCCGTCACCGACTGAATCGGGAAGCTGTGCCGGATGTCACGCTTCCCCGCGTCGTGGGAACCCGCCAATATCTTGGGCAGGCCACTGTGGCCTTCGCAGAGCCGTCGACCGAGGGAGCCGCCATGTCCGACTTCGTACCGGGACTAGAGGGAGTCATCGCCTTCGAGACGGAGATCGCCGAACCGGACAAGGAAGGCGGCGCGCTCCGATACCGCGGTGTCGACATCGAGGATCTCGTCGGCCATGTGTCGTTCGGAAACGTCTGGGGGCTGCTGGTCGACGGGGCGTTCAACCCCGGTCTGCCGCCCGCCGAGCCGTTCCCGATCCCGGTGCACTCCGGTGACATCCGGGTCGATGTGCAGTCCGCGCTGGCCATGCTCGCGCCCGTGTGGGGCCTGAAGCCGCTGCTCGACATCGACGAGGAGACCGCGCGCAACGACCTGGCGCGGGCCGCCGTGATGGCGCTGTCGTACGTCGCCCAGTCGGCGCGCGGTCAGGGGCTGCCGATGGTTCCGCAGAGCGAGATCGACAAGGCCCGGTCCGTGGTCGAGCGGTTCATGATCCGCTGGCGCGGTGAGCCGGACCCCAAGCACGTCAAGGCCGTCGACGCGTACTGGACATCGGCCGCCGAGCACGGCATGAACGCCTCCACGTTCACCGCGCGCGTCATCGCGTCGACCGGTGCCGATGTGGCGGCGGCGCTCTCGGGTGCGGTGGGTGCGATGTCGGGGCCGCTGCACGGTGGCGCGCCGTCCCGGGTGCTCGGCATGATCGAGGAGATCGAGCGGACCGGGGATGCCACCGCGTATGTGAAGAAGGCCCTGGACAAGGGTGAGCGGCTGATGGGCTTCGGGCACCGGGTCTACCGGGCGGAGGACCCTCGGGCGCGCGTTCTGCGGCGTACCGCCAAGGAGTTGGGGGCGCCGCGCTTCGAGGTGGCGCAGGCCCTGGAGAAGGCCGCGCTGGAGGAGCTGCACGCCCGGCGTCCCGACCGGGTGCTGGCGACGAACGTGGAGTTCTGGGCGGCGATCATGCTGGACTTCGCGGAGGTTCCGGCGCACATGTTCACGTCGATGTTCACGTGTGCGCGTACGGCGGGATGGTCGGCGCACATTCTGGAGCAGAAGCGGACGGGGCGGCTGGTGCGTCCTTCGGCGAGGTATATCGGTCCGGGATCGCGTGATCCCCGGGAGATCGAGGGGTACGAGCAGCTCGCGGATCTGGGGAACTGAGGGTCGGCCCCGGGGCGGGCGGGCCGGGTGCGGTGTCGGCGGGCCCGGCCGTGCCCGCCCCGGGGTCACGGGACGGGCCCCAGCGCCTCGTCCAGCAGCGCCGCCCACTGCGTCACGACCCTTCGGCGCCGGGCGGTGTCATCGGTGAGAACGTTGGCCAGGCCCAGGCCGCGGGCCATGTCGAGGAGGCCCTGGACGGATTCGCGCACGCCGGGGCGCGTCTCGTCGGCGGCCAGGAGTTCGACGGCGATGCGGTGGGTCTCGCGGCCCACGCGGGCTTCGAGTTCGGTGACGCGGGGGCGGAGTTGTTCCTCGTTGGAGGCGGCCACCCAGAGCTGGAGCGCGGCGCGGAACAGCGGGCCCGTGTAGAGGTCGACGAGGGCGGCGACGACGTCCGTACGGCCCTGGACGGGCAGGGCGCGCAGGGCCGCGGAGCGTTCTTCGGCGACGTATTCGACGGCTGCGGTGAACAGGTCCTCGCGGGTCGGGAAGTGGTGCTGGGCGGCACCGCGCGAGACGCCCGCGCGTTCGGCGACGACGGAGACGGTGGAGCCCGCCCAGCCGTGTTCGGCGAGGCAGGCTACCGCGGCTTCGAGGAGCCGTCGGCGCGTGGCGCGGCTGCGGTCCTGCTTGGGGGTCCGGTCGGTGGAGGGCGTCACAACACCCATGCGGGGTCCCGTCGTTCGAGGAAGGCCGTCATCCCCTCCCGTGCCTCGGCGGAGGCGAAGAGTGCCGCCGAGCGGGCGATGAGGTCTTCGGCGTACTGGTCGAAACTCATCCGCACAGTAGCTGTGACCAGCTCCTTCGATTCCGCCAGCCCCTGTGGTGAGGCCCTGCGCAGTCCGTCCAGTACGGGGGCGAGCGCCTGGTCGATGTTCTCGGCGGACCCGACGGCGAGCGTGATCAGGGAGATCCGGGCCGCTTCGGCCGCGTCGAAGCGTTCACCGGTGAGGTAGTAGCGGGCGGCGGCGCGCGGGTCGGTGCGGGGCAGCAGCGGCAGGGAGATGACGGCGGGGGCGAGGCCGAGCCGGGACTCGGTGAGGGCGAAGGAGGCGTCGGGGCCTGCCACGGAGATGTCGCAGGCGCTGAGCAGCCCGAGGCCGCCGGCCCGTACGTGGCCGGTGACCCGGGCGACGACGGGCTTGGGCAGTGCGACGATCTGCCGCATCAGGGCGACGAAGGCCGCCGGGTCGGGCGGTCCGGTCAGGTCCGCGCCCGCGCAGAACGTGTTGCCGGTGTGGGTGAGGACGACGGCCCGCACGGTGTCGTCGGCCGCGCAGGCGTCCAGGGCGGCGGAGAGCTCGCCGACCAGGCGCGCGGAGAGGGCGTTGCGGTTGGCCGGCGAGTCGAGGGTGAGGGTGGTGATGCCCCGGTCGTGGGTGGGGCCGGCGAGCGGTGTCATGTGCGGGTCTCCTTCTCGCGGGGCTTCCGGGACGACGGTCGGCGCATCGTCCCCCGGGTTTCTCGGCCGGCCTTCAGCCGGTCGTCCCCCGGGGCTTCTCCCTGTCGCGCAGTTCGCGTCGCAGGATCTTCCCCGAGGTCGCGCGCGGCACCGCGTCGACGAACTCGACCTGCCGGATCTTCTTGTACGGGGCGACGCGCTCGGCGACGTACGCCATGACGCCGTCCGCCGTGAGGCCGTCGCCCGCCGCGGAGGGCCGGCGGACCAGACAGGCCTTGGGAACCTCGTTGCCCTCGGCGTCGTACACCCCGATGACGGCGGCGTCCGCGATCGCTTCGTGGCCGAGCAGCAGCGCTTCGAGTTCGGCGGGAGCGACCTGGTAGCCCTTGTACTTGATCAGTTCCTTCACCCGGTCGACGACGAACAGCCAGCCGTCCGCGTCGACGCGTCCGATGTCGCCGGTGTGTACCCAGCCGTCGGCGTCGATCATCTCGGCGGTGGCCTCTGGGCGGCCGAGGTAGCCCTTCATCACCTGCGGTCCGCGGATCAGGATCTCGCCGTCGGTGCCGGTCGGGGCGTCCTCGCCGGCGCGGTCGAGCGAGGCGATCCGCATCTCGGTGCTGGGCAGCAGTCGGCCCACCGCGCCGGGCGGCGGGTTCGAGGCGGCGAGCGGGACGACGTGGGTGCCGGGCGAGAGTTCCGTCATGCCGTACGCCTGGCGCACGGGCGGCAGTCCCAGGCGCTTCGAGCAGGCGGCGGCGAGTGATGCGTCGAGCGGGGCGGCGGCGCTGACGACGTACTCCAGCGAGGTGAGGTCGTACTGGGTGACGGACGGGTGCTTGGCCAGTGCGAGGACGATCGGCGGGGCGACGTACAGGCCGCTGATCCGGTGCTTCTCGATCGCGGCGAGGAACTGCGCGAGGTCGAAGCGCGGCAGTACGACGACGGTGGCGCCCATCCGCAGCGGGGCGTTCATCAGGGCGGTCAGCCCATAGATGTGAAAAAAGGGGAGCACGGCCAGGATGCGGTCGCCGGGGCCCATGGGGATGAAGGGGCGTAGCTGCTCCAGGTTGGTGGCCATGGAGCGGTGGGTGAGCATGACGCCCTTGGGGGTTCCGGTGGTGCCGGAGGAGTACGGCAGGGCGGCGACGTCCTCGGCCGGGTCGACGGTGACACGGGGTTCGGGGGCGGTGGTGGCGAGCATGTCGAGTACGGAGGTGTGGCCCTCCGCCCGGTCGCAGACGAAGATCTCCTCGATGCCGCCGACGAGTTCGGCGGCCGCGCGGGCCGTTTCTAGGAGTGGGGAGACGGTGACGATCCAGCGGGCGCAGGAGTCGCGGAGCTGTTTGGCGAACTCCTCCGCCGTGGCCAGTGGATGGACGGTGGTGACGGTGGCGCCGGCCCGTGTCGCCCCGAAGAAGACCGCCGGGTAGGCGATGGTGTTGGGGCTGTGCAGGGCCAGTACGTCGCCCTTGCGCACGCCGGCTTCGGCGAGGGCCGCGGCTGTCTTCCGGTGGAAGGAGTCGAGCTGCCGGTAGGTGAGGGTGGAGCTGTCGTCCGTCCCGTCGATCAGGGCGACCGTGTCGCCGTGGGCGGCGGTGGCCTTCCCGAGGACCGCGTCATGGATGGGTTCGTCGAGTGTCCGGACGGACGGGTAGTCGCTGTGGAACACATGCACCATGGCGTGGGGTCCCTTCGAAGCGGCGGTCGAAGCGGCGGGAGAGGCGACGGGCCGCGGCGGGGAGCCGCCCCCGGGGCCGCGTCGTGGAGGAACAGACTGTCCGGTGTCAGTACGACTTGGGGAGGCCCAGGGACTGGTGGGACACGTAGTTCAGGATCATTTCCCGGCTGACGGGGGCGATCCGGGCGACGCGGGCCGCCGTGATCAGGGACGCAAGGCCGTATTCGCGGGTGAGTCCGTTGCCGCCGAGGGTGTGCACGGCCTGGTCGACGGCTTTGACGCAGGCTTCGCCCGCCGCGTACTTCGCCATGTTGGCGGCCTCGCCGGCTCCGATGTCGTCGCCCTCGTCGTACAGCCGGGCGGCCTTCTGCATCATCAGCCGGGCCAGTTCCAGTTCGATGTGGGCCTGGGCGAGGGGGTGGGCGATGGCCTGGTGGGAGCCGATGGGCTCCTTCCACACCTGGCGGGTCTTCGCGTACTCGACGGCGCGGGCGAGCGCGTAGCGGCCCATGCCGATCCCGAACGCGGCGGTCATGATGCGTTCGGGGTTGAGCCCGGCGAAGAGCTGGAGCAGTCCGGCGTCCTCTTCGCCGACCAGGGCGTCCGCGGGCAGCCGTACGTCGTCGAGGACGAGCTCGAACTGCTTCTCCGGGGCCTGGAGTTCCATGTCGATCCGCGAGCGCCCGAAGCCGGGGGCGTCACGCGGGACGATGAAGAGGCAGGGCTTGAGCCTGCCGGACCTGGCGTCCTCGGTGCGGCCGACGACGAGGGTGGCGTCGGCGATGTCGACCCCGGAGACGAAGACCTTGCGACCGGTGAGCAGCCAGTCCTCGCCGTCCTTGCGGGCGGTGGTGGTGATGCGGTGGGAGTTGGAGCCCGCGTCGGGTTCGGTGATGCCGAAGGCCATGGTCAGGCTGCCGTCGGCGAGGCCGGGGAGCCAGTGCCGCTGCTGGGCGTCGGTGCCGAAGCGGGCGATGACGGTGCCGCAGATCGCCGGGGAGACGACCATCATCAGCAGCGGGCTGCCGGCCGCGCCCAGTTCCTCCAGGACGATGGAGAGTTCGGCCATTCCGCCGCCTCCGCCGCCGTACTCCTCGGGGAGGTTCACGCCGAGGTAGCCGAGCTTGGCGGCTTCGGCCCACAGCTCGCGCGGGTGGGCCCCGTCGCGCACGACGGAGGTCATGTACTCCCGCCCGTAGCGCTTTCCGAGGGCGGCGACGGCGGCGCGCAGGGCCTGGTGCTCTTCGGTTTCGAGGACGGTGCTCATGCGTTCTCCTCAGGGTCTGCGGGTTCGGTGGCACAGTCCGCGGCGTCGGGGACGGCGTCGGGGAGAGCGGTGACGGCGTCGGGGACGGCGTCCGGGAGAGCGGTGACGGCGTCAGTGGCGTCGGGGACGGCGTCCGCGGGTTCGGTGACGACGGCGAGCAGGGTGCCGACCTCCACCTGAAGGCCGGGGGTCGCGTGCAGGGCGGTGAGGACGCCGGAGGCGGGGGCGAGGATGCGGTGTTCCATCTTCATCGCCTCCAGCCAGATCAGGGGTGCTCCCGCTTCCACCGTCGCCCCGGCCGCGAGTCCGTCCGCGACGCGGACGACGGTGCCGGGCATGGGGGCGAGCAGGGAGCCGGGTTCGGCCCGGTCGGTGGGGTCGGTGAAGCGGGGCAGGGCGGTGAGGGTGTACGAGCCGGTGGCGGTGTCCACATAGGTCGTGTCGCCGTGGACGGTGAGGGCGAAGTGGCGGGTGAGGGGGCCGGTTTCGAGGGTGACGTGATCGGGGCGGGCGGTGACGACCCGTTCTCCGGTTTCGGGGACGGGGCCGGTGCGTGTGGTGCGGTACGCGGCCTGGAGTTCGGTGCCGTCGGGTTCGGCTCGGTAGCGCTTGACCCGGGGCTGCGAGGAGATGTTGCGCCAGGCCCCGAGGCGGGTGGGGCCGGGACCGGGGCCGTGCTGCCGGCCGGCGGCGTCGGCGAGGGCGGCGGCCAGGGCGGCGAGGCGCAGCTCCGTTCCGTCCGGGGCCGGAGTGAGGGTGTCCAGGTGACGGTCGTAGAAGCCGGTGTCGAGGCGGGCGGCGCGGAAGTCGGGGTGACGCAGGGACCGTACGAGCAGGTCGCGGTTGGTGACCGGGCCGTGGACGCGGGCGCGTTCCAGGGCACGGGCGAGGAGGCGCACGGCCTCGGCGCGGGTGGGGGCGTGGGCGATGACCTTCGCGAGCATCGGGTCGTAGTGGACGCCGATGGTGTCGCCGCCGGTGTATCCGGTGTCGAGGCGCAGTCCGGGTTCGTCCGGCACCTCCAGGGTGAGCAGTGCTCCGGTCTGCGGCTGCCAGTCGCGGGTGGGATCCTCGGCGTAGAGCCGGGCCTCGACGGCATGCCCCCGCGGTTCGGGGGGCGCGGCGGCGGGCAGCGGTTCGCCCTCGGCGACGCGCAGTTGCAGGGCCACCAGATCGATCCCGAAGACCGCTTCGGTGACGGGGTGTTCGACCTGGAGGCGGGTGTTCATCTCCAGGAAGTACGGGCGTCCGTCGGCGGCGAGCAGGAACTCGACGGTGCCCGCGCCCCGGTAGCCGACCGCGCGGGCGGCGGCCACGGCGGCTTCGTGCAGCCGGGTCCGCAGCGCGTCGTCGAGTCCGGGTGCGGGGGCCTCCTCGACGACCTTCTGGTGGCGTCGCTGGAGTGAGCAGTCGCGGGTGCCGAGCGCCCAGATCCCGCCGTGCTCGTCGGCCATGACCTGGACCTCGACGTGCCGGCCGCGCTCCACGTACGGCTCCGCGAAGACCTCGCCGTCCCCGAACGCGGCGGCGGCCTCGGCGGAAGCCGCCGTCAACTCGCCCGCAAGATCGCTCAGTTCGCGTACGATCCGCATCCCCCGCCCGCCCCCGCCGGCCGCCGCCTTCAGCAGCAGCGGCAGGTCGTCGGCGGTGGCCCTCGCCGTGTCGAGGGGTGCGAACAGCGGCACCCCGGCCGCCGCCATCAGTTCCTTGGCGCGGGTCTTGGACGCCATCAGCTCGATGGCCTTGACCGGCGGCCCCACCCAGACGAGTCCGGCGTCCTGCACGGCCTGGGCGAATCCGGCGTTCTCCGAGAGGAATCCGTACCCGGGGTGGACGGCATCGGCGCCGGCCGCGAGCGCGGCGGACACGACGAGATCGCCGCGCAGATAGGTGTCGGACGGGGCGGCGCCCGGCAGCCGTACGGCGGAGTCCGCCTCCCGCACGTGGAGCGCGTCGGTGTCCGCGTCGGAGTACACGGCGACGGTGGCGATGCCCAGCGCACGGCAGGTGCGGAAGATCCGGCAGGCGATCTCGCCCCGGTTGGCGACGAGCAGCGTGGAGATCAACGCGGGCCTCCCGGCCATCCGATTCGTCCCTGTCATCTGTGGCCTCACATCCGGAAGATTCCGAAGCCGCCGCGGGCGCCTTCGACCGGGGCGGTGTGGATCGCGGACAGGCACATCCCGAGGACGGTCCTGGTGTCGCGCGGGTCGATGACCCCGTCGTCGTACAGCCGGCCGGACAGGAACATCGGCAGCGACTCGGACTCGATCTGCTGCTCGACCATGGCGCGCAGCCCGGCGTCCGCGTCATCGTCGTAGGGCCGTCCCTTGGCGGCGGCGGAGGCGCGGGCGACGATGGACAGCACCCCGGCGAGCTGTTGCGGCCCCATGACGGCGGACTTGCTGCTGGGCCAGGCGAAGAGGAAGCGCGGGTCGTACGCCCGTCCGCACATGCCGTAGTGCCCGGCCCCGTACGAGGCGCCCATCAGCACGGACAGGTGCGGGACCCTGGAGTTCGACACCGCGTTGATCATCATCGCGCCGTGTTTGATGATGCCGCCCTGTTCGTACTCCTTGCCGACCATGTAGCCGGTGGTGTTGTGCAGGAAGAGCAGCGGGATGTCGCGCTGGTCGGCGAGCTGGATGAACTGGGTGGCCTTCTGCGACTCCTCGCTGAACAGCACCCCTTGCGCGTTGGCGACGATGCCGACGGGATAGCCGTGAAGCCTCGCCCACCCGGTCACCAGGCTGGTCCCGTACAGCGGCTTGAACGCGTCGAAGTCGGAGCCGTCGACGAGCCGCGCGATGACCTCGCGCGGGTCGAAGGGCACCTTCAGATCGCCGGGCACGATGCCGATCAGCTCGTCCTCGTCGTACTTCGGCGGTTCGGCGGGGCCCGGATCGGGGTGCGCCTTGCGCCAGTTGAGGCGGGCGACGATCCGGCGGGCCTGGCGCAGCGCGTCCTGCTCGTCGACGGCGAAGTGGTCGGCGAGCCCGGAGGTGCGGGCGTGCATCTCGGCGCCGCCGAGCGATTCGTCGTCGCTCTCCTCGCCGGTCGCCATCTTCACCAGGGGCGGTCCGCCGAGGAAGACCTTGGACCGTTCCTTGATCATGACGGTGTGGTCGGACATGCCGGGGACGTACGCCCCGCCGGCGGTCGAGTTCCCGAAGACGACGGCCACGGTCGGGATGCCGGCCGCCGACAGCCGGGTGATGTCGCGGAACAGTGCCCCGCCCGGGATGAAGATCTCCTTCTGCGACGGCAGATCGGCGCCGCCCGACTCGACGAGGCTGATGCAGGGCAGCCGGTTGGCGAAGGCGATCTCGTTCGCCCGCAGGGCCTTCTTCAGGGTCCAGGGGTTGGAGGCGCCGCCGCGTACGGTCGGGTCGTTGGCGGTGATCAGGCACTCCACGCCCGACACCACCCCGATCCCGGTGACGAGTGAGGCGCCGACCGCATAGTCGCTGCCCCAGGCGGCGAGCGGCGACAGTTCGAGGAACGGGGTGTCCTCGTCGACCAGGAGCTCGATCCGCTCGCGGGCGAGGAGCTTGCCGCGCGAGCGGTGCCGCGCGACGTACTTCTCCCCGCCGCCCGCCTGCGCCCTGGTGTGCTCGACGGCCAGTTCGTCGAGTTTCGCCAGCATGGCCGCGCGGTTCGCGGCGTACTCGGGTCCCGCGGTGTCGAGCCCGGTGGGCAGGACGGTCATGCGTTCACCTCCGGTGCGTGGACGGCTTCCAGCAGCGTCACGGGGATGGGCAGGTGCCGGGAGCGCAGCCACTCCCCCACCGCCTTGGCCTGCGGATCGAACCGGTGCTGGGCGGCGACCCCCTCGCCGAGCAGCCCGTGGACGACGAAGTTCAGGGCGCGGAGGTTCGGCAGGACATGGCGTACGACGGTGAGGGGGGCGGTCTCCGGCAGCAGCTCCTGGAACCGCTGCACGGTCAGTTCATGGGCCAGCCACCGCCAGGCTTCGTCGTCCACGGCCCACACCCCCACGTTGGCGTCCCCGCCCTTGTCCCCGCTGCGGGCACCTGCGACCCGGCCGAGCGGGGCGGTCCGGGTGGGACCGGCGGACGGCGGCAGCGGTTCGGGCAGGCGCGGCTCCCCGACGTCCTGGAGGAGTCGCGTGTGCGCGGGGGGTTCCTGCCGCACCCGCCGCCCGTCCGGGAGTACGGCGACATGCGGGACCTCGGCGGCCGGTACCTGGCGCGCCTCGAACACCCCGTACGGGGCGCCCTTGCCGGGCGGGGCGGTGACGTGGAAGCCCGGGTAGCCGGCGAGCGCGAGCTCGATCGCGGCGCCGGAGACCGCCCGTCCCACGGTCTCGGGGTCCTGGTCCCGGACGACGAGCCGGAGCAGCGCGCTCGCGGTCTCCTCGGTGGCGGCGTCGGCCCGGTCGGTCCGCGCCAACTCCCACCTCACTTCGCCGGGTTGGCTGCCGGATCGGGCGAAGGCGTCCGCGAACTGGTCCTGCACCAGCCGCGCCTTGGCGTCGATGTCGAGCCCGGTGAGCACGAAGACGACCTCGTTGCGCCAGCCGCCGATCCGGTTGAGGCCGGCCTTGAGCGTGGGCGGCGGGGCCTCGCCGCGCACGCCGGAGATCCGGACCCGGTCGGGGCCGTCCTGGGTCAGCGTCACGGTGTCGAGCCGGGCGGTGACGTCCGGACCGGCGTACCGGGCCCCGCCGGTCTCGTACAGCAACTGGGCGGTGACGGTGCCGACATCGACGACTCCGCCCGTGCGGTCGTGCTTGGTGATGACGGACGAACCGTCGGCATGGATCTCGGCGACGGGGAAGCCGGGCCGACGCACGTCGTGCGCGCGGAAGAACGAGTAGTTCCCCCCGGTGGCCTGGGTCCCGCACTCCAGTACATGTCCGGCGACGACGGCCCCGGCGAGCGCGTCGTGGTCGTCGGGGCCCCAGCCGAAGTGGGCGGCGGCGGGTCCGGTGACGAGGGCGGCGTCGGTGACTCGCCCGGTGACGACGACATCGGCGCCCGCGGTCAGACAGGCGGCGATCCCGGCGCCGCCGAGATAGGCGTTGGCGGTGAGGAACCCCTCGGGTACGGGGAGACGGTCGCCCTCCACATGGGCGACGCGTACGGGCACGCCGACCTTCCGCGCCAACTCCCGCACCGCGTCGGCGAGTCCGGCCGGATTGAGCCCTCCGGCATTGGTCACGATCCGCACCCCGCGCTCGTGGGCGAGCCCGAGGCCCTCTTCGAGCTGGCGCAGGAAGGTGGTGGCGTACCCGCGCGCGGGGTCCTTGAGCCTGCTCCGGCCGAGGATGAGCATGGTCAGCTCGGCGAGGTAGTCGCCGGTGAGGACGTCCAACGGCCCACCGGTGAGCATCTCGCGCACGGCGTCGAAGCGGTCTCCGTAGAACCCGGAGGCGTTGCCGATCCGCAGCACCCGCCCGGTCACTTCCCGCCTCCCCGGGGCGAGCGGCCGGGGCCGGGCGGCCCGGCGAACGCCTGGGCGATGTCGAGCCACCGGTCGGCATCGGGTCCGGTGGCCCGGACGGCCAGGTCGTCGCGGTGGGCGCGCCGGGTGACGAGGAGACAGAAGTCGAGCAGTGGTCCGCCGACGCGCTGTGACGCGTCTTCGGCGCCGAAAACGATCAACTCCCCGTCAGGCGCTTCCAGTTCGACCCGGAACTCCTCTTCGGGCGCCTCGATGCCCCGTACCAGGTAGGCGTAGTTCCTGGCCCGCACCCCGATCCGGGCGACGTGCCGCAGCCGGGCGGTGGGGGTCCGGGTGACCCCGAGGGCGTCGGCGACGTCCTGGCCGTGCGCCCAGGTCTCCATGATCCGGGCGGTCGCCATGGAGGCGACGCTCATCGGCGGCCCGTACCAGGGGATACGGGTCCCGGCCGGTGCGTCCCGCAGCACCGCCTCAAGCCGCTCCCGCCCGCCCCGCCACCGCGCGAGGAGCGCCGCCGGATCCAGCACGGCCAGCTCCTCGGCCCCCCGGTCGACAAAGGTCTCGGGGGCCTCCATCGCCTTGGCGGCCTCCCGGGCGAAGGCGTCCGCGTCGGTCGCGGCCAGCAGGGCGACCTCGTCGGTCCAGGTGAGATGGGCGATCTGGTGCGCGATGCTCCAGCCGGGGGCGGGGGTCGGCGCGGCCCACTGCCCGGCACTCAACTCCCGTACGAGTACGTCGAGTTCCTGGCTCTCTTCGCGCAGATCGTCGATCACGGCTGCGACATCGGGCACGGTGCGCTCCCCTCGGGGCAAGGCGGTGTGCCCAGGAGCATGGCAGCGGTCCCATAAACAAGCAAGCATGCTTGCATTGTTTTCCGCCCCGGCATCGGAGCGCCGGCAGGCTGCGCGCCCACCGCGTCCGGCGGCAACCCCGCGCCGTCCGGGGCGAGTTCGAACCGGTGATCCCGCTGCCCGGCCCGTGCGCCCCGGTCACAGCACCGGCCCCCGTCGCACAGCCGCCCCGGCGGTGTCCGGACGGGACGGGCGTCCGGACACCGAACCCTCCCGGGAGTCCCTGACCTCTCCCGGGAGGGTGCTCGTACGGCGATTCCGGATCAGTTCCAGAAGCCCTCGTGGACCCGGCGGGCGTCGTCGATGTCGACCGGTCCGACGACCGGCAGCTCGCGCTGGCCGGCCTCGAAGACCTCGCGGCAGGGCAGGGTCATGGTCGGGTTCTCCTCGTTCGCGCCGGTCATGGCGAGGAGTTCGTCCTCGCCGAGGGCGTAGACGACGCGGCCGATGTTGGACCAGTAGATGGCCCCGGAGCACATCGCGCAGGGCTCGGTGCTGGTGTAGAGGGTGCAGGTGCGCAGGAAGTCCGCGTCGTACTTGGCGGTGGACAGGCGCACCAGGTTGGTCTCGGCGTGACCGGTCGCGTCGCGCCCGGTGGTGACGGTGTTCTCCGCCTCCAGCAGGACCGCGCCGTCGGGGCCGGCGAGCAGCGCGCCGAAGGGATGGTTGCCGCCGTCGCGGGAGCGGCGGGCGACGGCGACGGCGGTGTGCAGATGTGCCACGTCGGCGGTGGTGGCGGCGGGGGCCTGGACGGGGGTCATGCGGTGATCTCCTCGGAGTCGGGGGTGGAGCTGACGGACCTGTCCGTACGGGAGGTGCGCGAGAGCGTGATCCGTACGAGCAGGAGATGGACGAGCCCGGCGGTGGCGAAGGCGACGGCCGCGGCGTAGGGGCCCAGGGCCGGGTGGCTCCGGGCGAGGGGCCCGGTGAAGACACCGGGCTGGCTCATGAAGGGGACCGCGGCGGCGATGCCGAGCAGCCAGGACGCGAAGCCCGCCCCGAAGCGGGGTGGTTCACCGTCCGTGGGGGCGGCGGCGAAGCGCTGTACGAGCATGACCGCGATCCAGGGGGCGATCCAGTTGCCGAGCAGGATCAGGAAGTTCTGGAAGGACTCCCAGTAATTGCCCTGCCCCGCCGCCCAGCCGATGGCCGCGCCGATCGATCCGACGACCAGGACGGCCTGCCAGCGGGCCATCTTGACCCCCACCATCAGCCAGGCCATCGCACCGGAGTAGCAGTCCAGACAGCTGGAGGTGATGGTGGAGACGCCGAGCGCCAACATGGTCAGGGCGCCGAGCGCGGACGGCAGGACGTTGTTGACGAGGTCGGTGGGGGTGCCGACGAAGGCCAGCGTGCCGATCGCGGCGCCGAGACCGGCGATCCACACCGAGCCGAGCAGTGCGCCGCCGAAGGCGTTGCGGAAGAGCTTGCCCGCGGGGGTGTCGCGCGGCATGTAACGGGTGTAGTCCGCCGCGTACGAGGAGAAACTGAGCGAGCGGGCCGCCTGGACGGCGACCGTCAGCGCGAACGCTCCCGCGAAGCCGAGCGGCCCCGCCTTGCCCGCGTCGAAGGACGAGCCCAGGTCGCTCTTGGCGAAGCCGTAGACGGAGACGCCGACGAAGAGCAGCGGCAGGACGATCGCCATCGCCTTCTGAACCAGGTGGATGAAGCGGTAACCGAGCAGCGCGATGACGACCTGACTGATCGTCACTATGGCGAAGGCGAGGCCGAATCCGGTCCCTAGCAGGGACTGCAGGGCGAACGAGCCCAGCACCGAGTTCACGGCGAACCATGCGCATGCCTTGAAGAAGACCAGTACCGCGGGGACCGCGCTGCCGTAGCGGCCGAGCGGGATGCGGGACTGGACGAGCAGCCCCACGCCGGCCCGGGGGCCGAAGGTGGACATGACGCCGATCGCGGCGGCGCCGATCGCGCTGCCGAGCGTGATCGCCGCGAGTGCCTGCAGCCATCCCAGCCCGAAGGCGGCGGTGGCGAGCAGACCGCTGCTGAGGCTGGAGAACTGGACGTTGGAACTGAACCAGAGCGTGAACGAGGCGCCGGAACCGCCCGTGCGTTCGGCGTCCGGGATCGGTTCGACCCCGGACGTCTCGACAGCGGTGGCGGCGCGGATGGTACGGGTGATGCGTCCGTGCTGGGCCATGAGAGCCCCATTCCATCGATCATCGGATTCAGGCTGTCCGGATGGGTGTCCGGACAGGTGTCGGGATTGCTGCAGCACCGGAAGTAGACCAGCGGACACGGGCGACGAGGCAGGCTACGAGCGTGGGAAACCCTGGCCGAAACGAGCTCCGCTCTCGTACGATCGTTTGAATCGGCCGAGAGGAAGCGGATGCGGGTCTCGGATCTGCTGGACATGCCGGGCCCACGGCTCGAACTGCTCGTGGGGGACGCCGACGCGCTCGGGCGCAAGCTGCGCTGGGTGTACGCCACCGACCTGCTGGAGCCCGAGCCGTTCCTGACCGGCGGCGAACTCGTGCTGACCAGCGAGGCCTGGTACCGGGCCCCCGAGGACTGCGAGGTCTTCGCCGCCTCCCTGGCGGCGGGCGGGGCGGCCGCCGTCGTGGCGGGCGACCTGCTGCTCGGTGAGGTGCCGCCCGCCCTGGTCAGCGCCTGCGCCCGGTACGGCCTTCCGCTGTTCGCGGCCCCGCCCGAGGTGTCCTACGGCACGCTCTCCCGCACCGTCATCGAGCGCATCAACCGCGAACGGGGCCAGGAGCTCGGCGAAATCCTCGGCCGCCATCGCCGGCTCGTCCAGGCCCTCATCGACGGGGCCGACCTCGGCGGGCTGACCGCGATGCTCGCCGCGGAGCTCGGCTGCGACTGCTGGGCCCTCTCGCCCGCCGGACGGCTGCTCGCCGGCCCCTCCGGCGCCCTGCCCGTACAGGTCCGCGCCGCGCTCAGCGCCGCGGCCCTGGCGGCGGACCGCTTTCCCGCCACTCTCGCTCCGGAGCCGGACAGCCTGTATACCGTCCTGCCGATCGGCAGACGCGGCAGCGGCAGCGGTCACCTCGTCATCCAGGGCCCGCTCACCGGCCCCGAAGCCCTGGAAACGGCGGCCCAGACCGCGGAACTGCTGGCCCTCAGCGGTGCCCGGCGTGACGAGCGGCGCCGCACCGAGCAGCACTTCTTCGCCGAGCTGGTCCACCTGGTCGAGACCGGAGCCCCCGCGGCGACACTCGGAACCCGGCTGCGCACCGCGGGCATCCCGGCCGACCGCCCCCTCATCGTCCTCACGGCCACCAGCAGAGGAGCCCTCAGGCCCTGGGACCTCGCAGCCGACCTGGTGGAGAGCACCCTCGATCACGATCCCCTCTCCCGCACCATCGTCGCGGGAGACAGCGCGGGCCTCACCGTCATCGCCTCACTCGGCGACGAGATCCGGGACGACCTCCAGGTGGCCCGGCTGCTGCGCGACCGCTTCACCGCCATGTCCGGCGCGGCACAGGGCGGCACGATCGCCTTCGGCCTGAGCGGAACCGTGACCGCACCGGAAGAAGTCGCCCGCGCGCTGGAGGAAGCCCGGCATGCGGGCCGCCTGGCAGAACTCCGCCCCGAGCGGGTCTCCCTCGTCACGGCACGCGAACTCGACTCGCACCTGCTGCTGCTCGCCGGAGCACCCGCCGAGGTGCGACGCGCGTTCCGCAAACGCCTCCTCGGCGCGCTCCAGGCGTACGACCACGCCCACGGCACCGAACTCCTGCGCACGCTTTCGGTGTTCCTGGAACACAACGGTGCCTGGCGCACCACCGCCGCCGAACTGCACGTACACGTCAGCACCCTGCACTACCGGATCGGCCGCATCGAACAGCTCACCGGCCGCGATCTGTCCCGCGCCCGGGACCGGGTCGATCTCTACCTGGCCTGCGCGATCACCGACGCCACGCCCTGAGGACGGGGTCAGCCGCTCCACCACGAGCCACCGGCAGGCCGCCGCACGCCAGAACCGTGCCGCGACCATGCCGCGACCGGGTCACCACCCGTCACCACCGGGTCGTCCCGTGGCTGAACCGGTGGCACTGGCGGAATCCAGGGCGTCCCACGCCTCAAGCGGTGGCACCGGAGGCGACGACCGGGTCGTCCCACGCCTCAACCGGTGGCACCGGAGGCATCAGATGTCGTCGATCCTCAGGAACGCCAGTGCCTGGGCCGTCGCCTCGGCGAGGTCTCCGGCGTCCTGCTCGGCCCAGTGCTCCAGCGCGACCGTCACCGCGTCGATCACCACGGTCGCCAGCAGCCGGACCTCCAGGCTGTCCGCGGCGTTCCCCGTGCGGGCCGCCAGGACCGGCAGCAGCCGGTCCCGCATCTCCCGGCCTGCCGCCAGCCAGCGCATCCGGATGGCCGGAACCATGCTCATCACCCGGATCAGCCGACGGGTCCGGCCGGTGCCCGCGTGGCGACGGTCGATGGTCGTCGCGACGAAGGCGGCTGCGACCGCCGCCCCCAAGGGCTCGTCCTCGGGCCGCGCCGCCAACTCGTCGACGAGATCGACGACACCTGCCACGAGAAGGGGCGTCAGCGCGTCCTCCTTGGCCGGGCAGTACCGGTAGAAGGTGCGCAGCGAGACCCCGGCGGCCTGCGCGATGGCCTCGACCGTCGTCGCTTCATAGCCCCGCCCGGAGAACAACTCCGCCGCGGCCTCGGCGATCTCCAGCCGAGTGGCCTCGCGTCGCCGTTCGGTCAGTGAGGGGGGCCGTCCGCCCGTCATCGCCACGATCACCCTCCGCGCCTCGGATTTCCGCACGTTGCCGCACTTCAGTATGTCACAAACAAGCTTTATGGCACATTGTGCCAACCAGGCGTACGCTGGCGAAGTCAGCAAAGGAGCAGACCATGAGCCGTACGTACCTCGTCACCGGAGGAGCCTCCGGTATCGGCAAAGCCACCAGCGCCCATCTCCGCGCCCAGGGCCACACCGTCATCGGCGCCGACCTGAAGGGCGTCGAGATCTCGGCCGACCTGTCCACGGCCGAGGGCCGTGCGGGGCTCGTCGACCAAGCCACCGAGCTGACCGGCGGGCGGCTGGACGCCGTCATCGCGTGCGCCGGACTCGCGCACTTCGACCCGCTGACCGTCAAGGTCAACTACTTCGGCGCGGTCGCCACCCTCGAAGGGCTGCGTCCGCTGCTGGCCGCCGGTACCGACCCGCGCGCCGTGGTCATCTCCTCGGTCGCCTCGGTGCATCCGAACGACGCCGCAATCGTGGACGCGGCGCTCGCGGGGGACGAGGCCGCGGCCACCGCCGCCGCGCAGGCCGCCGTCGACCGTGGCGAGGGGCACCTCGTCTACGCCTCCTCCAAGGCGGCCATCGCCCGCTGGGTCCGGCGCACCGCGCCCGGCGACGACTGGGCCGGTGCGGGTATCCCGCTCAACGCCATCGGTCCGGGCACCATCGTCACCCCGATGACGCAGGGGCTCCTCGGCGAGGCCGAGGGTCGCAAGCTCGTCGACGACAGCGTGCCGATGCCCCTGCACGGGCACGCCCACGCGGAACAGGTCGCCCCTCTGCTGGCCTGGCTGGCATCCCCCGAGAACTCCCACGTCACCGGCCAGGTCGTCTTCATCGACGGCGGAGCGGACGCCGTCCTGCGCGGCGACCGCACCTGGTGACGTCACCAACCGAGAAGAGCCCCCATGCACACGCTTCAGCGCTCAGCAGTCATCACCGCCACCCCCGACGAGGTGTGGCGGGTCATCGGTGACTTCGGCGGCCTCGCCGACTGGCACCCCCAGGTCCCACCCTCGACGATCGAGGACGGCATGAGCCCCGAACGCCCCGGCGCCGTCCGGGTGTTCGCGATCGACGGCAAGGTCCTGGCCCGCGAGCGGCTCCTCGCGCTCGACGCCGGGACGTACGCGTACACCTACACCGTCATCGACCCCATGCTGGCCATCAGCGACTACGTGGCGACGCTCGCCGTCCAGCCGCACGCCGACGGCGCCGAGGTGCGGTGGAGCGCGACGTACGAAAGCGCTGACGACGTGGTTCCTCAGGTCGAGTCGGTCTTCGGCGACGGCACGTACGGCACCGGACTGACCGCGCTGGCGGCACGCTTCGCCTGATTCGACTCGGCCGGGCCGCCGGACGGGGTGCCGGACCGGAACGGTCCTGGCGGGACGTCACTGCACATCGGTGCGGCCCAGCCAGGCCGGCCGGACCGGCACCCCGTCCGCGTATCGCTCCACCGGCGGCGATGAGGGCGACGGCGGAGGCGGCGGCACCGCGGCCTCCGGCTCGGGTGCCGTCGCCTCAGGTGTCGCGGGCTCCGGTGCCGCCGGCTCCGGTTCGGCCTGCTCCGGTTCGGCCGCGGGCGGGGCCGGTGCGGCGCTGTCGTCCAGCAGCTCGGCCACCGTGAACCGGGTACTGAAGGACTGCCAGGCGCCGTCGATCACCAGCAGGAAGCCGCCGCCCTCCCGGAAGAGCCGACGGCGCTTCGGGCTCCAGGGGTGCTCCGGCGTATGGTTCCGGGCCCGCCGCTCCAGCTCCACCAGGGCGTCTTCGCGTGTGCCCTCCAGGTGCGCCAGCACATATGCCTCCGTGTGCTTGCGCTCCCCCGCCCCCACGGTCGTCTCCATGACCAGTCCCCAGGTCGCCATGTGCCCCGCCCCTTCCCCCTCGGATCAGGAGCAACCCTAGGGTCTCTCGTTCGGACGCTCCACGGCGACGTGTGAGGATCGGGTCATGGGTGGGACAGAGATCCGTCGCCGCCGCGACGGCGACATGCAGGCGTACGTCGACGCGCTGGCGACCGTGCACGAGGCGGACCGCTACCCGGCCGAGTGGCCGGCCGACCCGGGACACGGGTCGGCGCGTCGCGTGTCCGGGGCGGGTCGTCGCCCAGTGCGGTCGGGGCGCGGTCGGGCCGTCAGGTCTGGTCGCGGCCCTTCCCGCCCCGCACCTGGCTGCGCACCGCCCCCATGCTCGCGCCGATGACCAGCGCGATGGCCAGGGCGTCCGTCGTGGAGAGGGCCTGGTCGAGGATGAGGAAGCCGGCCGTGGCCGCGATCGCGGGTTCGAGGCTCATCAGGATCGCGAAGGTGGGCGCGGGCAGACGACGCAGTGCCATGAGTTCGAGGGTGTACGGAAGGACCGAGCTCAGCAGCGCCACCACCGCGCCCAGCCCCAGCGTGGACGGGACCAGCAGTTTCGAGCCCGACTCCAGGATGCCGAGGGGCAGGGTCAGGAGCGCGGCGACCACCAGGGCCAGGGCCAGGCCGTCCGCCTGGGGGAAGCGGCGGCCGGTGCGGGCGCTGAAGACGATGTACGTCGCCCACATGGCGCCCGCGCCCAGTGCGTACGCGGCGCCCACCGGATCGAGGCGGTCGAAGCCCCCGCCGCTCAGCAGCACCACGCCGCCCAGTGCGAGGCCCGCCCACACCAGGTTGATCAGCCGGCGGGAGGCGACCACCGAGAGGGCGAGCGGACCCAGCACCTCCAGGGTGACGGCCGCGCCCAGCGGGATCCGGTCGGCGGCCTGGTAGAAGAGTGTGTTCATGGCGGCCATGGCCAGCCCGAACGCGAGGATCGTGCCCCAGTCGGCGCGCGTGTAGCCGCGCACCTTCGGGCGGCAGACGGCCATCAGGACGAGCGCGGCGACGGCCAGCCGCAGGGTGACGACCCCGAGTGCGCCGGCCCGGGGCATCAGCAGGACCGCGACCGCGGAGCCGAACTGGACGGAGAGGCCGCCCGCGACCACCAGCGCGACCGGGGCGAGCGCCGCCCTCCGGCCCCCGGGGCGTGCGGGACCTGCCGCGCCGCCCAGGGCGGACACCGCCTCCGGTACCGCGACGGCTGCGGCCTGCTCCGTGGCCGCGGCCGCTGCTGCACTGCGCTGGTCGTTCACCTGCGGTGTTCCTCCCGAGTCCGAAGCCCGACGCTGCCTGCACGACGGTGCATTTCAATGCACTGCTCGATTGAAGATACTGCACTCTCGTCGCGCGGTACCTCCTCTTAAGGTAGGTACCTCCGCGTGGTGCGTGAAATGCCTACTGGGCTCCCGTTATGCTCCCCGCGCATGAGCCTTGGACGCAGCGATGACGGCCACGCCGGAAACCGGCCGGGCCACGGCTCCGGCCGTGGCATCGAGGTCCGCCATCTGCGTGCCTTCCTCGCCGTCGCCGACGAGGGCAACGTCACCCGCGCCGCCTCCCGCCTCCGCCTCACCCAGCCGGCGGTCTCCCGCACGCTCGCCGCCCTGGAGCAGCGCCTCGGCATCCGGCTCGTCGACCGGTCCACCCACCATCTCGTCCTCACCCCCGAGGGCGTCGCCTTCCGGGACAGGGCCGCCGCCGCGGTCGCCGCGTTCGACGCGGCACTCGACCCCGGCGGCCTGCGCCACTGGCCCCTGCGGCTCGGGCACGCCTGGTCCGCGTTCGGTCCGTACACCACCCCGCTGCTCCGCCGCTGGCAGGAGCGGTACCCGCAGACCCCGCTCGAACTGCTGCGGATCGA
The DNA here is from genome assembly GCF_055584025.1 of Streptomyces sp. NPDC104309. Lineage (NCBI taxonomy): Bacteria > Bacillati > Actinomycetota > Actinomycetes > Kitasatosporales > Streptomycetaceae > Streptomyces > Streptomyces sp. NPDC104309. Next base: position 93,307 of record NZ_JBVJMV010000009.1, on the reverse strand, counting down.
CGACCGCACCGCCGGGCTCACCCGAGGCGAGGTCGACGCCGCGCTGCTGCGGGGGCCCGTCGAGGCGCCGGGGCTCGTCACCGAGGTGCTCTTCGAGGAGGACCGGGTGGCGGCCGTCGCCGCCGACGGACCGCTCGCCGGGCACGCCGTGCTCACTCTCGCCGATCTGGCGGGCAGCACCGTCGTCCTCAACACCGTCTCCGGCACGACCACCGTCGACCTGTGGCCGCCGGACACCCGGCCCGCCACGACCCTCACGGTCGCCAACACCGATGACTGGCTGACCGCCATCGCCGCGGGGCGCGGCGTCGGGGTGTCCGCCGCGTCCACCGCCGGCATGCACCCGCACCCCGGGGTCGCCTACCGCCCGCTCGTCGACGCCCCCACGGTCCCGGTCCTGCTCGCCCGGCGCGACGCCCCCGGCCACCCCGCCCTGCCGGAGCTCGCCGCGCTCGCCCGCGAGATCATCCGGCGGGACACCCCCGAAGGCTGAGGAACTCCCGCACGGGGCCGGATGGCCGGGATGAGCGCCCCTGCCCGTCTCAGCCCACCCCTCGACCACCGGAAAGGCCGGGGCGGGCCCACTCGGGAGTCCGTGACGGGCGGTTCACCCCACGGGCTGTCGGCCCGCGGTCACGTCCAGGTGAGGCGCTGCCCGTCGGGGCCGACGTGCAGGACCCGCCCCAGCAGGCGCGATGCGGCCACGAGCGGGAGTTCAGCGCTTCCGGTCGCGCGGGTACGGTGTCGGCCTCGCCGAAGCGGGCAGCGAGCACGGCCGCTCGTGGACACGGATCGTGATGCCGGGCCCGGTCGCGCCGGGCATGTCGTACGCCTTCGACTCCCCGGGCGCCATGGGCTGTTGGCAGCGGTCACACATCACCGCCGGTCCTCCCGCCACACGCGGTTGAGGCGTACCGCGACCGAACACGGCGCCCACCGGCAGGCGGCGCACGCGCAGGTGTGGCCGAGGAGTGCGCGGTACGCCTCGTCGCCGCGCGAGCGGACGGTCTTCGTCAGGGGGTCACGTCGGCATGTCCTTCCGACAGGAACGGGGGAACCAGTGAACGGTGGATCCGAACACGTCGATCGCCCGGGGGCCGAGGTCGACGACGCTTCCGGCGGACAACGCGATGCCGCAGAACACGCAGCACACGCCGCGCTGCTGGGCATCCGACAGCGACACGACCGGGGGAAGCTCCCGAGGAGCATCCGCGGCGGTCAACAGAGCACCTCTGCCGAAGCTCCGAAGCCGCTGGCGGCTGGGACGAGCGCGAGTCCGCCGGCCGCACGCTCTCGGTGAATCAGTACCGGGTCCGGGACGCGCGAGGCCTGCCGGCCCGCGCCCGGGTCTTGTGTCCGCAAGGCCATGACCAGCACCGTAGGAGCAGTTGTTGCAGTGCTGTGCTCGGATTTCCCCGGATTTCCGAGGTGCCCCCAAGTGTTCCCGCTGTTGCTCACATCGGGGCGAGGGACGCCCGCGCACGGGCTATGAGCCGGTGTGCCTCCCGCCCGGTCACGGCCACCTGGTGAAGCTCACGCCATACCGTCCGGTACAAGCCAGTCTCGGCAGCGTCCGTGAGGGGCAGTTCCGCACCGATCGTCTCAACCATGACGAGTTGCTCGTCGAAGATCCAGAATCCGTGGGTGGGTACGACGGTCAGCGCCGCACCGAGCGGGACGACGGCCAGGCGGACGGTCGACATTCCGAAGACCCCGGCGAGCCGGTCCAACTGTCCGGCCATGACATCCCGCGGGCACAGGATCATGTGCAAGGCCGGTTCCCAGACCATGAAGTGAAACGTCCTGCCCGGCGCGTAGAGAGCCTGCTGCCGTTGCATGCGCGCGTTCACACCGGCGTCGATGTCCTGCACCGTGCGGTGGAGCGCCGTCGTGCGAATGAACATGTGGCGTGCGTACTCGGCAGTTTGCAGCAGGCCGGGAATCACGGCGGACTCGAAATTCCATACCGTGCCGGACGCGTCTTCCGTCACCTGCCACGCTTCCTGACGCGCCCGGACTCCGGCTGCCAGCTGGCGGCGCCACGCCGCGTAGTGCGTTTCGAGAGACCGCAGCCGCCCTGTCAGTTCGCCAATCGTCTCCGGCACGTGAAGCACGTCCGCCCAGGCGCGCACGTCGTTGCCGGTCGGGCTCTGCTTGCCCGTCTCGATCTTGCTGACCTTCGACGCCGGCCACCCGAGCCGGGCCGCCAACGACTTGCCGGTCAGCCCGCCCTCGACGCGCAGCTCACGAAGCCGCGCACCGAGTGCGATCCGGGAAGTCTGGTAGTCGCTCACGGAGGCGGCACATGCTCCTTGCGGTACGTCTCGAAGGTGATCGCATGGTGCCATGCCGCCTCGCGCCACTGCGCGTGGCGCAGGACGTCCTCGGGGTCGTCCGAGAGCACGACACCCAGGAACCGGTCGTGCTCGCCGAACCGGAGCCGGGCCACGGCCTGGGCGTCGAACAGCCAGAAGTCGTAATCCGGCAGTCCAGCGGCCTCGGCCCGCTCCCGGTCGAGGTAACGAATGTCCTCACCGGCCGCGAGGTTGTGGGGTGTCCCCCACAGCTCGAAACGCAGGTAGTCCGACGGCGAGGCATCGATCACTCTGACCCGCTCGATCTCTTTGCCCTTCCCGGTCTCCGTCCGCACGAGGTCGAGCCACGGGGCAAACCAGTCAAGCCCCGGATCCTCTCCTGCGAGGAAACGCCGGTACGGTTCGTCCTCGTCCGGGATACCGTAAGAGGTACGGACTTCCAGGCGGAACGCGGAGTACGCAAAGTTCTTGAAGAGCCGGAGGAACGCCTCACCGCTGACCAGGTCAGGCACCGGTCACCTTCGCAGCGTGGTACTCGAACAGGACAGCCGGTACGACGACGAACTCCTCGCCCGGTTTCACCTTGAGGAGCTGACCGATCTTGTCGGGGTCCGTGAGTTTGTTTCCCTGGACGACAATGTCACCCGTTTCGGTGTCGCGGTAGAAGGAAGGGCAACCGCCGCCCTGCGAAGTGTTGCTGCTGCCAAGGAACTCAAGTGCCATGGTTCCAGCCCTCCGTCGTGGTGGACGACCAGTGTGCTCACCATGACGCCTCCGTGGGCCTCGATTGCTCGAAATTTCGCCTATGGGTGCGGCTCCGGTCGAATTTCCCCGCCGCAGGTCCGACTCCGGACACACGAAGCCGTCCCCAGTTCCGGCCGAAGCCGGGCGTCCTCTCGGCGGCCAGGTGTACGGCACGCCTCGGCGCGAAAGTGACAGTTCTCGGCATGTTCGACACGTTCGACCGCTTCGCAGGGTGGCGCTGCCCCCAGCACGCCCGGCCCTCGCTGCGCGGCCCGGCCGGTTGGGCCGCCGTCAGGCCGGGTCGGGTTCGCGGCAGGGCCTGCACAGGCCGTCGCGGAACGCTTCGGGCCCTCCTGGGACGCCGCACTCGGTGCACTCGACCATCAAGCGGCGTACGGGAGTTCCCGGCGCGGCCGGGGCTGCGGCGGGCAGGCGGGGCGGGAGTTTGTCGCGGAGGCGGCGGCGGACGAACCCGAAGGGCGAGTCGACGGACGCGGGAAGCCCGGCGGTGAGGGCGCGGGTCAGGTAGTCGGCGTCCACACCGCGTGCGAGCCACTCGGCGGCGGCCTGCTCCAGTGCCGCACAGTCCGCTGCCGAGAGGGCCAGACGGGAGTCGGTACGACCGAGTTGGGCCAGGGCGAGGAAGGCAGGAGAGGGCCGGTCCACGGCCGCTTCGGTCCCCTGCTGCGGCTGCGGCTCCGGCTCTGCGGTGCGCTGCTGCGGCACTGTCGTGACGAGCGGCTGCGCCGGTACGCGCAGGGGCGCGGGCGCCTCGGCCGGGGCGCCCGCACCGGGCGCGGCAGGCCCTGCGGCCTCCACCGCCGTGGAGCGGCGCTCCTCGGCGGTGAGGAAGGCGTCCCACCACTCGTTGTCACGGGCGACCCGCGACCAGAAGGTACGGGTGACCCAGCGGACCTGACCGTCCTCGCCACTCAGGCACCGGACATGCCGCAGATGACCGGCCACGCCCAGGGCCCGCAAGGCGCTGCCGACGGCCATCTGCCCGTACAGCGGCTGACTCCGGGCCAGCGATTTGATGTCCATCGCCGCACCCTCGGACAGCGCGTCGACGTAACCGGCGATGTGCCGCTCACGCTCGGGCAGCATGACGAAATCGCTCTCGCGGGGCGCGCGCTGCTCCGGCACGGATCGCTTTCCGTAACCGGGCCTGGCCTTCGGGTGGGAGCGCGAGGATGCGGGCGCGCGCAGGGCAGGGCTAAGGTTTGAAACAGCCACGGGATCGTTCTCGCTTCGATCTTGGGGTCAGACCCCGGCCGGTGTTGGTAGCACCGCGTCGGGGTCGTTACGTTCGGCACCGTAGACAGCCGCGACTCCGCGCCGCAAGTCGGTCACGATTAGTCATACATACTGGCCGTATCGGGTCGGGGAGGGCGGGAGGGTTTCCCCAACCCCCTTCATTCACCCACCGGTTGTACAGCACCGCTCGAATCCCGGCACCCGGAACCCGGCCCTCGAAACCCGAAGCTCAAGACCCGGCCCCGACCCCCTCCCCGTACCCACGAAAGAGTGAACACGCCCTTCCCGTAGCTCGAAACCCGGCTCCCGAAGCTCGGGCTCCGGCCGCCCCGCGCCTCAGCCGCCGGAAGTGTCCGATTCGGGAGGCAGGCCCTCGGCCAGCACCTCCGCCAGGTGTCGCGCCCGCACGCCGCCCAGCTGCTCCAGCTGCGTCCGGCAGGAGAAGCCGTCCGCCAGCACCTCCGTGCCGAGCTCCGCGGCCCGCACCGACGGCAGCAGCTGTTCCTCCGCGCAGGCCACCGACACGTCCCAGTGGCCCCGCTCGAAGCCGAAGTTTCCGGCCAGTCCGCAACAGCCGCCACTCAACTCTCCCGTCAGTCCGGCCCGTTCACGAAGTCGGCGTTCCGCCGCGTCGCCCAGTACGGCGTGCTGGTGACAGTGGGTCTGGCCGGTGACCGGGCGGTTCAGGCGGGGTGGTTGCCAGTCGGGGGCGTACTCCTCCAGGTACTGGGCCAACGTCCTTACCGACGCGGCGAGTTCGGTGGCCCGTGGGTCGTCGGGGAGGAGTTCGGGCAGGTCCGTGCGGAGGGTCGCGGCGCAGCTCGGTTCGAGGACGACCAGCGGGTCGCCCAGCAGGAAGCCCATCCGGTCCAGGGTGCGGCGCATGACCTTGCGGGCCTTGTCCAGCTGGCCCGTGGATACGTAGGTGAGGCCGCAGCACAGCCCCCGGCCGGGCAGCAGCGTTCTGCGGCCCGCGGCCTCCAGGACCCGGACCGCCGCCCGCCCCACCTCGGGCGAGAGGTGGTTGGTGAAGGTGTCGGGCCAGACGGTGACCACCTGGTCGTCGGAGAGGATCGCCGTCCCCTTGCCCCGGTGCCGCCCGAACCACCGGGTGAACGTCTGCCGCGCCAGTACCGGGATCGTGCGCTGCGGGGCGATCCCGGCCAGCCGCTTGACCAGGGCCGCCAGGGGACGGATCCGGGCCGGCGCGTTGAGCGCGCCCGCGAACGGGGAGGCCAGCCGCAGCCACAGCGGCAGCCATCCCATCGCGTAGTGGGCGGCCGGGCGCAGCCGCCCCCGGTAGTGGTGGTACAGGAACTCCGCCTTGTACGTCGCCATGTCGACGCCCACCGGACAGTCGCCGCGGCAGCCCTTGCAGGAGAGGCACAGGTCGAGCGCGTCCCGCACCTCCTCGCTCCGCCAGCCGTCCGTGATCACCTCGCCCGCGAGCATCTCGTGCAGCAGCCGGGCCCGGCCCCGGGTGGAGTGGGCCTCCTCGCCGGTCGCCCGGAACGACGGGCACATCACGCCCGCGCCCGCGGGCCGGGCCGTGCGGCACGCGGCGACGCCCACGCACCGGCGTACCGCGGCGGAGAAGTCGCCGCCGTCGTCCGGGTAGCCGAACGCGACGTCCACCGGGCGCTTCGGCAGTACCTCGAACCTGAGGTTCTCGTCGAGCCGGGCCGGGCGGACGAGGATGCCGGGGTTCATGCCGCCGTCCGGGTCCCAGATGTCCTTGAACCGGGCGAAGAGGGCGACCAGTTCGTCCCCGTACATGCGCGGGAGCAGTTCGGCGCGGGCCTGGCCGTCACCGTGCTCCCCGCTCAGCGATCCGCCGTGCGCGACGACCAGGTCCGCCAGTTCTCCGGAGAAGCGGCGGAAGCGGGCCACCCCCTCGGGGTTCAGCAGGTCGAAGTCGATCCGGACGTGGACGCAGCCGTCACCGAAGTGTCCGTACGGGGTGCCGCGCAGCCCATGGGCGGCGAGCAGGGCGCGGAAGTCGCGGAGGTACGGGCCGAGGCGGGCGGGCGGTACGGCGCAGTCCTCCCAGCCGGGCCAGGCCTCCGTGCCGTCCGGCATCCGGGTGGCGGTACCGGCCGCGTCCTCGCGGACGCGCCACAGGGCCCGTTGCCCGGCCGGGTCGGTGACGACGACGCCGTCCAGCGCGTCGGCCGCCCGCAGGACGCGCTCGGCGTGCGCCCGCGCCTCGGCCGGGGTGGCGCCGCCCGTCTCGACGAAGAGCCAGGCACCGCCGCGCGGCAGCCCGGCCGAGTCCCGTACGAGATCGGCGGCCATGCCCTCCACGGTCAGGGGGTGGTGCGGAAGCAGGCCGGGGGCGGCCTCGGCGGCGGCGGACTCGTCGGCGTAGGCGAGTACGGCGAGCGCGCGGGCCGCCGGTGCCTCGACCAGGCGTACGGACGCCTCCGTCACCACGCCGAGGGTGCCCTCGCTGCCGCAGAAGGCGCGGGCGAGGTCGGTCCCGCGCTCGGGCAGGAGTGCGTCCAGGGCGTACCCGGAGATACGGCGCGGGAGCGCGGGGAATCCGGTGCGCAGGAGAGCGAGGTCGGCACCGACGAGTTCGGGGAGTCCGACGAGCCCGGCGGGGAAGCCGGACCCGCCGCCCCGGCCCAGCCGCAGGGTGTCGCCGCCGTAGCGGGTCACGGTCAGGGCGTGCACGTTGTCGGCCGTGGTGCCCCAGGCGACCGAGTGCGCGCCGCAGGAGTTGTTGCCGATCATGCCGCCCAGCGTGCAGCGGCTGTGTGTGGCGGGGTCGGGTCCGAAGGTGAGGCCGTGCGGGGCGGCGGCGGCGCGCAGATCGTCCAGGATCACGCCCGGCTGGACGACCGCGGTGCGGGACCCGGCGTCCAGTTCGACGACCTTGCGCAGGTGGCGGGTGAGGTCGAGGACGACGCCGGTGCCGGTGGACTGCCCGGCGATGGAGGTGCCGCCGCCGCGCGGGACCACGGGCACCGCGTGCGCGCGGCAGACGGCGAGCGCGGCGGCCACGTCGTCGGCGTCGCGCGGGGCGACGACGCCGAGCGGGACGCGGCGGTAGTTGGAGGCGTCCATCGTCGTCAACGCCCGTGCGGTGGGACCGAAATCGACCTCTCCGCGGACCGCGGAGCGCAGGGCCTGTACGAGTTCGGCGCGTTCCGTGGGTTTCTGATGTGCGGCCATGGGCTCAGGATGCCGTTGATCGGGCCACTCGGCCCCCCGGGGCCGCGCGATTCCCCTGAATACGTCAATACGTCGGAATACGTCGGACGCGTAGTCACATACGTATCAGAGAACGCCACAAGGTCTTCCCAAAGGGAGCGTCAATTCTCATATAGTGACCATGACTTGTCTTGGAATTATCAGCTCCAGTTGTCGCGTTCGCCTGCACCGTACCGAAGTGTCCCGTTCCGCCCCGTCCGTCCCGCCCTCCCGTTCGTCCCGTCCGCCCCCAAGGACTCCACTTGAGCCCCTCATCCCGGCCGACCGCACTGGCCCTGCTGACCTCACTGGCCGTCACCGGATCCCTGTGCGTGTGGGCGGTCGTCGCCGCCCCCGACTCGGTACGGCCCACGCTGGCCTGGGGGGCGGGCGCCGCCGCCGTGCTGCTGTCCGCCGCCGTGGCCACCGCCGTCCATGCCCGCGCCGCCACGAAGCGGCTGCGTGCCCGTCTCGCGGCGGAGACCCAGCGGTTCACCGGCGAGATCAGCCGGCTCGTGTCCGCCTCCGCGGCCGAGGGCCAGCGCTTCACCGCCGAGACCGCCCGGATCAAGGCCGCCACAGAGGCCGAGACGGCGCGGATCACCGCGCAGGCCGTCGCCGAGACCGAACGGCTCACCGCCGAGGCCGAGCGGCTCGGTGCCCGCGCGGCCCGCAGCGAAACCGAGCGTTCCGCCGCGATCGCCGCCTGCGCCAACGCCGCGGGCCGCATGCAGGCCCTGTCCACCAGCATGCTCGCGGACCTGCGCGAGATGGAGCACCGGCACTCCGCCGAGGACGTGCTCGGCGATCTGCTCCACCTGGACCACCGCACCGCCCAGGCCGGGCGCCTCGCCGACTCCATCGCCGTGCTGACCGGCGCCCGCTCCGGGCGGCGCTGGGCGAAGCCGATCGTGATGGAGTCGATCCTGCGCGGCGCGATGGGCCGGATCAGCGGCTATCAGCGCGTACGCCTCCACTCGACCAGCGATGTCGCGGTCGCCGGTCACGCGGCCGAGGGTGTCATGCACGCGCTCGCCGAACTTCTCGACAACGCGGCCAACTTCTCACCGCCCACGGCCGAGGTCCATGTGTACGTCGAGGAGGTGCCGGCCGGCATCGTCCTGACCGTCGAGGACAGCGGTCTGGTCATGAGCGATGTCCAGCTGCGCCGCGCCGAGCGCGCGGTGTCGACCACGCACCAGGACCTGACGGGGCTCTCCGGTACCCGGCTCGGCCTCGCCGTCGTCGGCCGGCTGGCCCGCAAGCACGGTCTGACCGTGTCGTTCCGGCCGTCCGCGCGCGGCGGCACGGGCGCCCTGATGATGCTCCCGCAGGAACTCCTCACCCGTGCCTCGCTGACGGTCCCGGCTGCCCCGGCCCCGGCGTCCGAGCCGACGCCGTCCCAGCCGATGTCCCAGCCGGTGTCCGAGCCGGAGCCCGCCCACGAGACGGCCGCCGCGGCCGGCACCACCACCACCGCGGCCGACCCCCGGCACCCGCAGGACCCGGCACCGGCGGACTCCTCCGCGCTCCCGGACTCCCCCGCGTCCGAGACCACCCGCAACCTCCCCCGGTTCGGCGAGAGCGGACTCCCCAAGCGCCCCCGCGGCCGCACCCTCGCCGCCGCCGAGGCCCGCACCAACGCCAACGGCACCGGCGCGACCCCGCCGCCCCGTACCGCCGACCCCAAGGAACAGGCAGCCCGCTTCAGCAGCTTCCGCCAGGCTGTCCGGCCCAATCCCCCGCACCCGGAAGAAGGCAACACCCGATGACCGCGACCACCGACGAGAAGCTCAACTGGCTGCTGGAGGGGCTCCTGGAGCGCACCCCCGGCACCCGTCACGCCCTCGTCCTGTCCAGGGACGGCCTCAAGCTGTGCCGTACCCCCGAGCTCTCCGTCGACCAGGCCGACCAGCTGGCCGCGATCTCGGCCGGCATCCAGAGCCTGTCGCACGGCGCGTCCGTCGAGTTCGGTGACGGCACCGGCGGCGTACGGTCCGCCATGGCCGAGTTCTACGGCGGCGTGCTGTTCATCGTCGAGGCGGGCGCGGGCGCCCATCTCGCGGTCGTCGCCTCCGACGAGGCCGACGTCGGTCTCATCGGGCACAACATGAGCGAGCTCGTCGAGCAGCTCGGCGAGCACCTGAGCGCGCCGCCGCGCTCTTCCTCGGCCCCCGAGGCCGCAGCCGCCGTCGACGCGACAGCGAACGTATGACCCGCCGCCGCCCCGGCCGGGACGACGACCCGGACCGGCTGTACACCCTCACCGGTGGCCGCAGCCGGTCCGATTCGGACGCGTTCGACCTGGTGACGCTGGTGGTCTCCGAGTGCGAGCCGACCCCCGGCATGCAGTCGGAGCACGTCACGATCCTGCGGATGTGCCAACTGCCCACCGCGGTCGTGGAGATCGCCGCGGGCCTCGGCCTGCCCGTCAGCATCGTCCGGATCATGCTGTCCGATCTGCTGGACACCGGCCGGATCAGCGCCCGCCACCCCCGTACCGCCCGTGTCGCGGACCGGCTCCCCGACCCCGACATCCTGGAACAGGTGCTCGTTGGACTCCGCAACCTCTGACCGTGCCGCCCTGCAGGCGACGGCCGACAACGGACTGAAGATCGTCGTCGTCGGCGGCTTCGGGGTCGGCAAGACCACCATGGTCCGCTCCGTCAGCGAGATCCGTCCGCTGAACACGGAAGAGACCATGACCAGCGCGGGCGAGGCCGTCGACCACCTCGACGGTGTGCAGTCGAAGACGTCCACGACCGTCGCCTTCGACTTCGGCCGGATCTCGCTCGACGAACGCTCGGTGCTGTACCTCTTCGGCGCCCCCGGCCAGGAGCGGTTCTGGTTCCTGTGGGACCGGCTGTTCTCGGGCACGCTCGGCGCGGTCGTCCTGGTCGACACCCGCCGGCTCGCCGACTCCTGGTACGCGATCGACCGCCTGGAGCACCACGGCACGCCGTTCATCGTGGCGTGCAACGACTTCGGCGGCCCGCTCCACACCGAACAGCAGATACGGGAGGCGCTCGACCTCTCGGACCACATCCCCCTGGTGGAGTGCGACGCCCGGGACCGTTCGTCCAGCAAGTACGTACTGATCACGCTGGTCGAGTACCTGCACGCCCTCTCGCAGGGCAAGGTCGCCACCTCGTCCGCCGCCCGTCCGGAGATCACGCCGGAGAAGACCCCGGAGCCCACCTCGTGACCCAGCCCCCGGCGCCGGCCTCCGGCTGCCCCGTGTCCCAGGGCCGCGAGCCGCTCTCCGGCCCACGGTTCCAGACCGAACCGACCCGGCTGTACCGGGAGATGCGCCGCGACCACGGGGCCGTGGCGCCCGTCGTCCTCGACGGCGACGTCCCCGCCTGGCTCGTGCTCGGCTACCGCGAACTGCACCAGGTCACCGCCGACCCGGTGCTGTTCAGCCGGGACTCCGACCTGTGGAACCAGTGGGAGCGCATCCCCGACGACTGGCCGCTGCTGCCGATGATCGGCCGCAAGCAGCCGTCGATCCTCTACACGGTCGGCCCCCGGCACACCGAGCGCGCCGCGATGATCAGCAACGCGCTGGAGTCCGTCGACCCCTTCGCGCTGAAGCGGTACGCCGAGGAGTTCGCCGACGGACTCGTCGACCGGTTCTGCTCCACGGGTCGCACCGAGATCATCGCCGAGTACGCGATGCTGCTCCCCGCCCTCGTCCTGGCGAAGATCTACGGCTTCAGCGACGCCGTCGGCGCGGCGCTCGTGGGCTCGATCAACGACATGATCGACGGCCGGGAGCGGGCGCTGGCCGGTCAGCGGCACCTCGCCTCGTCCATGATCCAGCTGCTGGTCGACAAGCACTCCGTGCCCGGCGACGACGTCGCGACGCGGATGCTCGCCGACCGGGGCGGATTCACCGACGAGGAGGTCGCCCAGGACCTGATGGTCATGATGGCCGCGGGCCACCAGCCGACCGCCGACTGGATCGGCAACTCACTGCGGCTGATGCTCACCGACGACCGGTTCGCCGCCTCCCTCTCGGGTGGTCGGCACAGCGTCGCCGAGGCCATGAACGAGGTGCTCTGGGAGGACACCCCGACGCAGAACGTCGCGGGCCGCTGGACCTCGCGCGACACCCACCTCGGCGGGCGCCACATCCAGGCGGGCGACCTGCTGCTGCTGGGCATCGCCGCCGCCAACTACGACCCGCAGGTCCGCACCGACGGCTCCGCGCTGACCGGCGGCAACAACGCGTTCCTCTCCTTCGGCCACGGCGAGCACCGCTGCCCGTTCACCGCCCAGGAGACCGCCGAGGTCATCGCCCGCACCGGCATCGAGGTGCTGCTGGACCGGCTCCCGGACATCGACCTCGCCGTCCCCGCCGAGCAGCTCACCCGCCGCCCGTCCCCGTGGCTGCGCGGACTGACGGACCTGCCGGTGACCTTCACCCCCACGCCAGCCCTCGGAACCACGCTCGGAACCACCCCCGGAACCGCCATCGGAGGCAAGAGATGACCCGGATCGCGCTCGACCCCTTCGTCACCGACCTCGACGGCGAGAGCGCCAGGCTGCGCGCGGCCGGCCCGCTCGCCGAGGTGGAACTGCCCGGCGGGGTGCACTGCTACGCGGTCACCCACCACGCGGAGGCGCGCCAGCTGCTCACCGACAGCCGGATCGTGAAGGACATCAACGTCTGGAGTGCCTGGCAGCGCGGTGAGATACCGATGGACTGGCCGCTGATCGGCCTCGCCAACCCGGGGCGCTCCATGCTCACGGTGGACGGCGCGGACCACCGCCGGCTGCGCACCCTGGTCGCGCAGGCACTGACGGTGAAGCGGGTGGAGCGGCTGCGGGCCGGCATCGAGGCGCTGACCACGGCGAGCCTGGACCGGCTGGCCGCACTGCCCGAGGGCGGGGCGGTCGACCTGAAGGCGGAGTTCGCGTATCCGCTGCCGATGAACGTGATCAGCGAACTGATGGGCGTGGACAGCGCGGACCACCCGCGGCTGAAGGAGCTCTTCGAGAAGTTCTTCTCGACGCAGACGCCGCCCCAGGAGGTCCCGCAGATGATGGCGGACCTCGGCGCACTCTTCACGAAGATCGTCGACTCCAAGCGGGCCGAACCCGGCGACGACCTCACCAGCGCCCTGATCGCGGCCTCCGAGGACGGCGACCACCTCACCGACGAGGAGATCGTCAACACCCTGCAGCTGATCATCGCGGCCGGTCACGAGACCACGATCAGCCTGATCGTGAACGCGGTCGTCGCGCTCCAGAGCCACCCCGAGCAGCGCGAGCAGGTGCTGAAGGGGGAGGTGCCGTGGGAGAACGTGATCGAGGAGACCCTGCGCTGGAACACTCCGACGTCCCACGTCCTGATCCGGTTCGCCACGGAGGACGTCGAGGTCGGCGACAAGGTCCTGCCGAAGGGCGAGGCGCTGATCGTCTCCTTCGGCGCACTCGGCCGCGACGAGGCACAGCACGGCCCGACCGCGGGTGACTTCGACATCACCCGCTCCCCCAACCGCCACATCGCTTTCGGCCACGGCCCGCACGTCTGCCCGGGGGCGGCACTGTCCCGGCTGGAGGCGGGGGTGGCGCTGCCCGCGCTGTACGAGCGGTTCCCGGAGCTGAAGCTCGCCGTCCCCGCGTCCGAGCTGCGGAACAAGCCGATCGTCACCCAGAACGACCTCCACGAACTGCCGGTGGAACTCGGCTGACCCCGCGCCCCGTCACACGGTCCGCGGACCGGCACGCACACCGTCCACGCACCGGAGCGGGCGTCTCATCCGACGGACACGGTCCTCGACCGTGTCCGTGAGGCATTACGCTCCGGTTCGTGGCCGATATCCAGATTCCCGCTGACATCAAGCCCGCCGACGGACGCTTCGGCGCCGGTCCTTCCAAGGTGCGGACGGAGGCGCTCGACGCGCTGGCCGCCACCGGTACGTCTCTGCTCGGTACCTCCCACCGCCAGGCCCCGGTCAAGAACCTGGTCGGCGCGGTGCGTCAGGGTGTGCGCGACCTCTTCTCCCTCCCCGAGGGCTACGAGGTGATCCTGGGCAACGGCGGCTCGACCGCCTTCTGGGACATCGCGACGCACGGACTCATCGAGACGAAGTCCCAGCACCTCAACTTCGGCGAGTTCTCGTCGAAGTTCGCGAAGGCCGCCAAGCTCGCCCCGTGGCTGGCCGACCCGACCGTGATCGCCTCCGACCCCGGCACCCACCCGGACCCGCGGGCCGAGGAGGGCGTCGACGTCTACGCCTTCACGCACAACGAGACCTCGACCGGTGTCGCCGCACCGGTCGAGCGCGTCGCGGGCGCCGACGAGGGCTCCCTGGTCCTGGTGGACGCCACCTCCGGCGCGGGCGGCCTGCCGGTCGACATCACCGAGTCCGACGTCTACTACTTCGCCCCGCAGAAGTCCTTCGCCTCCGACGGTGGTCTCTGGATCGGTGTCTTCTCCCCGGCGGCCCTGGAGCGCGCCGCGCGCGTCCACGCGTCGGGCCGGCACATCCCGGAGTTCTTCAGCCTGCCCACGGCGATCGACAACTCCCTGAAGAACCAGACGTACAACACCCCGGCCCTCGCCACGCTCTTCCTCCTGAACGAGCAGCTGAACTGGCTGAACTCCCAGGGCGGCCTGGACTTCTCGGTCCGCCGCACCGCCACCTCGGCGCGGAACCTGTACGGCTGGGCCGAGGACTCCAAGTACGCGACCCCCTTCGTCACCGACCCGGCGAAGCGCTCGCAGGTCATCGGCACGATCGACTTCGCGGACGAGATCGACGCCTCGGCCGTCGCCAAGGTGCTGCGCGCCAACGGCATCGTCGACACCGAGCCGTACCGCAAGCTGGGCCGCAACCAGTTGCGCGTGGCGATGTTCCCGGCGATCGACCCGGCGGACATCCAGGCGCTGACGGCTTGCATCGACTACGTGATCGAGAAGCTGTAGCGGGTACGGGTTACGCGGTTACGCATCCGGAGGGCCTCGCGCACATCAATGCACGGGGCCCTTCGCCGTTCACTCGACCGGGTGGCGGAGTGCCTTCCGGGCACGGGCGGCACGATCGTCCTACGACGATGGCCCCGCCAACACCCACTCAGGAGGCCCCCCATGTCCGCAGCATCGGTCGAACGCCCCCGTGCCGGTAAACCGGAATCGCTGCTCGAAACGGCCAACGAGCTCATGGAGCAGCACCCGGGATACCGCGTCGAGATCATCGGAGGCGTCATCACCGTCGCCCCACTCCCGGACGGCCCGCACGCCCAAGTGCTGACCGAGGTCATGCGCCCCTTCATCGCAGCCGGTCTCGACGACGGCGAGACCGAGGTCCTCCAAGGCATCGGCCTCTGGCTCCCCGGCGGCCCCGAGGACTACGCCATCCCCGACCTGGCGATCGTCGACGCCGATTTCGACCAGCACCCGGCCGAGAACAACTGCTACGACCCCGCCGTCTTCCGCCTCGTGCTGGAGGTCACCTCCAGCAACTACAACAACGACCTGCGCAACAAGGTCGCCGCCTACGCGGAGGCCAAGATCCCGGTGTACGTGATCGTCGACCGCAAGCACGGCCGGGTGCACGTCCTGACCGAGCCCATGGGCGGCGGTTACGACAGCCATCAGGTGTACGCCCCCGGACAGACGGTCGCGCTGCCCGATTCGATCGGCGCGCCGGTGACGCTCGATGTCGCCGAGCTCATCCGGGCCGGCCGGCGCCGTACCTGATCAACCGGCCGCCGCCAGCACCTCCCTGAGCCGGGTGACGCCCGCAGCCCACTCCTCGTCCCCCGCGTCGTCCCACAGCTCGCGCAACTCCGAGGATCCGCCCAGCACCACGTCGAGGGCCTTCACCGCGAGGGGGCGCAGGTCTGTCGAAAGCATGGGCAGCGCCTTGTCTGGACCGTACGCGGTGGTCACCGCCTCTCCCCCCGGGCACTGGGAACCGACCAGTGCGGCCGCCGCGACCGCTTCCTCGCCCTCGTCGCCGTCGAGGTAGTCCGCCGCGATCGCGAGATCCAGGACCTTGCGGATGACCGCTTCCCGCTCGGTCTCGGGAGCGTCATCCAGGTTTCCCGAGAAGTCCGCGGCGGTGTCGTTGTCGAAATGACCGGTGTCCCAGGTGCCCATGAGGTCCCCTCAGCAAATGGCGGCGTCCGCCGGTGGGTTCCACCGGCGGACACCATCCTCACAGCCACCACTGACAACGAAGGCCGGTCAGTCCTGGCGTGCAGATGGGCGCGGTGTCGACTTCCGCTCCCCGTCCTGAAGGACGGGGATTCCTGCCACGGTCGGCCGACCGTCTCGGTGGGTTCCTGCTTCTTCGCGCCGCGCCGGAACACGAAGTCCCGGTCCTACCCGCGCTCGACAGGCCGACACCGCCAGTCCGGCGGCCAGTGCGACGTTGACCACCGCGTTGATGTCCCGGTCAAGGACCGTCCCGCACGCCTGGCACTGCCAGACGCGGACAGGCAGGGGTTCGGGACCGTCCTTGACGCCACAGGCAGCACAGACCCGGCTCGTCGTGCGGTTCCGGACATGCTCCTTGAGCTGGGGCTGTTGCGATCCAACGCCGTTTCTTGGAACCGAGGTTGCTGAGACAGGACCCGGACATTCACAGGATCATTTCAGGATCGAATCGGCCCTAGTGTCATCGGTGTCAGCAGGAAACACCGCAACCGACAGCCGCTGGAGATCACGATGCGTTCGCGTCTCGCCGCCCGTTCCGCCCGTCTCGTCCTGGCCGCCGTGGCCGTGACGGCCCTCGCCGCCACCACCACCGCCTGCAACCCCGACGACGTCGCGGACGCCGCCAGCTCCGCGGCCCCCTCCACCGGCGCCTCCGCCGGCAGCGGTGGCGGTGGCGGGAGCGAGAGCCCCTCCACCGGCGGCTCCAACGCCGGCGGCTCCTCCACCAGCGGCTCCTCCACCAGCGGCTCCAACTCCAGCGGCTCCTCCACCGGCGGCTCCACCGACAAGACCGGCTCCGGCGACGCCAAGAAGGGCGGCTACGGGCAGTCCTGCGGCACCAACGACCTGGACTTCACGGTCACCTCGGAGACCCAGGCCGGCGGCTACTACCTCGTCACCGTCAAGGCCAAGTCCGGCATCACCTGCTACCTGGACCCCAACACCCCCACCGTGTCGTTCGGGTCCGGCGCCGACGGTGTCGCCTCCCCCGTCGGACAGGGCGGCGAAGACCCCATCAAGCTCGCCGGCTCCGCCGTCGCCTACACCGGCATCAACCCCAAGACCACCAAGGACAACTCCGGCAAGGAGTTCGAGAACGTCATCATCGCCACCACCGAGGACGACCCCAACCCCGCCGAACTCAAGCTCCCCGACACCGCCACCGTCGACAAGCCCATCGTCACCAACTGGGCGCGCAACCGCGCCGAGGCCGTCCCCGTCATCGTCTGACACCTCCACGCCGGGCAACCACCCCACCCCACTCCACGATGCCACCGGCCGCCATGGCGGCCGGTTCAAGGCACGCCATGACTCGCCGGGCCGTCAACCCTCGCCCCGGTGCCGCTCGCGCAGCTTCCCCAGCCCGCCCTTCACCGTCGCCTCCACGGCGGACACCACGATCGCCGGCTCCGGGCCGCGGCCACCCGGCAGGTCTTCGAGCGTGAGGGGTTGACGACGCGCACGCCGCCGGTGGGTGTGTCGCCGGCGAGGGTCGGGCCCCGGGCGATCGTCTCCTTCGCGTACCGGTCCACACAGGACCCCTGCTCTTCCAGTGGCTCGTCGCGCAGCGCGTACGACTGTCGGCGCCAACCCGAGCTTCCCCACCTTCACCCTGGCCGGCAGACCGGCCGATCAACAAGGCCCAGGGGAACTGTGAAGCCGGCCCGGATCGGCGGCGACGAACACCTGCCGGCCGTCGGCCACCGCGTGGAACGTCTGCCGGCCGCTTCGGCGGGCCGGCCACCGAACGCCACCGCCACGGGGCGAGGGCTCGCGCTCAGCCCGCCCCGCCCCGCTCCCAGCGCCGTTCGCCGTCACACCACGCCTCCGTCGGCACCAACCCGGCGGCGGCGGCCACGGCGGCGGACGCGGTGTGGTCCGGATGGACATGGGCGACGACGGTCCGCACCGCCCCCGCTCCCGTCAGACGGGCCACCAGCCCCGCCGCCGCCTCCTTGGCGTATCCCCGCCCCTGCCACGGCGTCCCGATCACCCAGGCGATCTCCGCCTCCGCGTCCCGTGCGCGCACCGTCGCCTGCACGTACCCGGCCAGGCAGCCCTCGTCCCGTATCCGCAGTACCCAGTTCCACCAGGCCACCCCGGGATCCGGCGAGCCGGCGGTCAGGCGCGCGTAGCGAACCCGCAGTTCGTCGGCGGTCTCCGGGGCGCCGCCGGTGTACGTGTGAAGGGTTGGGTCGGCCAGCACCGCCGCCATCTCGTCCGCGTACGCGACCCGCAGGGGCAGGACGTCGAGCCGCTCGGTGGAGAAGGGTTCGGGGCCGTAGTTCGTCATGGCGCCCGATCCTACGCGCGCCGGTCGGCCCAATGACGCCTTCTGGGAGGACCAGCGCCCCTACCTGGAGCGGGCTATGAAGAGCGGCGACTATCCACTGATGGCGGCGCTCTCCGGGGACGCGTTCAGCTACGACGTCGACCACTTCGCGTTCGGCCTGCAGCGGCTGCTCGACGGCTTCGACGTGCTCGTCGAGCGGCGCGCCAGGGGGTGACGCGGCGCCGGGCCGTACGCGAAGGAGACCGGCCGGCGGTCAGCCGCGGCGACGGCGCCGGTTCATGAGGACCAGCGCTCCCACGGCGGCCAGTGCCAGTGCTCCGAGCAGGGTGCCGCCCTTCGCCCCGTCGCCGCTGCCGCCACCGGCGGACGACGACGCACCGCCGCCCCGCTTCGACGGCGACGCGCCCCCGCCGCCTCCGTCGCCCCGCACATCCACCCGCACCACATCGCTCCGCTCCCCCTCCGAGCCGAACATCAGCGCCGAGCCGTCCGCCGTGTACGTCACCGACTCGGCCTGCCGCTGGAGCGGTGCCTGGACCGCGTGGTCGGCGCCGAGCCTGCCGTTCTCGAAGGCGTAGCCACGGGCGCTGAAGTACGAGCGCAGCACCAACTCCTTGCCGTCCGGCGAGAAGGCGCCGTCCGTCACCCACGGCACCTCCCCCACGCGCCGGAAGACGTTGGTGGCACCGGTGGTGAGCTTCGCGGGGCCTTCGTACAGCCCGCCGCCGTCCTCGTTCTTCGACGCGATGTAGACGCGCCCGGTCGTGGGGTGGACCATCAGCGCCTCGGCGTTGCGCGGACCGTCCGCGTACTTCACATCGAACTGCGTGGCGCGGACCGTGGCGTCCCTGAGCCGCTTCGGTTCCGGGAAGCGGTAGATCCAGACGTGGTCCCAGCTGCCGTTCAGGTTGTCGCCGATGTCACCGACGTACAGATTGCCGTCGGGCCCCAGCGAGATGGCCTCCACGTCGCGCGGCCGGCCCACCCCCTTCATGGTGAGCGTCGCGACGGTCTTCCCGGTGCGGGAGTCGACGGCGTAGACGTACGGCCCGTCGCCGCTGTCGTTGTGCGTCCAGTAGATGCCGGGGTGGATACGGCTGGCCGCGAGGCCGCTGGACTCGGTGATCCTGGGGTCCTCGATCGTGAAGCTCCGGTCGGCTCCGTCTCCGGCCGTCGCGGGAGTCGCCCCCACGAGGAGGAACAGCGCGGCGGCTCCGGACACAGTCAGGTACGAACGCATGGACCCAAGTGTCCATCGTCACGTCGCAGGCCGGAGGAGTGATCCGCGATGATGACGCCATGCGTTTCACGTTTGTCGGCGATTCCATGACGATCGGCCGCGCCGGCGACTTCACCTGGCGCTACCGGATGTGGCAGCACCTGGATTCCGCCCTCGGCACCCCGTTCGCGATCGTCGGCCCGCGCAGCGAGCTGTACGACACCGGGACGAACACCCCTGTCTCGTACGCGTACGGCGCACCGGACTTCCCGGTCGGGGCCCGTACCCATCTGGCCGGCTGGGGCGAGGGCTGGCTGCACATGGCCCCGGTGATCGCCGACACCGTCACCGAGCACCGCACGGACGTCCTGCTCGTCTCGCTCGGCCTGATAGACCTCGGGTTCTATACGGACAGCGGCCGGACCGCCGTGAACGCGAGGGCGTTCATCACGGCGGCCCGCACCGCGAACCCGCACGTCAAGATGGTGCTACTGCCGGTGATACCGAACGTACGGGCCGAGTCGGACGCCCCGTTCGCCGCCGAGTGCGACCGCTTCAACGAACTCCTCGCGAAGGCCGTCGCCGACCTCGACGACCCGATGTCCCCGATCCTGCTGGCCTCCCGCCCGCCGGGGTACGACATCCACCGGGACACGTACGACGGGACGCACCCCGGTCCCAGCGGCGAACACCGGCTGGCGGCGGCGTTCGCCGACGCGATGCACCAGGCATGGGGCCTGGGCGGCCCGTACACGGCCCGCCCGTAGCGCCTGTCCGCCGCCCCCGCGCGCAGCCGCCGGTGCCTCACCGCCCCGAGGGCCGGGCCCGGACGTGCATCCGCTCGCCCTGCTGACCGAAGAGGCTGAGGAATTCGACCGGCTCGGGCCCGGCGCTGGCCCAGGCGTGCGGTGTGCGTGTGTCGAACTCCGCGACCTCGCCCGCCTTGAGGACCAGATCGTGCTCGCCCAGCACCAGCCGCAGCCGCCCGGCCAGTACGTACACCCACTCGTATCCCTCGTGCACCCGCTGCTCCAGCTCGCCGGTGGCGCCGCGCCCGCCGGGCAGGATCTGCTTGTACGCGTACAGCCCGCCGAGGTGCCGGGTCAGCGGGACGAACGTCATGCCGTCCCGGGTGAAGGGGCGGAAGTGGATGCGCGGATCGCCGGTGGGCGGGGCACCGACGAGTTCGTCGAGCTGGACGCCGTACGCCTTGGCCAGGGGCAGCAGCAGTTCGAGCGTGGGTTTGCGGCCGCCCGACTCCAGGCGCGAGAGGGTGCTCAGCGAGATCCCGGTCGTCTCGCTGAGCTGCGCCAGGGTCGTACCGCGTTCCTGGCGCAGGGCGCGCAACCGCGGCCCGACGCCCGTCAGTACGTTCGAGATCTCGTCGTCCGTACGGTCCGCGTGCTCCGCGTCTTCATCCATGCCGCCATTATTTGCCGTCCGCGTTTGCCGTCCCGGCAACGGGGTGTGTCAGGACGGCAGGATCATGGCCAGCGAGAGCCGGGTCAGCTCATCGGTCAGCCACGCGGCGTTGACCTGGCGGGGGCGGCGGCCGTGGTGGGCCATGAGCTCGTCCACCGAGTGGTTCAGCACGGTGACGGTCACGTGGTGGTCGCTCGGCACCGCCTCGCCCCGGCGAACGGCACGCTCGGCCTCGGAGGTCAGGAACTCGATCCACATCGCCCGCCAGGTCGCGAGGTGGTTGTCCACCTCCCGGCTGACCCCCAGCGCCTCGACGAAGGCCACCCTGGCCGCGCACGGATCCTCGGTGACCGCCTTCACGTAGGCGTCGAAGAGCAGCCGGACCCGTTCCGCCGTCGGACAGTCCTCCATGCCCTCGGCCATCAGGGCGTTCTCGGCGGCGCGCAGCCCGTAGGTCGCGAGCTCGTCGTAGATCGCCATCAGGAGTACCTCCCGCGAGACGAACTCCTGCTGGAAGATGTGGACGGGCACCTTCGCCTGCTCGCACAGGTCCTCGATGCTCGTGTGCGCGTACCCGTACGCGGCGAACAACTGGCGTCCGGCGCGCAGGAGTCGGTCCCGCGCCCCCGGCCCCTCCATGGCCTGTCCGGCCGCCCCGTTCCGCTGGTTCGCCACGACACCCACCATCGGTCCTCCTTCGTCGTCCGTACCGCTGCCCCCACTCTCCACGCTCCGCGCCGCCGGTGGCGTCTCCGCCACGCCCTCGACCACGCGTAGGACGGCACCTTCGGTCAAGTCCGATTGCCCATCGAACCGTTGCTGCTACGGTCTGAATTTTGGACTCCGGGAGGTGCCCGAGCCGCCGCCCGTGCCTCCGCCCGCCCCTCCGCCCGTGCCTCCGCCCGCCCCTCCGCCCGTGACTCCACCCGTGTCGCCGCCCGTGTCTCCGCCCGCGCCTTCGTGGCACGTATCCGGCGCGCGGACGCGACACGGAGAACCGCCGAAGAAACACCCCCCGCCGGACCCGAAACGACCCCCTCCACGCCCCCTCGCGGACGACTCCGCGCGCGAAGAGGCCGGACATGAGGGGACGTTGCCTCACCGCCCGTCCGGCGTCGCCGGGCATCCACGGGCGGCCTCGGCCGGCACGTCACGAACTGGGCTCCACCACCCGGCGGATCTACGATTTCCCCTCCTGGAAAGGGGATCCGCGTGGACCGGAACATACGTACGGTGGATGACCTACTCAACCTTCTGGACGGCCTTTTCACCCGGGAGGCCGACCGGTGGACGGCCGACGGGGCCTCGTGGTGGGACAGCTTCTACGCGGACCGGACGAAGCCCGTTCCGTTCTTCGTGGCGAAGCCCGACGAGAACCTCGTCTCGTACGTCGAACGCGGCCTGATCGCCCCGGGCCGCGCCCTGGACCTGGGCTGCGGTCCGGGCCGCAACGCCGTTCATCTCGCCTCCCTGGGCTTCGAGGTCGACGCGGTGGACCTGTCCCCGGCGGCCCTCGCGTGGGCCGGGGACCGCGCCCGCGAGGCGGGGGCCGAGATCCGCTTCCACTGCGGCGACGCCTTCGCGCTCGCGGCGACCGAGCTGACCGGCCCGTACGACCTGATCTACGACTCCGGCTGCTTCCACCACCTGCCGCCGCACCGCCGCATCAGCTACCTCGCCCTCCTCGACAGGTCCCTGGCCCCCGGCGGCCACCTCGCCCTCACCTGCTTCGCGGCCGGCGAGACGGGCATGGGATCCGAACTCCCCGACGCCTCCTTCTACGACCGGACCGACGGCCTCCATGGCGGCCTCGCCTACACGCCGGAGTCGCTGCGCGCGATCTTCTCCGACCTGACGGAGCTCGAACTGCGCCGCATGCGCGACGAACCGCCCGAGTCCCCGCACTTCGGCGAGCCGTTCCTCTGGACGGCCCTGTTCCGCGGCGCCGCTGAGCGTCGCGGCCCGGCGACCGGGACGGGCAGCGGCCGGTCTCCTGTGTCGTGAGGTGCCGGCGGACGCCGCACGGCCGGTGAAGCGCGGGCTTCACCGGCCGTGGTGTGTCCGGGGACGGGGCGCGGTCGGGGCGTGCCCGGCAGCGGACCGTCAGGCCCGGGTGGTGCAGATCGTGTCGTACGGGCGGCCCGGACTCGGGAACAGCTCCATGGGCTTGTCGGTCCCGGACGGGCATTCGGCGGCCTTCTTGGTCAGACCGAGCACCTTGGCCACACCGCTGCCCCCGCGGCCGCAGGCGACCTCCTTGGCCTGGTCGTCGACGCAGTCGCCCTTCACCAACTGGCCGCCGCCCGCTCCCGGGTCACCGGGGTGGTCGCCGGAGAGGTTGCGGCCGCAGATGGTCTTGCTGGGGATCCCGGCACTGGCGTCGCCGGAGCCGAAGGAGACCTTCACCGAGATGATCGTGTCCGTACCCGGCGGGCACTGGATGGAATCGGCGAACAGGGCACCGTCCTTGATTTCGAGAGCCTTGATCGTCGCCTTGGAGTCGTCGCAGCCCAGGGCCTGGTAGCCGTCCTTCGACTCACTGCGGTCGGGCCCGGCACAGTCGCCGACCTTCCAGTCCTTGGCCGCGTGGCTCCCGCCGCCGGACGACTGGCTGCAGGCGGTGGCGGCCCCCAGGACGAGCGCGAGGGCGAGCACCGCCTTCGCGCAGTCCGGGAGAGCCGTACGAGAACCGCGCCGCGAGGAAACGGTGTTCCGGCTGCCGCCCGGGGACCGCGTGCTGCCGTTGACGCTCATGGTGCTCCTTGGGTGTGTGCATGTGGGTGTGGCGCGCGCA
Organism: Streptomyces sp. NPDC104309; assembly: GCF_055584025.1. Lineage (NCBI taxonomy): Bacteria > Bacillati > Actinomycetota > Actinomycetes > Kitasatosporales > Streptomycetaceae > Streptomyces > Streptomyces sp. NPDC104309. Next base: position 69,895 of record NZ_JBVJMV010000009.1, on the reverse strand, counting down.
CGACAGGACGACAGGATCGAGCGCCGCGGTTCCCAGGACGAGGAGTCCGTCCGACCACGGACCGGAAAAGGCCAGTGAGCAGTGAACTACCCATGCGTGCAAGCGACTTGACGCCTCAGTGGCGGCGGGGCGGCACGGTGAAAGCGACGTCCGCGGCGTGCGCGACAACCTCGACCTCGCTGCCGAGGGCCCATTCGGCGACCCGTGAGACCGCGGCGGCCGGAACCGCGTCACTGATCCCGGGTGCCGCCGGGATGTCGTGCGTCGCGTGGGCGTCGTGCGGCATGACGACCCGGTACTCCAGCGCCAGGGCGGTGCGGGCGGTCGCCTGGACGCACATCTCGGACATCACACCGCAGATGGCGAGTGCCTGTATCCCCCGGTCGGTCAACAGGCCCCCCAGCGCGGTTCCGTCGAAGCCGTCGTCCTCGGTCTTGCGGATCACGGCCTCGGTGGGACCGGCCTCGACGGGATGATGGAGCTCCCAGCCCGGCGTATGCGCCTCATCGCCCGCCCCCGGCGCCCCGTCGTTCTGGATGTGGACGACGAGCGCCCCGCTCCTGCGCGCCCGTGCGATCAGGTCCGCCGTCCGGTCCACGAGCCGGGCCGCCTCGGGAACAGCCCGGTCGCCGGAGACCGCGGCCGACTGGACGTCCACGACGAGCAGGGCCTCCACGGGCCCACCATGAGGGGTCATTGCGCCATCATGTCCGCCCGTACCGCGCACCTCCACCTGATTTTCCGGCCGGGAGGGGCCTGGATCAGGGGCGGACGCTCCTTCGGCGGACAAGCGCACCTGCCGATCCGGCCATGTCGGCGCGGGGCCGGTGGTGTGCCGCTTTCCGCCGCTCGGCACTGGACACCACGGCGGGCAGCGGGGACGCGCGACGAGGTCGCGGCGACCGGCCGGTCAACGGGCGAGGCGGCCCAGCAGTGAACCGGCGGCGACGATGCCCACCAGTGCCGCGAAGGCGAGGACCGCGAAGTCGAGGCCGAGGTGGGCGTGGGTGCCGATGAGCAGTCCGCGCAGGGCGTCGACCTCGTAGCTCAGCGGGTTGCCCCTGCTGACGGCCTGGAGCCAGCCGGGCATCAGCGCGACCGGGTAGAGCGCGTTGGAGGCGAAGAACAGCGGCATCGTGATGGCCTGGCCGATGCCCATCAGCCGGTCGCGGGTCAGGACGATCCCGGCGATCGTCACCGACAGGCAGGAGAAGAACGCCGAGGCGAGCACGACCACCACCACGACGCCGAGCAGTCGCAGCGGGTTCCACGTCATGCCCACGCCCAGCAGGGCGGCGATCACGATGACGACCGCGGCCTGGATCACCGCCTTCACCCCGGCGGCGAAGGCCTTGCCCGTCACCAGGGCGGTGCGGGGCGTGGGGGTGACCATGAGTTTGGTGAGGACGCCGGAGTCGCGCTCCCAGATGATCATGATGCCGTAGAAGATCGCGATGAACATGGCGGACTGGGCGATGATGCCGGGCGCGAGGAAGTCGAGATAGGGGACGCCCTCGGTGGGGATGGCGTGGATGCGGGAGAAGGTCTCGCCGAAGATCAGCAGCCAGAGGGCGGGCTGGACGGCACGGGTGTAGATCTCGGTGCGGTCGTGGAGCAGCTTCTGGAGTTCGACGGCGCACATCGCGGCGACCCTCGCCGGTACGACGCGCCAGCCTCTGCGGGGCGGTGGCGGGGTCAGCAGCAGTGCGAAGCGCTGTTCCGGCGGGCCGGACTCAGCCGAGGCGGGATGCGGTGCGACGGGTACGGCGGACATCTCGGAACGCTCCCTTTCCTTCGTCGGAACCGGAGCCGGAACCGGGGTCGTCCAGTCCGCGCCCGGAGTGGTACCGGAAGACGTCCTCCAGGGACGGCGGCGGCAGGCCCGTCTCGCCGGAGTCCCGGCGGTGGACGACGAGTTCCTTCTTCAGCTCGGCGGGGGTGCCGAGCGCGCGCAGCCGGCCGAGGTGCATCAGCGCGAGCCGGTCGCAGCGCTGGTCGGCCTCGTCCATGGAGTGGGTGGTGACCAGCACGGTCATGCCGGTGCAGATCCGTATCTCGGTGATGCGGTCCCAGACACTGTCCCGCGCGATCGGGTCCAGGCCGATGGTGGGCTCGTCCAGGATCATCAGCCGGGGCGCGCTGACCAGGGCCTGCGCGAGTTCGAGGCGGCGGACCATGCCGCCGGAGTACGTGCCGACGAGCCGGTGCGCGACCTCGCCGAGGCCGACCGCGTCCAGGGCCTGGGAGACCCGTGCGGCGCGCCGGCGGCGGGGCACGTCGTAGACGCGGGCGAAGAGCTGGACGTTCTCCCGGCCGGTGAGGCTCGCATCGGCCGACAGCTGCTGCGGTACGTAGCCGAGCAGGCGCCGCACCGCCATCCTGTGCCGGGCCGCGTCCTGGCCGAACACCTCGATGACGCCGGGCGGTACGGGCAGCAGTGTGGTGATCGCGCGCAGGGTGGTGGTCTTGCCCGCGCCGTTGGGCCCCAGGAGGCCGAACACCTCCCCCGGACGGACCAGCAGATCCAGGCCGTCGACGGCCTTCGCGTCGCCGAAGCTGTAGCTCAGTCCGGTGCAGTTGAGGGCGGGCGTGGTCTGGGTGGTCACGCGATCTCATCTCCTTCGCGCAGCGAGTCGGCGAGTCGGCGCAGGGCCGGGAGCGCGGCGGTCAGTGCCGCCCGGTCGGCCGCGTCCAGTCCGGCCAGGTGTTCGCGGAAGAGCGCCTCGCGGCGGGCGTGCCAGTCGCGCAGCCTCCCGGCCCCCGCGGGGGTCGGGTACAGCAGCGCGGCGCGTCCGTCGCCGGGGTCCTTCTCCCTGCGCAGCAGTCCTTCGGCGACGAGGTGGTTCACCAGGGTGCTGACCGAGTTGGCCGCGAGACAGAGATGGTGCGCGGCCGTCGAGACCCGGATGCCGGGCTCGGCGGCCACCAGCCGCAGCAGCTCAGCGTGCGCCCCACGCACCCGGGGGGCGCTCAGACCACTCCACAGGCGTCGCCGGGCGAGCCTCTGGATGCGGGGCAGGAGTCCGGCGAGCTCATCGGGGAGATCACCCGCCGCCACCTGCCCATTTTAGCTCCGTATGCGAGCTAATGTCCGCAAGCCAATGTCCTCATGCGGGGCGGTCCGCACGTTCCGGGCGGTCCGAACCACCGCTCGACCGCCCGGAACCGCGGGCTCACCCCTGCGCGAACCGCTCCCCGCACCGGCTGCAGAAGACCGGCTCGGGGTCCTGCGAGAGCCCGCCGCACCCGGGGCAGACCCGGTCCAGCATGCAGGGCGCCTCGCCGCCCTCGTACGCCGTCGAGGGCGCGGCCACGGGTGGGGCCGCGGACTTGATCATCAGCCCGGGGCGGCGGCGGTGGACGGTCACGTACGCCAGCCCCTCCGGCCCCGCGACGAGCGCGCGACGCGAGGTACGGGGCAGCCAGACGACCGTGGTCGGGGTCAGGTCCGTCACGTCGCCCCCGGCCACGACCCGGCCGCTGCCCGCGACGACGACGAACAGGACGTCCAGGACGTCCTCCTGATGCTCGCCGACCTCGGCGCCCGGCGGAAGGCGTACCAGATTGGCGTCCAACTCGCGCCCACGTTCGGCCAGTTGCCACAAGGCGCCGCGCTGCTCGGGGGACGCGGTGGCGAGCAGATCATTCAGTACGGCCAGTGCCCGGGGTGCGGAATTCACAGCGCTCAGGCTACGCCCGGCCTACGCTGGCCCCTTTGCCCGCAGATCCGCCGGCAGGGACGAGGAGCCACCGCGCCATGGACCGCAAGCCCGACGAGAAGTACCCGCCGATCGAACCGTACGAGCACGGAATGCTCGATGTCGGGGAAGGCAACCTCGTGTACTGGGAGGTGTGCGGCAATCCGCGCGGCAGACCCGCGCTCGTCGTGCACGGCGGTCCGGGGTCGGGGTGCACCGACCGGCCCCGGCGGTACTTCGACCCGGACCGCTACCGCGTCGTCCTCTTCGACCAGCGGGGCTGCGGCCGTTCCACCCCGCACGCGAGCGACCCCGCCACCGACATGCGGTTCAACACGACCGACCGGCTGATCGCCGACATGGAGCGACTGCGCGACCATCTCGGGATCGACACCTGGCTGCTGTACGGCGGGTCCTGGGGTTCGACGCTGATCCTCGCGTACGCCGAGCAGCACCCCGAACGGGTCTCCGAGATCGTGATTCCGGCGGTCACGACGACCCGGCGCAGCGAGATCGACTGGCTGTACCGGGGCGCCGGACAGATCTTCCCCGAGGCGTGGGACCTGTTCCGGGCCGGCGTGCCGGAGGCCCCGAGCGATGCCACGGCGGACGTCCTCGCCGCGTACGCCCGGCGGATGGAGAGCGCCGACGCCGGTGTACGGGAGAAGGCGACGGCCGACTGGTGCGCCTGGGAGGACGCGGTGCTCTCCCAGGAGACGAACACCGGACCGCCGCCGTACAGCGGGCGCCCCGACCGGGCACGGCAGGCACTGGTGCGGATCTGCTCGCACTACTTCTCCCAGGGTGCCTGGCTGGAGGAGGGGCAGCTGATCCGGGACGCGGGGCGGCTGGCGGGGATTCCGGGCGTGCTGGTGCACGGGCGGTTCGACCTCGGCGGGCCGCTGATCACCGCGTGGGAACTGGCGAAGGCGTGGCCGGACGCGGAACTGACCGTGATCGACGGTTCGGGGCATCTGGGCGGCCCGGCGACGAGCCGGGCGGTGCTGGCGGCTCTGGACCGGTTCGCGGTCCGGACCCGGCCGGAGCGTCCCTGACGTACCACCCGGCGCTCCCCGGACGAGCCCGGTGCCACCCGCGTAGACACGGCGGCGTCCGGACATGGCAAGCTGTGACTCCGCTGTGTGCGCGCGGTAGCACTCGTACCCCCCACTGGTCTTGTGACGACCGGTGCTGCCGCCTGACGCAGCGTGTGACGAAACGACAGTCCACACGATCCCTGGGGTACGACTTGAGATCGAAGAAGAGAATCTGGATCACGGCTGCCGTGGCGACGTCCGCCGTGGCGGGTGTGCTGGTGTTCGAGGGAGTGACGGGCAACCCCTCGGTGGACTCGGACGCCAAGTCCGGCCCGGCCAGGACCGATGTGCGCGCGACCGCGCTGAAGGTCGACGGCGACGGCACCACCGCCGTGCTCGGCAAGCGGGACACCAAGCCCTTCAGCATGCTGGGGGTCACCTGGACCGACCCGGCGGCCAAGGTCGGCGGAGCCGTGGAGGTACGCACCCGGTCCGCCGCCGACGGGAAGTGGACGTCGTGGCTGCCGCTCGAAACCGACGTCGACGGGCGCGCGGAGACCGGCCGGTCCGGCGTACGGGGAAGCACCGAGCCGCGCTGGGTCGGCCCGTCCAACGGCGTCGAGGTACGGATCAACGCGGGCGGCAAGGTCTCCACGAAGCTGCCCGCGGGGCTGCGGCTGGACACCGTGGACCCGGGCCGGAGCGGCACCCTGAACGCGGACCCCGCCGCCTTCGCCGCCGACCTTCCCGCGGACTCCCCCTCGACCGATCCGACCGACGACCCTTCGGCCCCGGTCACACCCGAGCCGCCCGCGCCCGGCGACGCCACGGAACCGCCCGCCGAGGTCCCGCCGACCGAACCGGCGTCGCCGTCCCCGTCCACCCCGGCCCCGGACGTCACGACTCCCCCGGCGAGCCCGACCCCTTCGCCGTCGGTCAGTTCGTCCCCGGCCGAGACCCTGCCGCCCGCGCCGCCGTCGACCGTGCCGAAGCCGCCCATCACCCCGCGTGCGGGCTGGGGCGCCGACGAGTCGATCAGCCCGGAGGCGCCGGAGTACACCGACACCGTCAAGGCCGTCTTCGTCCACCACACCGCCGGGACCAACACCTACTCGTGCGCCGACTCCGCGGCCGTCGTGCGCAGCGTGTACGCGTACCACGTCAAGAGCGAGAAGTGGAAGGACATCGGCTACAACTTCCTGGTCGACAAGTGCGGCACGATCTTCGAGGGACGTAAGGGCGGCGTGGACCGGCCGGTCTTCGGCGCGCACACCTACGGCTTCAACCGGCAGACGGCCGGGATCGCGGTCCTCGGCACGTACACGGACTCGGCCGCCCCGAGCGCGGCGACCACCTCGGTGGCCCGGATCGCCGCGTGGAAGCTCGGCCAGTACAAGGGCGACCCGGCGGGCAGCACGATGCTCACCGCGGGCGCCACCGGCGGCAACCTCGCCGGCACCAAGTTCACCGCCGGTACGCAGTACTCCTTCAAGCAGATCTCCGGCCACCGCGACGGCTTCGCGACCGAGTGCCCCGGCACCAAGCTGTACGGACAGCTCCCCGCGATCCGCAGCCTCGCCGCGGGACCCGTCACCGGACTGGCCATCACGTCGGTGACCGGCGCCGGGCTCTCGGGCACGACGTACTACACCAAGTCCGCGGTCACCGTGGGCTGGTCGGCGACCACCCCGAGCGCGTTCGTCTCCAAGTACGAGCTGCTGGTCGACGGCAAGTCCGTCGCCACCACCGCGGGCACCGCCACCTCGGCCAAGGCCACGCTGGCCGTCGGCACCCACAAGGTGGAGGTCCGCGCCACCCACCAGTCGGGCAAGGTCAGCACGTCCGCCGCGGCCACCGTGGTCGCCGACCAGACGGCGCCCGCCTTCACCACCAAGCCCAATCTGGCCCTGCGCACCGGCACGGTGGACACCACGGCCGTCCCGGTCACCCTGAAGTGGAAGGCCACCGACGCCGCCTCGCTCAAGGAGGTCAGGCTCACCGCCCCGGTCGCCAAGACCTACGGACCGACGACCACCAGCGCCTCGCACACCGCGAAGTCGGGGGTGGCGACCAGCTGGGCCATGACCGCGTACGACCAGGCGGGCAACACCGCCGCCGCGTCCGTCTCCGGCACACCGGTCATCGTCCAGGAGAGCTCGGCGACGAAGACCGGCACCTGGACGACGAAGTCCTCGTCCAGCTACCTCGGCGGCAAGTCGTACTCCAGCTCGACCAAGAACGCGAGCCTGAGCTGGACGTTCACCGGCCGCTCGGTCGCCCTGGTCGTCTCCAGGGCCGCCACCTCCGGCCAGGTGTACGTCTACGTGGACGGCGCGAAGGTGTCCACGGTGGACCTGAAGTCCAGCACCACCAAGTACCGCGACGCCCTGTGGACGCAGAACTGGACCAGCAGTGCCAAGCACACCGTCAAGATCGTCGTCGTGGCCACGTCGGGCCGGCCGACGGTCACCACCGACGGGATCGTGTACCTGAAGTGACCGCCTGAGACGTTCGGTCGCTCCTGCGCATGACGCCCCTGCCCCCGGTGCTCCGCCGGGGGCAGGGCGCGTTCGGGGTCGCCCTTGCTTCGAGCGGACTCGAAGGCGTTGGGTTGGTGTCCATGAAGTACACGCAGCTCGGACGCACCGGACTCAAGGTCAGCCGCCTCGTCCTCGGCACCATGAACTTCGGCCCGCAGACCAATGAGGTGGACAGCCACGCCATCATGGACGCGGCGCTGGACACGGGCCTGAACCTCTTCGACACCGCCAATGTCTACGGCTGGGGCGAGGACAAGGGCCGTACCGAGAAGATCATCGGCACCTGGTTCGCCAAGGGCGGCGAACGCCGCGACAAGGTGGTCCTGGCCACCAAGATGTACGGGAACATGGGCGCCGACGGCGAGGCCTGGCCCAATCACGACAAGCTCTCCGCCGTGAACATCCGGCGCTCGGTCGAGGCCTCGCTGAAGCGGCTCCAGACGGACTACATCGACCTGTACCAGTTCCACCACGTCGACCGGAACACCCCCTTCGAGGAGATCTGGCAGGCGATCGACGTCCTGGTGCAGCAGGGCAAGATCCTCTACGCGGGCTCGTCGAACTTCGCCGGCTACAAGATCGCCCAGGCCAATGAACTGGCGTCCCGGCGCGGCTCGTTGGGCCTGGTCAGCGAGCAGTGCATCTACAACCTGATCGAGCGCCGCGCCGAGATGGAGGTCATCCCGGCCGCCCAGGAGTACGGCCTCGGGGTCATCCCGTGGTCCCCGCTGCACGGCGGTCTGCTGGGCGGTGTGCTGAAGAAGGAGCGCGAGGGCACGGCGGGGCGTTCGGTCTCCGGGCGCAGCGCGGACGCGCTGAAGAACTCGGCGCAGCGCGAGAAGATCCAGGCGTACGAGGACCTGCTCGACAAGCACGGCCTGGAGCCGGGCGAGGTCGGTCTGGCCTGGCTGCTCTCCCGGCCGGGGGTGACGGGGCCGATCGTCGGACCGCGCAACCAGGAGCAGCTGGACTCGGCGCTGCGGGCCCTGGAGCTCGACCTCTCCGCGGAGCTGCTGGCCTCACTCGACGAGATCTTCCCGGGGCCGGGGCCGTCGCCGGAGGCGTTCGCCTGGTGAGGACGGTCTGACGGACCGTCCGTCCGGCATGTAAGAGCCGCCGTTGCCCCGTCCCCGTTCGACGCGGTGGGCGTTCGCCGGGGCGGCGGCGTCGGCCTTCGCCCGCTGAGACGCCGTCCGCGGACGATGCGTGGCGACCGGCGCTCCCGGGCGAAGAAGGGGGTACGTCTCCACCGCCCTCCCGCACGCCGCCCGCCGCGGCGCCTTCGCCGCCGGCCTCAGCCGCGCGTCAGTGTCCGACGGCGGCTGCCACGGCGACGACGACGAACATGAGCACGAGCACGGCGGCCATGATGCGGTTTCTGGTCTTCGGATCCACCCTTCGAGCGTAACCGCCGCTCTCAGCGGCCCAGCGACCAGGATGCGACCGTCTCGTACCGCGGCTTCTCGCCCGGCACCCCGCCGACCGGCAGGTTGCTGCGTACGAGGGCGAGCTCGCCGACCTCCCACGGCGTGCTCTCGAAGTCGGCGAGTGCCTCGACGTAGGGGCGCAGGTCGGCGTCGGTGCGACTGCGGGCGAGGGTGAGGTGGGCGCTGTAGCGGCGGTGCTCGTCCATCGGGATGCCGGTGCGGCGGGCGGCGGCGTCGGCGCGTTCGGCGAGGAGCCGCAACGTGTCGAGCGAGCCCGCCGCCCCCACCCACAGCGCCCGGCCGCCGAACCGGCCGCCCCCGTGGAGGCGCAGCGGGAAGGTCTCGGTGCGGTGGGCCGCCCGCGCGAGGCGCTCGTTCAGCTCGGGTACCAGTTCCTCGTCCACGGACCCGAGGAACGCGAGCGTGAAGTGCCAGCCGGGCGTGCCGGTCCAGCGCAGCTTCCCCGCGCCGGGCAGCGAACGCAGCACGTCCACGGCACGGCGCAGTTCCTGGAGCACCTGGTCGGGCGGCAGAACGGCGACGAAGAGTCTGAGGCTGCTCATGGGCCGAGTGTCGCACCGCAAGGGCGTGTCCCGGGCTCCGTACGTATCGTTGTCCTACGCGGCTGCCCGCGCCCGTGCGGGAGCGGGGAGGAGCGGCACGATGACCGTCGTAGACACCGACAGGATCGAGATGGCCGACAACGGCGACGAGCGCACCTTGGACATGATGTTCGAGTGGCTTGAGCCCACCCCCGAGGGATTCAAGGTCGAGATCGTCGAGGGGATCATCTACATGTCGCCGCAGCGGGACATCCACTGGCGGATCATCCTGGCGCTCATCAGGCAGCTGCTCTCCAGGTATGGGGAGGAGCAATTGACATCCGATGTCCGCTTCGACTTTCCGGGTCGCCTCAACGGCCTCGCCCCGGACGTCGTGGCTCTGGCCGAGGGCGCTGCGCATGACGCCAAGGGGCGGTATCGCTACCAGGACATCGAGTTCGTCGCGGAGGTGATCTCCAAGGACACCGCCGCCAACGACTACGGCCCGAAGAAGGCCACCTATGCCACCGCCGGCGTCCCGGTCTACGTCATCGCCGACCCGTACACCGGCACGTGGCACCTCCACACGCTCCCGAAGGACGACGAGTACCGCAGTGTGCTGAGCCTCGATTTCGGCACCCCGATCGACCTGACCGACACCGTCGTCGGCCTCGCCCTCCGGACCGACACGTTCCCCCGCGACTGACCGCGCCCCGACACACGACACGGCCCCGACCGGTACCCGCCCGGTCGGGGCCATGCCATGTGTCGCACGGGCGGCGCTCAGGCCGCCGTGGCCAGCTCCTCGCGCGGGACGAACCGCACGTGGGGGCGGCCCGGCCGGAGGTCGACCTGGAGCCGGAGACCACCGACGCGGGCCAGCATGAAGCCGACACCGAGCGCGGCCACCAGCGAGAACGCGCCACCGACGACCATGCCCGTACGGACCCCGTAGGCGTCGCTGACCCAGCCGAGGATCGGGGCGCCCACCGGCGTACCACCGGCGAAGACCATCATGTACAGGCTCATGACCCGGCCGCGCATCGCCGGGTCGGCGGCCATCTGGACGCTCGTGTTCGCACTGATGTTGGTCGTCAGGCCGATCATGCCGATCGGGACCAGCAGGATCGCGAAGAGCCAGACGGACGGCGCCATGGCCGCGATGATCTCCAGCAGACCGAACACCGTGCCCGCGGCCACCAGCATCCGCAGCCGCGAGGAACGGCGGCGGGCGGCGAGCAGGGCGCCCACGAGGGAGCCGGCCGCCATCAGGATGTTGAAGAACGAGTACATCCCGGCGCCGCCGTGGAAGATCTCGTCCGCGAAGGCCGTGAGCCAGATCGGGAAGTTGAACCCGAACGTGCCGACGAAGCCGACCAGGACGATCGGCCAGATCAGCTCCGGGCGGCCGGAGACGTAGCGCAGGCCCTCGCGCAGCTGGCCCTTGGCGCGCGGCACGACGACGGCCTTGTGCAGCTCGCTCGTCCGCATCAGCATCAGGCCGACGAGCGGGGCCACGAAGGACAGGCCGTTGAACATGAAGGCCCAGCCGCTGCCGACCGTGGTGATCAGGACACCGGCGACGGCCGGGCCGATCAGCCGGGCGGACTGGAAGTTCGCCGAGTTGAGGCTGACGGCGTTCCGCAGCTGGGCGGGGCCGACCATCTCGGAGACGAACGACTGACGGGCCGGGTTGTCGACGACCGTCACCATGCCGAGCAGGAACGCGATGAGGTAGACGTGCCACACCTGGACGACGCCGGAGAGCGTGAGCACCGCGAGGGCGATCCCGCACAGGCCGAGCGCCGCCTGGCTGACAAGAAGAAGCTTCCGCTTCGGGAGCCGGTCGGCGATGACGCCGCCGTACAGGCCGAAGAGAAGCATCGGAAGGAACTGGAGGGCCGTGGTGATGCCGACGGCGGTGGCGGACCCGGTGAGGCTGAGGACCAGCCAGTCCTGCGTGATGCGGGACATCCAGGTACCGGTGTTGGAGATCACGGCGCCCGTGGCGAACAGGCGGTAGTTACGGATCTTCAGCGACGAGAAGGTCCCGCCGGTCGTGCTCTCGTGGGTGGAAGTCGGTGCGGGGGCGGAGTCTGCTCCGGATCCCGTACTCAAAAGGGTTCGCCTCCTCGGGCATATACGTTTCGCTGACTGACGGGATGCGGCGGTGCGGACGGTGCCGGCCATGGACCGGCGCGGCCGCCCCGTTACAGGTGGGCGAGCTTCTCCAGCACGGGCGCTGCCTTGCGGAGCGTCTCCCACTCCTCCTCGTCCAGGCCCTCGGCGAGGGTGGTCAGCCAGGCGTTCCGCTTGGAGCGGCTCTCTTCGAGCATGGCTTCCGCCTGCTCGGTCTGGCTGACCATCTTCTGGCGACGGTCATCGGGGTGCGGTTCCAGTCTGACCAGCCCCTTCGCTTCCAGCAGCGCGACGATGCGAGTCATCGACGGAGGCTGCACATGCTCCTTGCGGGCCAGCTCGCCGGGCGTGGCCGAACCGCAGCGGGCGAGCGTGCCGAGCACCGACATCTCGGTGGGACTCAGCGACTCGTCGACGCGCTGGTGCTTCAGGCGTCGGCCGAGCAGCATCACGGCGGAGCGGAGGGAGCTCACGGCGGCCGCACTGTCGCCGTCGTGGATCAGGTCAGGCATGTTTATTAGGGTAACTCATTACCTACCCTAAAGACCATTCGCGTTACACGCGCGAGAGGCAGATCACCTAATCGATCACCCGAACGAGTGAGTCGACTCCGGAAAGTGACGCGAAACGACCCCCTGGGCCGTAACCCTGCTTGCCATGGGATCGACTGTGCTCAGCCTGCGGATAGACGGTGAGCTGCTCGACCGGCTCCGGCAGCATGCCGCCAAACGCGGAATGAGCGTCCAGGACTATGTCGTCCGGACGCTCATTCGCGATGACTTCGACGAGCGCTTCAAGGCGGCCGTCGACGAGACGGAGAAGTTCTACGGCCCGGAAGGGACCGCGGGAATCAGGGCGGAAGGGGTCACGTGAGGCCGAGGGCCGGCATCGCGTAGTAGAAGACGAAGACCGCCGACACCGCGTACATGGCCACCGGCACCTCGCGCCAGCGCCCGGCCACCACCCGCAGCACGGAGAAGGAGATGAAGCCGATGCCGATGCCGTTGGTGATCGAGTACGTGAACGGCATCATCAGCATGGCCAGGAAGGCCGGGATGGCGAGCGTGTAGTCGCTCCAGTCGATGTCGCGCACCGAACCCGAGATGATCAGGAAGCCGACCGCCAGCAGAGCCGGGGTGGCCGCCTGCGACGGGACCATGGTCGCCAGCGGCGTCAGGAACAGGGCGGCCGTGAACAGCAGACCCGTCACGATGCTCGCGAGGCCGGTGCGGGCACCCTCGCCGACACCCGCGGTGGACTCCACGAAGCAGGTGCCCGCGGAGGCGGAGCTCGCACCGCCCGCGGCGACCGCGATGCCGTCCACGAACAGCACCTTGTTGATGCCGGGGAAGTTGCCGTCCTTGTCGGTCAGCTTCGCCTCGTCGCCGACACCCAGGATGGTGCCCATCGCGTCGAAGAAGCAGGACAGCAGCACGGTGAAGACGAACAGGATGCCGGTGAGGACGCCCACCTTGTGGAAGCCGCCGAACAGGCTGACCTGGCCGATCAGCCCGAAGTCCGGAGTGGCGACCGGGTTGCCCGGCCACTGCGGGACGGTCAGGCCCCACGCCTCGCCCGGCAGGTCGGTGATCGCGTTGATGATCAGCGCCACCGCCGTCATCGCGACGATGGAGATCAGGATGGCGCCCGACACCTTGCGGACGATCAGCGCGAGGGTGAGCAGCGCGCCGAGGACGAAGACGAGGACCGGCCAGCCGTTGAGGTGGCCGTCGCCGCCGAGCTGAAGCGGAACGGTGGTGTGCGCGGCGTCGGGCATGCGGGAGACGAAGCCCGAGTCGACCAGGCCGATCAGCAGGATGAAGAGACCGATACCGATCGCGATGCCCTTGCGGAGCGACTTCGGTACGGCGTGCATCACGCGTTCCCGCAACCCCGTCGCGACCAGCAGCATGACCACGATGCCCGCGAGGACGACCATGCCCATCGCGTCCGGCCAGGTCATCTTCGGGGCGAGTTGGAGGGCGACGACCGTGTTGACGCCGAGCCCGGCGGCCAGCGCGATCGGCACATTGCCGATGACACCCATGAGGAGGGTGGAGAAGGCCGCGGTCACCACGGTGGCGGTGACCAGCTGGCCATGACTGAGGTAGTGATCGTTTATGTCTTTCGCGCTACCGAGAATGATCGGGTTCAGCACGATGATGTACGCCATGGCGAAGAACGTGGCGAATCCGCCGCGGATCTCGCGTGCGACCGACGACCCCCGCTCGGAGATCTTGAAGAAACGATCCAGGCCGCCGTGCGGCTGGGGGGCCGTGGACGGCGTGGAATCGACCGGAGCGGTGGCCGAGGGGGACATGTATGACCTTCAGTCGTACGTAGAGGGGGTTAAAAGCGGTCAGCTTTGGACTTTCACACGAATAAATCGAGACAGCCGTAAGCAGATTCAGTATGAATACATAGGGCGAAGATCGCTATCTCCGCGCGTAGACCCTTGGGCCGACCGGCCCGGCGGCCTTCAGAGCGACGCCGCCCCCCATGTGCCGGTCGGTCTTACGCATGCCGCCCTCATGGACTACGGGAGGGTGCGGCAGGGGGCCCCATACACTGAGGCCATGGCGAAGTGGACACCGAAGCACGAGGCACCCGAGCCCCTGGAGGGGCCCGTCGTCGCCACCATCACCGGCGGCACGATCCTCTGGTTCGTCCTCTTCCTTGTCCAGTTGCCGTTCTACGGCTGGTTCGACGATCACGGACACCTGTGGTGGGTCTGGACCTGCCTGGCCGGTGCCGGGCTCGGCCTGATCGGCATCTGGTACGTACGGGGGCGCGACGCGGCGCTCAAGCGCGCCGCCGCGGCGGCCGAGGACGAGGCCTCCGCGCCGGGCACCGGGACGGACACCGGAGGCACGCCCGGCGTCACGGCCTGACTCCGACCGGCCCCGCCCGCACACTCCCCGGCCCCGCCCGCACACCGACCGGCGCGGTCCGCACATCGGCGGGCATCATCCGGCGCCGCCCGGAACCGGCGCCGGTAGCGGCCCGCATCAGGGTCCTCCGTACCACCGCAGGACCATTCCCCTCCGTTCCCCTCCTCCCCCGGTCTGATCTTCGGACCCCCAGTGGGTGATTCGGACGATCCACCCGTACCGTCGGAACCATGACGCAGCGGGCACCCCATTCCTCCGGCGAGCAGATCCCCGAGGCTTCCGGCTCCGGCGGCCTTCCCTGGCCGGCCATGATCGACGCCGGATCCGAACTCGACCCGGTCCACCCGATGAAGCTGCCGGCCCCGGTTCCGGACACCCGTGGGCTGACGGCGGCCGAGGTGGCCGAGCGGATCGCCCGCGGTGAGGTCAACGACGTACCCGTCCGCTCGTCCCGCTCCGTCCGCGAGATCGTCCACGCCAACGTCTTCACCCGGTTCAACCTGATCATCGGCGTGCTCTGGCTGATCATGATGTTCGTCGCGCCGATCCAGGACAGCCTCTTCGGCTTCGTGATCATCGCCAACACCGGTATCGGCATCATCCAGGAGTGGCGGGCCAAGAAGACGCTGGACAGCCTCGCGGTCATCGGCGAGGCCAAACCCACGGTGCGGCGCGACGGTGTCTCGGCCGAGATCTCCACCTCCGAGATCGTCCTCGGTGATCTCGTCGAACTGGGGCCCGGGGACAAGGTCGTCGTGGACGGCACGGTCGCCGAGGCCGACAGCCTGGAGATCGACGAATCGCTGCTCACCGGCGAGGCCGACCCGGTACTGAAGCAGCCCGGCGATCACGTGATGTCCGGCAGCTTCGTCGTCGCGGGCGGCGGCTCGTTCGCCGCCACGAAGGTGGGCCGCGAGGCCTACGCCGCGCAGCTCGCCGAGGAGGCGTCCCGCTTCACCCTCGTCCAGTCCGAGCTGCGCACCGGCATCTCCACCATCCTCAAGTACGTCACCTGGATGATGGTGCCGACCGCGATCGGCCTGATCATCAGCCAGCTCGTCGTGAACAACAACGACTTCAAGGGGTCGGTCGCGCGGACCGTCGGCGGCATCGTCCCGATGATCCCGGAGGGCCTGGTGCTGCTCACCTCGGTCGCCTTCGCGATCGGGGTCGTACGGCTCGGCCGCAAGCAGTGCCTGGTGCAGGAGCTGCCCGCCATCGAGGGGCTGGCCCGCGTCGACGTCGTCTGCCTGGACAAGACGGGCACCCTCACCGAGGGCGGCATGGACGTCACCGAGGTGCGGACGCTGGGCGGTGCGGACGACACCTACATCCGCCGCGTGCTGGGCGCCCTCGGCGCCTCCGACCCGCGGCCCAACGCCAGCCTGCAGGCCATCGTCGACGCCTACCCGGACGGCGAGGTGTGGCGGTGCACGCAGTCGCTGCCGTTCTCCTCGGCCCGCAAGTACAGCGGTGCCGCGTTCGACGAGGGCGGCGGCCGGGCGTCGGCCTGGCTGCTCGGCGCGCCCGATGTGCTGCTGCCCGACCAGGACCCGGCGCTCACCGAGATCGAACAGCTCAACGAGCAGGGGCTGCGGGTGCTGCTGCTGGCGCGTGCGCAGGGCGCGCTCGAAGGGCCGGACATGGCCACCGGAGCCGTACCGAGCGCGCTGGTCGTACTGGAGCAGCGGCTGCGGCCCGACGCCGGGGAGACGCTGGCCTACTTCGCCGACCAGCGGGTCGCCACCAAGGTCATCTCCGGCGACAACGCGGTCTCCGTCGGCGCGGTCGCCGGAAAGCTCGGCCTGCCGGGCGCCGAGAACACCCTGGACGCCCGCCGGATGCCCACCGACCCCGACCACATGGCCACGGCCATGGAGGAGAACGCGGTCTTCGGCCGGGTCACCCCACAGCAGAAGCGGGACATGGTCGCCGCGCTCCAGTCCCGCGGCCACACCGTCGCGATGACCGGTGACGGCGTCAACGACGTGCTGGCGCTGAAGGACGCCGACATCGGCGTCTCCATGGGTTCCGGTTCCGAGGCGACCCGGGCCGTCGCCCAGATCGTGCTGCTCAACAACAGCTTCGCGACACTGCCGTCCGTCGTCGCCGAGGGGCGCCGGGTGATCGGCAACATCACCCGGGTCGCCACCCTGTTCCTGACCAAGACCGTCTACTCGGTGCTGCTGGCGATCCTGGTGGTCTGCTTCCAGGTCGACTACCCGTTCCTGCCGCGCCACCTGACCCTGCTGTCGACGCTGACGATCGGCATCCCGGCCTTCTTCCTCGCGCTGGCCCCCAACAAGGAACGGGCCCATCCGCACTTCGTGCGCCGTGTCATGCGGTACGCGATCCCGTCGGGCACCATCGCGGCCGCGGCCACCTTCACGACGTATCTGCTCGCCCGGAGCCACTACTCCGGCACGGGCGCGCTGGACGCGGAGACCAGCGTGGCCACGCTCACGTTGTTCCTGGTCTCGATGTGGGTCCTGGCGATCATCGCCCGCCCGTACACCTGGTGGCGGATCTGCCTGGTGGTGGCGATGGGGGCGGCGTTCCTGATCGTGCTGGTGGTGCCGTGGCTGCAGAACTTCTTCGCGCTGAAGCTGGTGGGAGCGACGATGCCGTGGACCGCGGTGGGGATCGCGGTGGTGGCGTCGGCCGCCCTGGAGTACGCCTGGCGGCTGGTCGGGCGACGCTTCCCGGCATAGCGCCCTGCGGCGGTGCGGCTACTTCACGTCGACGAAGTCGCCCGCGGTCGTGACGGCCGGGGTGGTGGACGTACCCGCGAAGCTGTAGCGCCAGTAACCGTCGACCGTGGCCTTGACCGTGGTCCTCAGGTTGCCGGTGCCGTTCGTCCTGATCGCCTTGACGGTGGTGTAGGTGCTGCTGCCCTTCTTGCGGAACTGGAGCTTCACGGACTGTCCGGTGTAGCCGTGGTAGGCGTGGTCCTCCCAGTTGGCCCGCGAGAGCTTGCCGGTGACCGTGATCGTCCCGCCCTTCTTCACGGGCTCCGGCGTGGCGTTCACCGTCAGCTTCGACAGCCGCTGGACACGCGCGGTGGTGTACGAGTCGTAGGACGTGCTGCTGCCGTCCCGGGCGGCCGCGCCCGCGAGGACGTGCCAGGAGCCCGCCACCTTGTTCCAGCGCAGGTCGACCTTCGGGTCGATCGCGAGGGTGAGGGAGCAGGTGGCGGTGGTGGCGCTCACGTTCTTGCAGGTCGCACCCCCTTCGGGGACCAGCGCACCGTCCATGCCCTCGTCCGCGTCGGTCCCGTGCCACAGGAGCGCCCAGCCGTCGACGATGCCGGAGGCGTGCGAGGCCGTCACCGAAAGAGTGATCGTCCTCGGGGCCGTCGTCCCCAGCACGGTGTCCTTGCCGCCGTTGACGGAGACCTTGGAGATGACGGGGAGCGTGGTGCCGGGCTTCACGGCCTCGCCCGCGTGCGCGGCCGGAGCGGCCGGGGCGATGAGGACGGACAGGGCGAGAGCACCGGGGACAGCGGCGGCTGCGGCACGGATACGCATGTGTTTCTCCAGTCTGCTGGTTCGACGAACCGAGGACACGGGACGCGAACGGGCCGTGCCCGGGAGGACGGGAGCCGTCCCCGGACACGGCCCGGAGTGATGCGTGGTGGTGCTGGTGCGTACGGAGAAGTACGCGGGAACTACTGCTTCGGGAACTGCTACTTCACGTCGACGAAGTCGCCCGCGGTCGTGACGGCCGGGGTGGTGGACGTACCGGCGAAGCTGTAGCGCCAGTAACCGTCGACCGTGGCCTTGACCGTGGTCTTGAGGTTGCCGGTGCTGTTCGTCTTGATGGTCTTGACGGTGGTGTAGGTGTTGCTGGTCTTCTTGCGGAACTGGAGCTTCACCGGCTGTCCGGTGTAGCCCTGGTACTTGAAGGTCTCCCAGTTGGCCCGCGAGAGCTTGCCGGTGACCGTGATCGTCCCGCCCTTCTTCACGGGCTCCGGGGCGGCGTCGACCGTCAGCTTCGACAGCCGCTGCACCCGCGCGGTGCTGAAGAAGTCGGTGTAGGCGAAGTCGTTCTGGTTACCGGCGAGCGCAGCCGCGGTGACGTGCCAGGTGCCGGCCAGGGAGTTCTTGTACAGGTCGTAGCGCGGGTAGATCGTGTAGGTCAGCTTGCAGGTCGAGGTCGTCGCGTTGACCTTGGTGCACTTCGCGGCGTCCTCGTTCGGCAGGATGGCCCCGTCCAGGGTGTTCTCCGAGGACGGGTCCGTGCCGTGCCACAGGTCGGCGTAGGCGTCGGCGACACCGGACGCGTGCGACGCGGTGACCGAGATGGAGATCGTCTTCGCGGCCGTGGTGCCGAGGACGATGTCCTTGCCGCCGTTGACGACGACCTTCGAGATGACGGGTTCCGCCGTGGCCGCGCGGGTGGCCGCGGCGGCCTTCGACGATCCCTTGGCGGCGGTGCCGAAGACCTCGGCACCCGACGTCGGCTTGTGCAGGTTCGCAGCAGAGTGGTCGCCCGCCTGGGCGGCCGGAACGGCCAGAGCGGAAAGAGCCAGGGCGCCGGATACGGCAGCAACAGTGGCACGAATGCGCATGTGTTTCCCCAGTGGAGAAAGGGGCCCCGCGAGTACGTGGTGCGACCCGGGCGGGGCTCGTTCGGTCAGAGAGTCTGCTGACTCGACAGACCAGACCTGCGACAGATGTGAAGGGTTGTACACGAGGGCGAAAATTTCCTGCGAAGACCATCTGTTCGAGGACCGCGAGGACTTGGGGCGGGGACCGCGGGTACTTGGGCGGGGACCGCGGCCGGGCGCCGTCGCCGCGGGGCGAGGGCACGCGGCCGGGGTACCCGTGCTCAGTCGAACCAGCGGTCCCGGGCCAGTTCCTTCGTACGGGACGGGTCCTCCAGCAGCGCCGCGACCTCGAAGCGGCGCGGCCACTGACCCGCCGCCCAGGCCAGCCCCGCCGCGACACCTTCCAGCGTGGCGGCGTGCACGGTGCCGTCGGGGGTGCGGCGCCAGTCCAGTTCGACGCCGCCCGCGCGCAGTTCGCCGTGTTCGAGGTACGCGTCCGGGGTTCCGGCGCCGAGCAGCACCCGTACCGAATCCGGCACGCGATGCTCCTCGCCCTCCGTCGTCACCTCGGCCTCGACGCTCTCGCCGAGCCGCCGCACCTGGAAGAGCTCGGCCAGATCGGCCGCGCGCGTCGGGGCGACCGGCAGCAGCGGAAGGCCACCGGTGAGCGGCAGCAGGTCCGGGGCGTCCGCGATCACGGCGTCCGCCGCGTCGACCACCCGGACCTCGCCGTCGACCACGGCCCGCAGTTCGTCGGGGAGCGTGACCTGTTCCGGGTCGAGATCGGCCAGCGCCGTGTACAGGGAGTGCAGTTGTACGGGGCCGACCTCACGGTCCTCGTCCGCGAGCCGGCCGAGGAGTTCGGCGGCGCCGCCGGGCTCGTCGAGGAGCGCGGCCACGGACGTCCGTACGCCGAGGGCGCGCAGCACCTGGGCGTCGTCGAAACCGGTCGCGTCGGCGGAGTCGTACAGTCCGGCCAGCCGCGGGTCGCCGGACGCCGCCCGCAGACCGGCCGGACGGCGGCCGTCGAGCACGGGGTGGTCGCGCAGCCACCAGGCCGTGTACGGGCGGACGGACTGCGTCGTACCGTCGGGCAGCAGCACCCGTACCGGCTGGGTGAGCGCGTCGCGCAACGGCGGCCGGGCGAGCAGCGCGAGCGCCTGCGGCCAGGCGTCGTCGTCGACGAGGTCCAGGTCGCGGACGGCGACGAGTTCGGTGGCGACCGGCGGCACAGGAGAGTCGGGCAGCTGGTCGAGGATGTCCTCGCACCACACGTCCACGGCGTCGAGCAGACCGGCGTCGTCGGGTTCGGCGAAGTCGCCCACCCGGGGCTCCAGTTCGTCCGGGTCCAGGACGACGTCGGCGGCCCGCACGAGGGCGAAGGTGGCGAGCACTCCGCAGGCGGTGAGCGGCTGCGCTCCCCAGCGGTCGGTCAGTTCCTGGTCGCAGAGGGCGAGTTCACCCTCCCGCATGATGGCTGCGAACGGGCTTCCGGGCAGCACGAGTTCACCGGCGGGCGCGAGTTCGCCGTCCTCGTCGGGAAGGGCGAGCGCGCCGAGCCAGGGTTCGTCGCCGGGTGCCAGTTCGGCATCGCGCACGAGGGTGAGGACGGTCTCGGCGAGCTCGTCGGCGTCCAGCGCGTCCTCGTCCCAGATCTCGCCCGCGTCCAGCGAACCGGCGACGGCGGCCCGCACCTGCGGGGTCGTCAGCACGGCGCGGGGCGTGGCGGGCAGGGCGCCCAGCTTCTCCAGCAGCGGATGAGCGGCTTCCGGGTGGGCGACCTTCAGCCCGAGCCGGGCGAGGCGCTCCAGGACCGGACCGGTGAGGGCGTCCGGGAGCGGGAGGAGGACCTGGCGGGGGCCGATGGTGGTGCGGGGGGCGGCCGGGGGCCCGGCGTCCGCCACCGGCCTGCCGGCGAGCGGGACGGGCAGGCCGGACAGCCGGTCCGGGTCGATGCCGGACAGGCTGTCGTACAGCCGCCGCCACCAGCCGGGGTCGCGTTCCAGCCCGGCGAGCCGGTCGATCGCCTCGGTCAGCGGGACGCGGGCGACGCCGAGGGTGCGCAGTTCGCTGCGGCGCTCCAGTCCGGCGGGCAGCAGACACGGCAGGACCTCGGCGAGCACCCGTACGGTCTCGGCGCCGACGCCTTCCAGCACTTCGGCCTCGATGGGGCGCAGCGCGGCGGTGGCCGCCTCGCGGATGCCCTCCGCCGCCGCGTCCCAGCTGTCCCACCGGTCCGCTTCGGCGGTGGGCTCGCGCCGGGCGGCGGGCTCCAGGAACGCGACGCGCGGCAGCCGCTCCAGGATCGCGCCGCGCAGGGCGCCGTCCAGTTCGCCCTTGCCGAGCGGGCCGGGGACGAGGTCGATGGTGTCGATGGACAAGGGCTGCCAGCCGGCGAGCAGCTCGGCGTACGCGTCGGCCGCGCGCTGCACCAGGAAGTCGGTGAGCGGCCCGGGGGCGGGGTGGCGGCGGGTGGTGTCGAGCGGCAGCGACGCGATGAGCAGCGCGGGAATGCCGAGGGGTTCGTCGGTGGGCGTCGGTGCGTGGACGACGGGGGCGGTGCGGGGGCGTACCGGGGCGCCCTCCGCGTCCACCGGGACCGCCCAGGTGACCGACCAGTGCGGGCGCAGCCGTTCCTCACGGGGCCGGTCGGCGAGCAGGGCGGGCTCGACGGCGCCGTGCCGGACGGCGGTGCGCCAGCGGTGCGTACCGCGCGCGGAGTCCTCGACGTGGGTGTACGGGCCGTGCTGCGAGCGCCGCAGCGTCCGTACGGTGTCCGGGGTTTCGATCACGATCTCGTCGAGGCCGCGCAGGGTGAGCAGGAGCGCGTCGTCGACCGCGGTGAGCAGCCGGACGACGAGGTCCTCGGCGCCGCCGTCGCGCAGCGGGAGGACGACGACGGTGTCGTATCCGTCGGGTGCGGTGCCCTCGGCGGGCAGCGGGAGCCGCAGCAGCGGTACGTGGCCGTCGCGGCGGCGGAGCTCGTCGCCGAGTCCGGGGCTGGCGACGGCCGCCCGTGCGGCGAGGTCGCGGGCCTCGGCGAGGGACCAGCGGACGCCGCCGTGCCGGCCGACGACGGCGGGCTCGTCGCTCACCGCGAGCACGGCGGCGAACCCGACGCCGAATCTGCCGACGGCGCCCTCGTGGCCCTCGCGCTTGGCGGAGGCGCGCAGGGTGGAGAGCGATTCCACGCCGGTGGCGTCGAGCGGGGCGCCGGTGTTGGCGGCGGCGAGTACGGCGGGGGCGTCCGCGGTCGCCGCGTGCAGGGTGAGGCGGAGCCGGCCGGGGACCTGTGCGCGGGCGGCGGCGTCGGCGGCGTTCTGCGCCAGCTCGACGACGAGGCGGTCGCGGTAGCCGCCGAGCGCGAGGTCCTCCTCGGCGTTGGCGTCCTCGCGGAACCTGGCGGGGCCGGCGCCCCAGGCGTCGAGCACACCACGTCGCAGCCGTGCGGTCCCGAACGGATCGGCCCCCTCGGTCGCATTCATGCTCACGCTCTGACTCCGCTCTTCTCCGGTTTATGCGTTGCCCGTGGGGCCAAGTGTGCGCCTGAAGGTACCGGGTCCTCTCGCCGGACGGGGCGCCGCGAACGGCACTCCACGCGGGGGGTGGCGCATCTGCCCCGCTCACGGGGCCCGGTTCCGTCCGCGAACGCCGGAGGGGCCGGGGCGTGGGCGAGCCGAGGACCTCTCGTCCGGATCAGCCCGGATGAGCCGCGGACGTCCTTGCGCGCCGGGTGCTCCCACGGCCGAGGCCGCCCTGCGGACCGGGGCGCCTCACCGGAGGGACGGCCGGATCAAGCCCGTCCGTCGGGGACGGAACCGGTACGTCGGCGGGCCCGGAGCCCCGGTGGCCGGGCACGCCGGGGAAACCAGGAGCCCCGCGCACCGCTCGGAGGCCACCCGACAGCCTCTCAGGAGTGGCCGAGGTCCTCCGTGGGGGTGTCCGGTTCCGCCGGGACCGAGCCGGAGTCCCGGGCCGGGCGCAACGGGTACTCGTCCACCTGCATCGTGTCCAGCGCGTGCGGCGCCGGCTTCGGCGGCTTCGGCATCACCGCCGCCTCCGAATGCCCGCCGCACCCGTACGACAGCGACACCACATGTCCGTCCGCCGGACCGAACTCGTTCGCGCACACCCCGAACGCCTGCTTCAGCGAACCCGCCAACGGCACCAGGAACGCGCAGGTCACACACGAGGCCGGGGCCGCCTGGGCCATCGGCGTCTTCGCGCCGAACGCCTCGTCCCACCGGTCGGCCGCCGCATGCAGCCCGTACCGCGACAGCACCCGCGCCCGCCGCATGCCGAGCTCGTCCGCGACCGCCGCGATCGAGCCCCGGCTCGTCGTCGCGGGGCGCGTCGTCAGTTCCGCGTCCTCCGCGTCGACGAGGTCGGCCATCTCCTGCGAGATCTCGGAGACCGCGGAATTCGGCGGCGGCTCCTCGTCGCCGGTGTAGCCGGGCTCCAGGCGGAGGTCGTCCGCCTCGGTGGGCAGCAGATCGCCGGGCCCCATGTCCCCGGGGCGCAGCCGCTCGCTCCACGGCAGCCACTCGGGGGCGAGGAGCGCGTCGCCGCCGGGCAGCAGAACCGTCTCGTCGAGGGTGACGTTCTTCGCGCGGGAGGCGCGCGCCACGGTCACCGCCCAGCGCCAGCCCCGGTAGCCCGGGTCCTTGCACTCGAAGAAGTGCGTGACGACCCGGTCGCCCTCGGAGACCACGGCCACATGCTCACCGACAACCCCGGGCGCGGCTGCCTCCTCGGCCGCCGCGCGGGCGAGATCTACCGCCTCGGCGCACAGACGGTCGGGGACAGGGGTACGGGCCGTACGGCTTCGCGTCGTCGCAGCACTCACAGGTCTCGCTTCTCTCCTACGCCAGTCTCACGAGTGCGCCAGCACATCCATCGATTTCGGCCATGACGGATGCGGGCGGAGCGGACCTGGGGGCCGCGTCGACGTCCACACCCGTTGTGCCTGCCTCGGGCGCACCTTCTGCCATCCATTCTGCGGGATCGCCGATAGGCGCGCGGCCGAGGACAACCGCCGGTGGCGCGCTAAGCACGCTACCCTCTCCGCCGCCCCCCGCCCACCTGCCCGTCCCAAACGAGGCCGTATCCGGCTCCGTGCCCGCGCGAAGACCGCCCCACAACGCCCGACGGCCACCGGCCGGTGCCACCGGATCCGCCCGGCCCGGACCGGGCGGACGACTGGCCCGACAGGGCGGAGTGCATCCGCGCCCCGCTCCGATCCCGGTTCGTGGGTGCCATCACTGGGGCACTATGACGAAGTGACTTCCGCCAGGTCGCACAAGGATTCCGGCCCGCTCCGCAGGACGGGCCGGACGATCGGTCATGCCCTGCGGACCCCGTTCACCGGCACCGCGAGAGGAATCCGGAAGGCGACGCACGCCCACGGCGCCGGCGAATCCGGGCTCGGCAAGCTGATCGAGCTGCACGCCGTGAACGGCGCGGGCGATGTGATGATCACGATCGCGCTCGCCTCCACGGTGTTCTTCTCCGTACCGACGGACGAGGCCCGCGGCCGTGTCGCGCTCTACCTCGCCGTCACCATGGCGCCCTTCACCCTTCTCGCCCCCGTGATCGGCCCGCTCCTGGACCGTCTGCCGCACGGCCGCCGGGCCGCGATGGCCGGCGCGATGCTGGCCCGCGCGGTGCTCGCGCTCACCATGGCGGGCGCGGTCGCCACCGGCGGTCTGGAGCTGTATCCGGCCGCGCTGGGCGTCCTGGTCTGCTCGAAGGCGTACGGAGTGGTGCGCAGCGCGGTCGTGCCACGCCTGCTGCCACCCCGCTTCTCCCTGGTGAAGGCGAATTCCCGGGTCACCCTGGCCGGGCTCCTGGCGACCGGTGTCGCCGCCCCGATCGGAGCGGGGCTGCAGATCATCGGCTCCGGCTGGCCGCTGTACGGCGCGTGCGCGATCTTCATCGGGGGAACCGTCCTCGCCTTCACGCTGCCGCCCAAGGTCGACTCCGCCAAGGGCGAGCGGAAGGCCCAGCTGGTGCTGCCGCACGGCGTGACGTCCGCCCGGCCCGCGACGAAGCGGAACGGAAAGGGCGGCAGGGCGAGGCGCCGGGAGAGCAACGGGGAGAAGCGGCCCGGCCTGCGGTCCGTGGGGCCGTCCGTGCTGAACGGGCTCCAGGCCAACACCGCGCACCGCGCGCTCTCCGGCTTCCTGATCTTCTTCCTGGCGTTCCTGCTGCGCGAGCAGCCGCTCGCCGGACAGAGCGCCGCCGTCTCGCTCGGCATCGTCGGCGTGGCGGCCGGTGTGGGAAACGCGGTCGGTACGGCGGTCGGCTCCTGGCTCCGGGCGCGCGGCCCCGAGGCGATCGTCGCCGCGGTGCTGACCCTGGCCCTGGGCATCGCCGTGCTCGCCGCCCTGTTCTTCAGTGCCGTCATGGTCGCCGCACTCAGCGCGACGGCGGGCTTCACCCAGGCCCTGTCGAAGCTCTCGCTGGACGCGATGATCCAGCGCGACGTGCCAGAAGAGGTGCGGACATCCGCGTTCGCCCGGTCCGAGACCGTGCTCCAGATGGCGTGGGTGATCGGCGGCGGAATCGGCATCGCCCTCCCCCTCAACGGCGTACTGGGCATGTCGGTCGCCGCCGGCATCCTCGCCCTGGGCGCGGCCACGTCCGTACGGGGTCTGCTGAGCGCCGCTCGGCGCGGCTCGCCGCACCCCCGCGTGGCATGAACCGGAGCGACCGATAGCCTTCGGCCCATGACCGTTGCGTTCTTCTCCGGTAAGGGCCGTCGAATCGGCGTCGCTCTTGGTGCCGTGTCCGCGGGACTCCTTGTCCTCTCCGCCTGCGACAAGCCGACGCCGCTCGCGACCGTAACGGTCGGTGGCAACGTGGTGACCTCCGAGGCGTCCTGCTACAACGACGGCAAGGCCCTCAAGACGTCCGAGATCCAGGGCTGCCTCAACAAGAAGGCCGACAAGACCGTCAAGGTCGCGATGGACGACAAGGTCCGCTTCGGCGTCGACCCGGAGATCGCGAACAACGGCTGGACCCTGTTCATCAACGGCCAGCAGGCCGAGCAGGAGCCGTACAAGAAGACCTACCGCTCCATCCCGGGCAGCGCCTTCTTCTCCAGCCAGACCGGCGAGACCTCGAACAAGACGCAGGTCAGCATCGTGGAGACCAAGGGCAAGCAGCTCACCGGCGTCTGGCACTTCGAGCTGAAGAAGACCTCCTGACCCCCTCCTGACCTCGGAGGATTCCCCCGTGCGTGTGCTTGTCGTGACCGCTGTCCCCGCAGAACGGGACGCGGTCACGCGTGCGTTCGGGGACGGGTCCGGGGTGACGGTGCACGAGGTGCCCGGCGCTCAGGTCCACCGCGTGACCGGCTCCGGCGTGGTCGACGTCCTCGCCGGCGGCGCGGGACCGGCCGCCGCGGCGGCGGCCGCCGCCTTCGCTCTCGGCGCCGCGTCCGCGCCGCACGACCGCGCCTCCTCCGCACCGCACGGTCCCTCTGCCTCCGTGCCGTACGACGTCGTCGTCTCGGCCGGGATCGGCGGCGGGTTCGCACCCGTCGCCCCGGTCGGCTCGCTCGTCGTCGCGAGCGGCATCGTCGCCGCCGATCTGGGCGCCGAGACCCCCGAGGGCTTCGTGCCCGTCACCGGTCTGGGCTTCGGCCGCGACCGGTTCACGCCACCGCCCGCGCTGGTACGGGACGTGGCCGCCGCCACCGGCGCGCTCACCGGCGAGGTCCTCACCGTCTCCACCGTGACCGGCAGCGCCGAGCGTGCCGCCGCCCTGCTCGCCACGCACCCGCGGGCCGCCGCCGAGGCCATGGAGGGCTTCGGCGTCGCCGAGGCCGCCGAGCGGTCGGGCGCTGCGGTGCTGGAACTGAGGGCGGTCTCGAACGCCGTCGGCCCGCGCGACCGGGACGCCTGGCGCATCGGCGACGCGCTGGCCGCGCTCACCGGGGCGTTCGGGAAGCTCGTACCCGTACTGGAAGGTTGGACCCACCATGACCGACACGACGCATGACCCGTCGAACCCGTTGCACATCGCGTTCTCGCCGTGCCCGAACGACACCTTCGTCTTCGACGCCTGGGCGCACGGAAGGGTCCCCGGCGCGCCCGCCCTCGATGTCACCTTCGCCGACATCGACATCACCAACGGAATGGCCGAGCGCGGCGAACTGGACGTGCTCAAGGTCTCGTACGCGGTGCTGCCCTGGGTGCTGGACGAGTACGCGCTGCTGCCGTGCGGCGGGGCGCTCGGGCGGGGCTGCGGACCGCTCGTCCTCACCAGGGAGGCCGGCACGGATCTGACGGGGAGGACCGTCGCCGTGCCCAGTGAGCGCTCCACCGCGTACCTGCTCTTCCGGCTCTGGGCGGCGGAAGTGGTGCCGGGCGGGGTCGGCGAGATCGTCGTCATGCCGTTCGACGAGATCATGCCCGCCGTGCGCGACGGGAAGGTGGACGCCGGTCTCGTCATCCACGAGGCCCGTTTCACCTACCGGAACTACGGGCTGCACAACCTCGCCGACATGGGCCGGCACTGGGAGGAGACGACCGGGCTGCCGATCCCGCTCGGTGCGATCATCGCCAAGCGCTCGCTGGGCGCGGACAGGCTGAAGCTGCTCGCCGAGTCCGTGCGCACCTCGGTACGGATGGCCTGGGACGACCCGGAGGCGTCACGGCCCTACGTGCTGGAGCACGCCCAGGAGATGGACCCGGCCGTGGCGGACCAGCACATCGGGCTGTACGTCAATGAGTTCACGGCCGACCTCGGCGAGGACGGTTACGCGGCGATCCGCGGACTGCTGACCCGCGCCGCGGCCGAGGGGCTGGTACCGCCCCTCGGCCCGGACGCGCTGTCATTCGTCTGAGATCCGGCGGAAGGCCGGGGCCGGACCCGGTCCTACACGTCGAGCTGGTCGGCGACCGCGCGCAGCAGGCTGCCGATCTTCTTGCCGGCCGCCTTGTCGGGGTAGCGGCCGCGCTCCAGCATCGGCGTGATGTTCTCCAGCAGGGTGGTCAGATCCTGCACGATGGACGCGAGCTCGTCCGGCTTGCGGCGCTGTGCGGCCGCGACGGACGGGGTCGGGTCCAGGACCGCCACCGAGAGCGCCTGGTCTCCGCGCTGACCTGCCACGACGCCGAATTCGACGCGCTGACCTGGCTTGAGTGCGTCGACGCCGTCGGGAAGCACCGAGGAGTGCACGAAGACGTCGCCGCCGTCGTCGCGGGAGAGGAAGCCGAAGCCCTTCTCGCTGTTGAACCATTTGACCTTGCCAGTCGGCAAAGCACGCACCCCATCTCAACCCGTATGCAACCTGTATGCCGGAACAAAGCCTCAGCAGGTCAGGCTATCCAGTGGCGGTGCTCCCCTGCTGGCAGAAGCCTCCACAGGTGAAGTACCCCTCGTCAAGCCTGGTCATCCGGACTGTGTCCAGAAACGGTGCTTGCGCCGCGCACGGCTCGCCGCGGGACGTTTCACCGGTGTCGGCAACTACCCTGACGGGGTGAGCACTACTCCTTCTGGCGCTGGCGACCGGCTCGTCCGGATCGGCGCGATCGTCTTCTTCATCGGAGCGCTGGCCACGCTGGTCACGGTGGCCCCGCTGTTCCTCCACACCCATCCGCTTCCGTCCATCGCGTGGTCGCTGTGCATGCTGATGGGCGTCGGCTTCCTGATCGCCGCGGCGGGCGTGGTGCGGTCGGTGCGGGCGGGCGCGCCGAAACGGTAGGGCGGGGGGCGCCCGGCGGGCCGTATCGGCCTCGCGCAGTTCGCCGGGAACATCGAGTCGCCGGCCGATGCCGCGAACAAGATCAACGCGATCAGTACGGGTGTGCGCCGCGCTCAGTGGGTGGTGGACGACGGTACGCACGGGTTCGGCATGTACGGCCAGCGCGCCGGTTCCGGCTGCTGCCGCCGTACGCGGACGACCGCGCGGTTCGCCTGGCCCGCTCCTCATGGCCGACGCGATCGAGCGCATCGGCCATGAGGAGCGGCTGCGGCACCGGGTCTACCCGAAGCGAGCGGACTCGGTCACCTTACGCAACAGTAGGCTCGCGCCAACGGCCCGGAATCTTACCGAGATGCCGGGAGCATGACAGATCGGTACACAGCGAGCCGTGGGCCAGGGCAGAGACGATCGCGGCCTGTGTCCGTGTCTGCTGCCCCAGCTTGGCCACGATGTTTGCGATGTGCGCCTTCACCGTGCGTTCGGCAATCCCCAAGTCCCTGGACAGCTCGCGGTTGCCCAGGCCTGTCCCCAGCAGCAGCAGAACCTCTCTTTCTCGATGTGTCAGGGTCTCCAGCCGCCAGACACCGGGTTCCGGGTTGTGGCCGGTTCGCCGGTAGGAGCAAGCCGTGTCCGCCACGTCGGACCGATCGGTCATTCCGGTCCCCTTCTGGACGCCGCGATTCCCAGCAGACCCCCGTGGCCTGGGTGCTGCGGCGACCACCGGCCAACCTATCCGCTCGGTCATTCGATGTTCATTTCATTCTGGCGGCGCCAACTTTCACCTCCCACAAGGGCATTGCCCGAAAAGGAGGGGCGGCCTGTCGGGGTGATGTCTGAAAAGACGAAGGACTTACAGCGACGCGGCTCGCGCCGCCACCGCACCACCGGAGCCCGGCCGACGGTGAGCAACTGATCCGACGAAGGGACGACCTCAACGCGGAAGCCCCGCACCGTACTGGTGCGGGACTCCCCATATGCGCGGCTCGCGCGACCGTCCTACTTGAACTTGCCGTAGTAGCCCGTGAGATCGGCCTCCGGGCACGTCGCCGACCCCACCAGGCAAAGCTCGTTCGCGTACTTGCGCTTGTAGACGTCCGTGACCTTGCCACCGTTATAGATATATATGTGGTGGTTCGGCATCAGCCGATGCTTGCCGGAGATGATCGACCAGTTTCCGCCGGTCGTCACGTGCATCGAGATCGCGCCGTCGATCGCTCCCTTGACGCCTCCCAGGCCCTTGCAGAAGGGATTCGTGGCGTGTGTGACCAGCCGCACGTCCACGTACGTGCTGCCCGACCCCATCTTCTTGGCCTTCATGTCCTTGCCGCTGGCCGTCTTGGTGGCGACCAGCTTGCCCGTCTTCTTGGCGTAGACGTGGCTGGCCCCGATGTCCTTGTAGCCGTCGACCTTCTTCGACTTCCACGTGATCAGCGCGTTCAAGACGGTCCGGTACTTCGACGACTTCCAGTCGTAGCCGTGGCCGTCCCCGCCGAACTGGAAGTTGCGGCCGTAGTCGCAGCCTGCGAGCGGTGCGTCGACCTTCTTCTGGGGTATGAACGTCATCCACGTCACCGTGGTGGTTTTGGCGACCGCCGCCGCAGTCGCCTGTTGCACGGCCTGCCGACGCAGCGCGCTCAGCTGGTCTTCTCCCCTGCGGACCGTGGGGACGGACACCTGCATGCCCCATACGCGGGCTTTCGGACTGCCGCCCTTGGGCAGGATGGGTGCGACCCGGTAGGTATGGCGACTGCCCGCTTGCAGTCCGGTGTCGTGGAAGGACGTGACCCCGGCGCCGAGCGGGGCAATGTCCTTGCCGTCACGGCTCACGACATAACGGGCCTGCGGGTCGTACCCCTGCCAGGAGATGTCCACGGAGGAGGTCCCGGTCGCGGTGGTGATGCCCTGGTCGGTCATCGAACGGTCGACCACCGCCGTACGACTCGAAGACGTCCGCAGCACGGCGAATCCCTGACTGTTCAGCAGGCGGCCCTCCGCACTTGAGGAGGCGAAGCCACTCACGTCCGTCAGCTCGTGCGCGCGCACCGAGGACAGGGAGAAGGCGGAGGAATCCGGGCGAGGGGCACGCCCTGGCGAGGCGGCGGCCGTGACCTCAGTCGCCAAGAGCGCGAGGGGGACCACAGCGAGTGACGTCAGCTTCGCAGCACGACCTGTCAGCTTCACAAACTTCTCCCGTTTTTGGATCTCATGCGGTCGCCGCAACACTAGGAACCAATCGAGGCAGCCGATATTGACCCATCGGGCACTGCCCCAAAGGGCACTGCCCCAAAGGGCACCCTCCGCCCACCGCGACGAGCTGCCATGATGGGACTCACGGGATACCGCTCCCGCGCAGCAGCCCCGCAGAGAAGGACAGCGAAATGCCCACCGGACAATCCGACAGCCCCGCGTCGCTCTACGGCGGCGCCTCGTCCACCCTGGGCATCCTCGCCTGCCTCCTTTCCCTGTTCGCCGGCTACATAGGAGCCGGCATCCCCGTCATCTTCGGCGCCTTGGCGGTCACCCTCGCGGCCATCGGCTTCTTCGCCGGGTCCCCTCGCCGCTCCTGCATCCTGGGTCTGTGCACCGGGCTGTTCGGCTTCCTCCTGCCCGTCATCGTCACCGCGGCCTGAACACTCGCGCAGCAGAGGGCGCCCACCTGAGTCAGGTGGGCCCGTCGTTCAGGTGTGTACCGCTGCCGGGCAGGTGTTGGCGCCGGTCGAAGCACCCCCGGTATCTCCAAGTCCCGGGCGAGGTGCACCGGTTGCTCGGGTCGAGCGTGGATGCGGAGTCGCCCGTGTGGTGAACCGAGGCGCGGGCGACCGCCGCTGTGGAGGAGGCCGGGCTGCTTGCCGGGTCCGTCGCCGGGTGTGCTCTGACAGCGACTGCTGGGAAACTGCAAGCATGCCGATTGTTGAAGTCTCGCCCGGAGTGTCCATCGCGTACGAAACCTTCGGTGACCCTTCTGACGCACCTGTCCTGCTCGTGACGGGTTTCAGCGCCCAGATGATCGCCTGGCACGAGGACTTCTGCCGCACACTCGCCCATCGTGGCCGCTACGTGATCCGGTACGACAACCGCGACTGCGGGCTGTCCACCAAGTTCGACGTTCATGCCGTCGATACGAGCCGGCTCATCGACGCTGTGAACTCGGGAGACATTCCGTCCGCCCTCGCGATGGTTCCCTACACGGTTCAGGACATGGCCGACGACGGCCTCGGCCTGCTCACGGCGCTCGGAATCGAACGAGCTCACGTGGTCGGATCCTCGATGGGCGGAATGCTCGCCCAGACGATGGCCATCAGCCGGCCGACGCGGGTGCTGACCCTGACGTCGATGATGTCCTCGACCGGCGAATCCGAATACGGCCGGTCCAGTCCCGAAGCCCAGGCGGTGATCTCCAGCCCGAAGCCGGCGGACCGCGAGGGATACATCGCAGCCGCGGAGAGAGACCTGGTGTGGGCCTCCAAGCGCTATGGCGATCCCGCGGCCCTTCGTGAGCTGGCTGCCAACAGTTACGACCGCGCGTACTGCCCAGCCGGAGTCGGACGTCAACTGGGAGCGATGATCCTCAGTGGTTCACGGGCACATGCGCTCCGGGAGCTTCAGGTCCCAACCCTGGTGATCCATGGTCTGGACGACACGCTGGTCGACCCCAGTGGTGGGGAACGCACCGCAGATCTCGTGCCCGGAGCGCAGCTCTTGTTGATCCCCGATATGGGTCACGACCGCCCCCGCGAACTCTGGCCCGAGATCAACGACGCCATCGAGGCGCACACCGGCCGCGAATGAAGGACAGGTGAGCGGCAGCCCCGCCACGGTCACGCCGCTCCGCCGTAGAGCGCCCGGAAATGCAGCAGCGCCTGATGGTCCGAGTCGGATTCCGTGAGCACGTAGTCGTCCTCGATGACACCGTTCTCATCCCACTGCTTCGCCCACAACGCAATGCCGTACTCATACTCGCCGTCCTCCGCGAGCTGCCCGTTCCTGTGCCACTCCCGAGCCCGTCCGTGCAGCATCCCCCGCGCGAACGTCGAGTCCACCATGGGCTACCCCGACGGATACCACTCCTTCGTCGGCCCCCACTGCAGACCCTCCCGGTAGGTCGCCTCGGACTTGAGAGCGCCATCCTTCTCCGTGAACGCGACACCGGTGAAGGGCACGTCGTTCAGGTAGCGGAGGCCGTCGTCTTCGTAATCGACTCGATCTGCCGGGGCTCGATCCATGGAGGTTTCCTCGCTGTCCTGCCGTCTGGTTCGACGGGCGCATCCTGTCGGCTGCCGGTCCGCAAGTTCCCGCTGCTGCCGATGACTTGTGATATCCGGTCCAGCCCGATTCTTTCAGGACGGAGTGACCGGGCCCTCGCCGTCGAGTTCGGCGAAGTGGTCGAACTCGCCGGCCACGACGCCCTTGGTGAAGGCGTCCCATTTCGTCGTGGTCGTCGTCACGACGTTCTCGGGGTCGCTGGTCTCCCGTAGACAGACCTGGTCGTCCGGCCCGAAGGCGATCTCGATCCAGGGGCCGGGGCCCTCCTCGCCCTCGGGGGCGGCACGGATCCACGTGAGGTCGGTGGGGATGCGGGGGTCAGCCATGGCAGTGACTCTCCTTGACGGCCCGTACGAGGGCTGCCCACGCGGCGGGGGTGGTGTGGAGTATCGCTCCGGTGGGATCGCTGCTCTCGGTGAGTTCGACCGTGCTGTCGCGCGCGGCGACGTGCACGCACGAGTCCCCCTGGGCGCAGTAGGACGACTTCTGCCAGTGGTCGTACGTGGGCATGAATGCTCCCCTCACAGGTGCTGACCGATGTGGTGGATGAGATCCCGGGTGTCTTCCGGCGACAGCGCCGCGTCCTCGATCCTGCTGAACAGGGTCCGGTAGTTCCGGAGTTGGGTATCGGCGTCGAGGAATGCGAGGCCATGGGACTGGTCGAGGTGGACGGTGTCCAACTCGGGAACTGGGCCGTACGCGTAGTAGATGGACTGGCCTGAGCCGGGGATGGCGCCTGCCTTGAACGGGATGACCTGGATGGTGATGTGGTCCTGCTCGCTCATGTCGAGGAGGTGCCGCAACTGCGGCCGTGCCGTTTGGGGGCCGCCGACTTCGGTACGCAGCGCCGCTTCATGGATGAGCGCCTGGTACGGGGTCGGCTCCGCTCCGCACAGCACTGCCTGTCGCTTCGTTCGGAACGAGACCCGGTGCTCGACGTCCGAGGGCGGAAGCTCCGGGACGTGCTGCCGGAAGATCTCCCGCGCATGGTCGGCGCTCTGGAGCAGCCCGGGAATGTGCGCCGTGATGGCCCCGCGCAGCCGTTCGGCATGGTCTTCCAGTTCCGCAAGATCCAGGAGAGGCGTCGGCAGGAGCTCCTGGTAGTCGGACCACCAGCCACGCTTCCGGTCCTTGACCATGTCGACCAGGGCTTCGATGAAGGCATGGTCGGAGCACTCGTAGTTCTGCGCCATGGCGCGCAGCCGCTCGCCGCTCACTCCGAACCTGGCGGCCTCGATGTTGCTCAGCTGCCCCTGGCCGATGCCATGCAGTCGGGCGGCCTCGGTCGCCGTGAGGCCGGCGCGCTCGCGCAATTTGCGCAGCTCGGTGGCGATTCGGATGCGCCGGCCGGTGGGGGCCGATCTGCCTGCCACGTAACTCCTCCTTGGCGGGGTTGAGTTCGACTCATCACTCACACGAGGGGATCTGCATGCAGTTTCATGAATGCAGTGCAAATAGAACTTGCAGAGAGCCTAGTCTCTGACCCAGGCCACCCGCCCGGAAGTACCCCGCTCGACGGAGCGGTCTCGTCACCGGGCACATCGAAGCGCACCCTTCAACTCTCCTCCGTGATCGGAGACTTCCATGGTCAGTGCCACGGTATCCCCGCCCTGGGCGTACACCCTCCAACTCCCGCAGGATCCCCGCGCTCCCGGCGTGGCCCGCTCCACCCTCCGCACCGTCCTGCGCGTGCACGGCATGCGCGAACTCACCGAGACCGCCGAACTGTTGGCGAGCGAACTGGTCACCAACGCCTACCTGTACTCCTCGGGGGCCTACTCCCTGCGCCTGCGCGACGCCGGGCGCAGCCGTGTCCGGCTGAGCGTGTGGGACACCAACCCGCACATCCCCGCCCCCTTCCGATGGAGCGCCGAGGCCCCGGAAGAGCTCGCCGAACGCGGGCGGGGGCTGTACCTCGTCACCCTCTACGCGGAGAGCTGGGGCGCCCACCCCATGGGGACCGGACTGCCCGGGCAGGGCGGGAAACTGCTCTGGGTGGAATGCGCGGCCAAGGCGGATGAGGCTCCACCGTACGGCGCCCGGTGAACCCGCGCCCCGTACCCCGTACCCCGTACCCGGCACACCGCATCCCGCGCCCCGCGCCCCGCCCGGAGGGCCTACGCCGCGTAGCCGTCCAGCCAGGACGGGAACTCCGTCAGCGACGACAGGACGACGTCCGCGCCCGCCGCCCGGAGCTCCTTCTCGTCGCACGGGCCCGTGGTGACCGCGACCGACAGGGCCCCGGCCGTGCGGGCGCCGCGTACGTCGCCGGTGTGGTCGCCCACGTACACGTGCGCGCCGTGCTCGCGCAGCGCCTCCCCCTTGGCCTCCGCCCACAGACCGCCGATCACCGCATCCGGCTCGATCCCGAGGTGCGCCAGGTGCAGCTCAGCGTTCGGCAGGTGCTTGGCGGTGACGACTATCGCCCGGCCGCCCCGCTCGCGGATCGCCGCGACCGACTCCCGGGCCCCCGGCAGCGCGAGGCTGGGGACGATGGCGTGTGTGGGATAGATCTCCCGGTAGCGGTCGGCGGTGGCGGCCACCGCGTCGGCCGGAAACCAGTTCCGCAGCTCGTCGTCGACCGGCGGCCCGAGCCTGGTCACCACCAGGTCGGCATCGATCGGCGTCCCCGTCTCGGCGGAAAGCGCCAGGTAGGCGGCCTTGATACCGGGCCGGGAGTCGATGAGCGTCATATCGAGGTCGAATCCGACCGTCAGTGGGTGTGAAGGCATGGAGTCCATTGTCATGGGGCCGCACACGACGGCGTTCCCGGTACGGGCCTCGGCCCGCGAAACGGCGGTGCTTAGACTTAGCCAAGCCTAACTTTACTTCGCCTTTCGATTGGGTCCGATGTCAGTCGCCGCACCACGCCGCCCCAGACGCGCACTCGCGACGGCGGCGGCCGTCGCGGCGCTGCTGGTGGCGGTGCTTCTCAGTCTTGCCGTGGGGGCCCGTTCCATACCCCCGTCCGAGGTGATCGACGCCCTGCTGCACGGCGGGCACTCCGACTCCGCCGAAGTCGTCCGCAACATGCGGGTGCCGCGCACCCTGATCGGGCTGATGGTCGGCGCGTCACTGGCCCTCGCGGGCACGGTGCTCCAGGGCATCACCCGCAACCCCATCGCCGACCCCGGCATCCTCGGCATCAGCCAGGGCGCCTCGGTGGGTGTGGTGCTGGCCATCGCCTACGCCGGGATCCACACCCTGACGGGATACGTGTGGTTCGCGTTCGCGGGGGCCGCGATCGCCTCCGTCGCCGTGTACGCCATCGCCTCCAGCGGACGCGGGGGCGCCACCCCGGTGAAGCTCGCCCTCGGGGGTGCCGCGATCAACGCGCTGCTGGTGTCGGTGACGACGGCGGTACTGACGACCAAGGCGTCCGCGCTGGACGAGTTCCGCTTCTGGCAGGTCGGCTCGATCGCCGGGCGCGAGGCCGATGTGGCCCAGCAGATCTGGCCGTTCATGCTGGTCGGGACCGTGCTCGTGCTGTCCGTCGCCCGCGGGCTGGACGCGCTGGCGCTCGGCGAGGACGTGGCGAAGGGCCTCGGGCAGAAGGTCGCCACGGTTCGGATCGTCGGCGGCATCGGGGCCACCGTGCTGACCGGTGTCGGCGTCGCGGCGGCCGGCCCGATCGCGTTCATCGGGCTCGCCGTCCCGCACATCGCCCGCGCGATCGTCGGCGGCGACCACCGCTGGGTGCTGCCGATGGCGGCGCTGATCGGGCCCGTGATGCTGCTCGTCTCCGATGTCGTCGGCCGTGTCCTCTTCCCGCCGAGCGAGGTCCCGGCGGGCGTGATGACGGCGCTGATCGGCGTTCCGTTCCTGGTCACGCTGGTACGCCGGAAGGCGGTGCCCGCGTGAGCGCGAACACGGCCGCCCCGGTGCGGCCCGCCGGGTACCACGTCGTACGCATCGGGGCGCGGGGCCGGTTCCTGCTGCACCGGCGCGCGGCCGTCGTCGCCGCGGCCCTCCTCGTCGCGCTGGCCGCCCTCTGTGTCGCGTACCTCTGCGTCGGCGAGAGCTTCGTCGCGCCCGGCGAGGTCCTGAAGGTGATCCTCGGGCAGCCGTCCCCCGACGAACTGGTCGTCGGCACGCTGCGGATGCCGCGGATGGTCGTGGGGCTGCTGGTCGGTGCCGCGTTCGGGATCGCCGGCGCGCTGATCCAGACCGTCGCCCGCAATCCGCTGGCCAGCCCCGACATCATCGGCATCAGCCAGGGGGCGGGCGCGCTCACGGTCGGCGCGATGACCTTCGGCGTCACCTCGTACACCGTGCTGCCCTATCTGTCCGTCATCGGCGGGGTGGCCGCGGCGGCGCTGGTGTACGTCTTCGCCTGGCGCGGCGGGCTGCACGCCACCCGTTTCGTCCTCATCGGCATCGGCTTCGCCATCGCGCTGCGGTCGGTCATCACTTTGTTCATGACCAAGGGCGACTACCTGGTCGCCCAGCAGGCACAGGTCTGGATGACGGGCTCGCTCAACGGCCGCGGCTGGTCCGAGGCCGCGCCGATCGGCTGGACGCTGCTGATCCTGCTGCCGGCCGTCCTGTGGGCGGCACGGGCCCAGCGCACCGTCGCGATGGACGACGACACCGCGACGGCGCTCGGGGTGCGGCTGGGACGCGTACGGCTGGGGCTCGTCGCCCTCGGCGTGATCCTGGCGTCCGTGGCGACCGGGACGGCCGGACCGGTCGACTTCGTGGCGCTGCTGGCCCCGCAGATCGCCCGCCGGATGACCCGTACCGCGCAGATCCCGCTGTTCTGCTCCGCGCTGCTCGGCGCGGTGATCGTGGTCTTCGCGGATCTGCTGGCGCGAAAGCTCTTCTCGCCCACCGAGCTGCCGGTGGGCGTACTGACGGCGGCGGTCGGCGCCCCGTATCTGATCTGGCTGATCGTCCGAGGTCACGGCGGCGGTCGCGGCCGTAGTGGAGGCACCGCATGAGCTCGACCCGTACGTCCGACGCGCCCGACGCGCCCGAGGCCGCGACGTCCGCGGCCGGCCGGCTCACCGCGCGGGAGCTGACCCTCGCGTACGAGGACCGCACCGTCGTGCGGGAACTGGACCTCGACGTGCCCGACGGCCGGGTCACCGTCATCGTCGGGCCGAACGCCTGCGGCAAGTCGACCACCCTGCGCGCGCTCGGCCGCCTCCTCAAACCGCGTGGCGGGGCGGTGCTCCTGGACGGCACCGAGCTGTCGAGGATCCCCACGCGGAAGATCGCCCAGTCGATCGGCCTGCTGCCGCAGACCCCGGTCGCCCCCGAGGCGATCACTGTCTCCGACCTCGTCGCCCGTGGCCGGCAGCCTCATCAGCACTGGTGGCAGCAGTGGTCGGAGGAGGACGAGCGGGCGGTGACGGACGCCATGGACCGTACGGACGTCTCGGCGCTGGGCGAACGGTCGGTGGACGAGCTGTCCGGCGGACAGCGCCAGCGGGTCTGGATCGCGATGGCGCTCGCCCAGGAGACCGATCTGCTGCTGCTCGACGAGCCGACCACGTACCTCGACATCGCCCACCAGGTGGAGGTCCTGAACCTGGTGCGCCGACTCACCGCTCCGGCGGCGGACGGCACCCGCGGCCGGACCGTCGTCACCGTGCTCCACGACCTCAACCAGGCCGCCCGGTACGCGGACCACCTGGTCGCCATGAAGGCGGGCCGGATCGTCGCCGAGGGCCACCCGAAGGACATCGTCACCGCCGGGCTCGTACGCGAGGTCTTCGGGCTGGACGCGGTGATCGTCCCGGACCCGGTGACCGGCTCGCCGCTCGTCGTGCCGGGGCCGCCGTGGCAGGCCGCGCCGACGCCATGACCGGCCCGGGTGGGTGCCCGCCAGGACGGTTCGCCCGGCGCCACGGGCCACGCGCCCTCGCCGGGCTCCCGGCTTCCCGCGTGCGCGCCGCTCCCCTCGAACGGCGAAGGCCCCGTACCGCCCGGGGCCCGACCGCCCGACCCCCGGCAGGACACCCGTGACCGAGCACCCCAGCCCGACGAAAGGCAGTCCATGACCACCCTCACCCGCCGCCGAGGCCTCACCGTCGGCGCCCTCACCCTGTCCGGCGCGCTCGCGCTCTGTGCCTGTGGTTCCTCGGGCTCCGGCAAGGACTCCGGCGCCGGCGCCACCAGAACGCACACCGTCAAGACGGTCATGGGTGACGTCGAGGTGCCCGTGGCCCCCCGACGCGTCGTGGTCCTCGACACCGGTGAGCTGGACTCGGCACTCAGCCTCGGCGTGCGGCCCGTCGGCGCGACGCACTCGGCGACGGAGGACGGCTTCCCCTCCTACCTGCCCGCGAGCCGCACGAAGGGCATCGAGGAGGTCGGCGACATCGCCAACCCCAACATGGAGACCGTCGCCTCGCTGAAGCCGGACCTCATCCTCACCAGCAAGGTCCGTGACGGTGACCGTTTCGAACAGCTCAGCGCCATCGCCCCCACCGTGATGACGGAGTCCACCGGGTCCGCCTGGAAGGAGAACTTCCGGCTGCACGCGGACGCGCTCGGCAAGCAGGCCGAGGCGAAGAAGGTGATCGCCGGGTACGACGCCCATGTCGCGAAGGTGACCGAGGCGATCGGCGGCAAGGAGAAGGCGGCCGCCACGGACGTCAACTTCATCCGCTTCGTCGAGGGCGCCGACATCCGCATCTACGGCAAGCAGAACTACATCGGCTCGATCCTCGCCGACCTCGGCATGGGCCGCCCCGCGATCACCGACAAGGCCAAGGACGGCTTCTCGTACGACGTGTCCCCCGAGAAGATCGACCTCGCGGACGCGGATGTCGTCTTCACGTCCACGTACGGCGACCCGGACAAGGCGGGGGCGACGAAGACGATGAGCGGCGGCCTGTGGAAGGGGCTGACGGCGTCCAGGAACGGAAAGGTCTTCAAGGTCGACGACCGCCTGTGGATCGCGGGCATCGGCTACACGGCCGCGGACCGGATCCTCGACGAGCTGCAGACCGATCTGACGAAGTGAGGCAGGCGGCGTGCGGGGCCCGTCCGGCGAGCGTCCGGGCTCGGGCGGGACGTGCGGGCCCTCGGGCGGGCGGCGAGGCCGGATGGCCCGCCCGCATCCCGGAACACGCGAGCCCGGCGTGATCCCGGTCGGTCTTGACCGGCCTGCTTCCGCGCCCGCCGTACGCAGGAGCGACGAGAGGCCCTAACCCGCCCGCTTCCGCGCCCGCCACACCAGGAACACCGCCGACGCCACCGCGGCCGTCCGCACCACCACCGGCCAGGCCCCGC
Organism: Streptomyces sp. NPDC104309; assembly: GCF_055584025.1. Classification (NCBI taxonomy): domain Bacteria; kingdom Bacillati; phylum Actinomycetota; class Actinomycetes; order Kitasatosporales; family Streptomycetaceae; genus Streptomyces; species Streptomyces sp. NPDC104309. The sequence continues at coordinate 29,855 of NZ_JBVJMV010000009.1, read as the reverse complement.
TCAGCGCCTCCCCCATCCCGTCCTTGGGGATGGGTTCGCCCCAGCGTCCCGTGGTCCGGCCCCACAGCCAGACCAGGGCGCCCGCCACGACCACGCCCGGCAGCCCCATCGCGGCCCACTTCGCCTCCGCGCGGGACAGCTTGCGTGAGCTGTACGCCAGCAGCCAGCCGCCGGCCAGGGCCAGCCAGGAGCCCATCACGGCACCCGCGACCAGCAGCGCGGCGGCGAGCAGCAGCAAGGGGTGGGAGAAGCCGCGGCCCGTCGCCCCGCCCTCGCGCGCGGCGCGGCGGCCGAGCCTCGGGAAGCGTCGGCGGCGCGGGGCCTCGCCGGGACCGTCGTCCTCGGCGAAGCCGTCACCGTCGTCCGGCTCGTCGTACTCCGGTTCACCGTCACCCGCGCGCGGACGCGGCACGGCGCCCCCGTCCGGAGCCGGCGGTTTCATCATGTCCGGGATCTCGACGCCGCCGAAGAACCCCGGCACATCGACCCCGTCACCGAACGGCGTCGGCTCGACGCGCCACCAGTCGGGCTCGTTCCCGGACCGGCCCAGCTCGTCCGATCCGGCCATGTGCGGCGGCGAGGGCACGCGCCCGGCCGGTTCCGGGGCCGCGGACTCCGCGGACTCGCCGGCGTGTCCCGGCTCTCCGTCGGGGCACTCCCCGTCCGGGGCCTCCGCCCGCACCGGCGACGCGCCCCGGCCGGAACCGTCTTTCCGGAGCATTCCCCTGCGCGGCCGGGGGATGCCGCTGCCCTCCCCCGCGACGGGTCCCGGCCCCTGCGGCAGCTCCACCGTGCCGTCCGCCGACGCGGCTGCCGCGGCGACCAGTTCGTCCGGCGTGCCGAGCCTCCCGATGATGCGGCGGACCGCCGCCGGGGTGTCCCCGGACTGCCTTCCGCGCTGTCGGTCGATCTCGCCCCGGAGCGTCGCGACGAGCCTCATCCGGGTGCCCGAGGACAGCTGTTGCTGCTGCGCCAGGTCCCCGACCCGACTCAGATAGTCGTAGACGAGCTGGTCGCTCTCGATGCCCACGCGATGGTTCCCCTCTACGGCCCTGCACCGACGGTAGCGCCCTCGGGCCTGTCCGGAGCGACTACCGTGGGACGGATGGGGACGACCACACCACCGCGGACGCTCGCCGAGGCTCTCCGCGCCCGGGACGACGAATCGCTGGCGGGGCTGCTGCGCGCCCGCCCCGATCTCCTCACCCCCGTGCCGGGCGACATCACCCAGCTCGCGACGAGAGCCGGCACGCGCGCCTCCGTCGTACGCGCCCTGGAGCACCTCGACCGGTTCGCCCTGCAGACCGCCGAGGCGCTCGCCGTGGCTCCCGACCCCGCACCGTACGAGACGCTGCTCGGCCTGCTCACCGGCGACGGCCGGGACGACGGCGAGCACCGGGGGGACGCGGACACGGCGATCGCGGACGCGCTGCCCGCCGCCCTGGGCACGCTGCGCGAACAGGCCCTCGTCTGGGGCGAGGACGACCGGCTGCGACTGGTGCGCACCGCGCGCGAACTCCTCGCGCCGTCCCCGCAGCGCGCCTCCCCCACCGGCCTGGGCCCGACCGTCGCGGAGGCGACCGCCGGGATGTCGCCGGGCCGCCTCCAGGAGATCCTGGCGGCGGCCGGTCTGCCCGCCACCCACGACCCGGTCTCCGCCGTGACGGCCCTGTCGGCGCTCTTCACCGACCGGGCCAGGATGGGCGAGCTGCTGGACACCGCCCCCGCCGAGGCCCTGTCCGTACTGGACCGGCTGGTGTGGGGGCCGCCGTACGGGGAAGTGACCCCGAACCCCACCCCGCCGGTGAAATGGCTGCGCGACCACGGGCTGCTGTTGCCGGTGTCGACCCGCACCGTGGTGCTGCCGCGCGAGGCCGCCCTGCATCTGCGGGCCGGGCGCGCCCACCGCGTGCCGGAACCGCGTCCGCCGGCCGTGGAGGCGGTCGCCAACCGTGTTCCCCAGGCTGTGGACAGCGCCGCGGCCGGCCAGGCGTTCCTGGCGGTGACCACCATCGAGGAGCTGCTGAAGGGCTGGAACGGCGGCGGGCCCGCGATACTGCGCGCCGGCGGCCTCAGTGTCCGCGACCTGAAGCGGACCGCCACCGCCCTCGACGTCTCCGAGCCGGTCGCCGCGTTCTGGACCGAACTCGCCTACGCGGCCGGGCTGCTGGCCTCCGACGGCGAGGCCGACGAGCGGTACGCTCCGACGCCCGCCTACGACGACTGGGCCGAACTCCCCGCCCAGGACCGCTGGGCGCGCCTCGCCACCGCCTGGCTCGCCGCGACCCGTACCCCCGGACTGGTCGGCGGCCAGGACGCCAAGGGCCGGGCCCTGTCCGCCCTCGGCCCCGACCTCGACCGCTCCGCCGCCCCCGAGGTCCGCCACCGGGTCCTGGCCCTCCTCGCCTCCCTGGAGCCGGGCACCGCCCCCGACCCGGAGACCGTGCTCGCCCGGCTCCGCTGGGAACGCCCGCTGCGCGGCGCGTCCGCCTCCGCCGGGGACACCACCGACCTGCGGTCCCGGATCGCCCTGTGGACGCTCAACGAGTCCGAACTCCTCGGCATCACCGGCCGCGGCGCACTCGCCGCGCACACCCGCGCCCTGCTCGACTCCGGCCCCGACGAGGCCGCCGCGCTGCTCGCGCCCCTCATCCCCGAACCCCTGGACCACGTCCTGCTCCAGGCCGACCTGACGGCCGTCGCCCCCGGTCCGCTGGAGCGCCCGCTGGCGGACATGCTCTCCGCCCTCGCGGACATCGAGTCGAAGGGCGGCGCGACGGTCTACCGCTTCACCCCCGGCTCCGTACGCCGGGCCCTGGACGCCGGACAGTCCGCCGCCGATCTGCACGCCTTCCTCGCCACCCACAGCCGTACGCCGGTGCCGCAGCCGCTCAGCTACCTCATCGACGACGTCGCCCGCCGCCACGGCCATCTGCGGATCGGCGCCGCCTCCTCGTACGTGCGCTGCGACGACGAGGCCGTGCTGAACGAGATCCTCGCCGACAAGCGCTCGGCCACCCTGCGCCTGCGCCGCCTGGCGCCGACGGCCCTGGCCTCCCAGGTCGACCCGGCGTCCCTGCTCGAAGGGCTGCGCGAGCTGGGCTACGCGCCGGCCGCCGAGTCCGCCGAGGGCGATGTCCTGATCACCCGCGCGGGCGCCCGCCGCACCGCGCCCCGCACGCCCCCCGTCCCCGTGCCCGAGGGCCCGCCGGTCCCGGACGCGACCCTGCTCGGCGCGGCGGTCCGGGCGATCCGCGCCGGGGACACGGCCGCCACGGTGGTCCGCAAGGACCCGGCCGACGCGCCCGCCGCCACACCCGGCGCCCTGTCCCGTACGACCTCCGCCGAGACCCTCGCCACCGTCCAGGCCGCCGCGATGACCGGCTCGGCGCTCTGGATCGGCTACGTCAACGCGGACGGCGCGGCCAGTCAGCGCGTCATCGCGCCGGTCCGGGTCGAGGGCGGCTTCGTCACGGCGTACGACCACACGGCGGACGAGGTCCGCACGTACCCGCTGCACCGGATCACCGGAGTCGCCGAACTGGCCGACGACGCCACGTCCTGAATCGCCCACGATCACCCGACGCCCGGCACCCCGCACGGGCGTCGTGCCCGGCCGGTGGGATCCGGCCGGTCCGGACCGGCGGCCCCGTGTCCGGCGACGCGACACGCCCGCACCGCCGGATGCGGCACACTGGACGTTTGGCCGTTCCCGGCCGTCCCCGCAGCAGAAAGGGCCGACGCGCGTGAGTGGACCCCTCATCGTCCAGAGCGACAAAACACTCCTCCTGGAAGTCGACCACGACCAGGCCGACGCCTGCCGGCGGGCCATCGCGCCCTTCGCCGAGCTGGAGCGTGCGCCCGAGCACATCCACACCTACCGGCTGACCCCGCTCGGGCTGTGGAACGCGCGGGCCGCCGGGCACGACGCCGAGCAGGTCGTCGACGCGCTCGTGCAGTACTCGCGCTACCCCGTTCCGCACGCGCTGCTCGTCGACATCGCCGAGACGATGGCCAGGTACGGCCGCCTCACGCTCTCCAAGCATCCGGTGCACGGTCTGGTGCTGACCTCCACCGACCGCCCCGTGCTGGAGGAGATCCTCCGGTCGAAGAAGGTCCAGCCGCTGGTCGGGGCGCGGATCGACCCGGACACCGTCGCCGTGCACCCCTCGGAGCGCGGGCAGATCAAGCAGACGTTGCTGAAGCTGGGCTGGCCCGCCGAGGACCTCGCGGGCTACGTGGACGGCGAGGCGCACCCCATCGAGCTCGCGGAGGACGGCTGGGCGCTGCGGCCGTACCAGAAGCAGGCCGTCGAGGGGTTCTGGCACGGTGGCTCGGGTGTCGTCGTACTGCCCTGCGGTGCGGGCAAGACGCTGGTCGGGGCCGGTGCGATGGCGCAGGCCAAGGCGACCACGCTGATCCTGGTGACCAACACCGTCTCGGCGCGGCAGTGGAAGCATGAGCTGGTGAAGCGGACCTCGCTGACCGAGGACGAGATCGGCGAGTACAGCGGCACGCGCAAGGAGATCCGGCCGGTCACCATCGCCACGTACCAGGTGCTGACGACCCGCCGGAAGGGCGTCTACCCGCATCTGGAGCTGTTCGACTCCCGCGACTGGGGTCTGGTGATCTACGACGAGGTGCATCTGCTGCCCGCGCCCGTCTTCAAGTTCACCGCCGACCTGCAGGCCCGGCGGCGCCTCGGCCTCACCGCGACGCTGGTGCGTGAGGACGGCCGCGAGTCGGACGTCTTCTCGCTGATCGGGCCCAAGCGGTTCGACGCCCCGTGGAAGGAGATCGAGGCGCAGGGCTACATCGCGCCCGCCGACTGCGTCGAGGTGCGCGTCAATCTGACGGACTCGGAGCGGCTCGCGTACGCCACCGCGGAGACCGAGGAGAAGTACCGGTTCTGTGCGACGACCGCGACGAAGCGGAAGGTGACCGAGGCGCTCGTACGCAAACACCGGGGCGAGCAGACCCTCGTCATCGGGCAGTACATCGACCAGCTCGACGAACTGGGTGAGCATCTGGACGCCCCGGTGATCAAGGGCGAGACGAGCAACGCCCAGCGCGAGAAGCTCTTCGACGCGTTCCGGGAGGGTGAGCTCAGCGTCCTCGTCGTGTCGAAGGTCGCCAACTTCTCCATCGACCTGCCGGAGGCGACCGTCGCCATTCAGGTGTCGGGGACGTTCGGTTCGCGGCAGGAGGAGGCGCAGCGGCTCGGCCGGGTGCTGCGGCCGAAGGCCGACGGGCACGAAGCGCGCTTCTACTCGGTGGTCGCCCGCGACACGATCGACCAGGACTTCGCGGCGCACCGCCAGCGGTTCCTGGCGGAGCAGGGGTACGCGTACCGGATCATGGACGCGGACGAACTGCTGGCCGACGGCTGAGGACGGCGGCCGAGGCCGGTAGATGGGGGCCGGGGCAGGTCGGTGAGGACGTGGCCGGGGTCGGTCGTTGGACGGTGACCGGGGACGATCGGTGCGGACGGCGGCCGGGGCCGGCCGGTGAGGACGTGGCCGGGCCGGTCGTTGGACGGTGACCGGGGACGGTCGTCGGTGTGCACGGCGGCCTGGACCGGCCGGCGGGGTCATTGGCCGGGGCCGGCTGCCAGGCCCGGCGGCCAGAGCGCGTACATCGGCCGGTGGGCGCCGGGGGCCGCGTGCGGTACTCAGTGGTGGTGGCGGACGCCCGCCTCTTCGGCGTACTCGCCGAGGACCACGACGCCGAACGCGGCGCGGGCGTAGACCTTGACGGCGCGCAGGGCGTCACCGACGCGGTGGGTGTACGGGTGACCGGTGGCCGCCGTCGCGCCGTGCGCGGGACCGGTCCTGCGGGGGTTCAGGGAGACGGTGCTCATGTATTCCATGGTCCTGCGCCCGTCCCGTGAAGGCATCGGCCCGCGGGCGGAATCCCGAAGCGGTGCGTCTAGGCCTCCGGTCGCATGCCGTCCCCTACGGGGCGGACCCGGATCCTGGTCCTCGTCCGGCGGATCGGATCCGGCTCCGGCTCCGGCTCCCGGCTCCGGGCTCCGGGCTCCGGGCTCCGGGCTCCGATCCGCTCCGATCCGATCCGCCGGACGGGACCTAATCCGTTCGCCCCCGACGGGGGCTGTCGATACAATCGCCGGTCTGCCCGCCTCCCGCACCGTGGTACCGGCCTTCGCCGGCAGCCGGGGGAGCGCCGCCGACCGGACGGAAACCGGCCGACAGCCGTACGCGCGCCCGCGCGCGTATCCCGTGATCGATCCCCGAGCGGACCGCATCGCCCCGAGCCGTGGCCGGAGCGAGGTGCGGTCCGCCGTCCTGCGTTGAAAAGCCGGAGGCAACACCGTGCCCGCGCACGAACACGAAAGCGACACCACCACCGATCCCCTGGCTCGTGAACGCGCCCATCTCACCGCGTCCCGCTCCGCGTTGCGCGCCATGCGCGAGGACGCCCAGGCCCTCGACATCCGTGACGTCACCGCGAACTGGGTGAACGCGGCCGTTCTGCAGGCCCAGATCGACGAGCGCATCAAGTCGCTCGCCGATCTCGCCCATACGCCCCTCTTCTTCGGGCGCCTGGACTATCTGCACGCGGTCGGTGCGGAACAGGCCGAGGGCGCCGAGGGCGAGCAGTTCTACATCGGGCGCCGCCACGTCCATGACGCCGGCGGCGACCCGATGGTCATCGACTGGCGCGCGCCCGTCTCGCAACCGTTCTACCGGGCGTCGAGGAAGGATCCCCAGGACGTCGGCCGACGCCGCCGCTTCGGCTACACCGGCGGTGAGCTGACCGCGTACGAGGACGAGCACCTCGACGACCCCGCCGAGGCCGAGCAGACCAGCAAGCTCCTCCAGGCGGAGATCGAGCGGCCGCGTGTCGGGCCGATGCGTGACATCGTCGCGACGATCCAGCCCGAGCAGGACGAGATCGTCCGCAGCGGTCTCGGCGGGACGGTCTGCGTGCAGGGCGGGCCCGGCACCGGTAAGACTGCCGTCGGCCTGCACCGTGTCGCGTATCTGCTGTACGCGCACCGCGAGCGCCTCGCCCGTACCGGCACGCTGGTCATCGGGCCGAACCGTTCGTTCCTCCACTACATCGAGCAGGTGCTCCCGGCCCTCGGTGAGCTGGAGGTGAAGCAGGCGACCGTCGACGACCTGGTGGCGGCGGACACCGAGGTGCGCGGCACGGACTCGGCGGCGGCCGCCGTCGTCAAGGGCGACGCCAGGATGGCGGAGGTGCTGCGGCGGGCGATCCGTTCGCATGTGACGCCGCCGACGGAGCCGGTGATGGTGGTGCGCGGTTCGCGCCGCTGGCGGGTGCCGGTGTACGAGCTGGAGGAGATCGTCACCGAGCTGCTGGCCCGTGACATGCGGTACGGGGCCGCCCATGAGGCGCTCCCGCAGCGCATCGCGCACTCCGTCCTGGTCCGGATGGAGGAGGCGGGCGAGGCGCCCGACGACCGGGTGCAGAACGCGGTGGCCCGCACCCCCGCCGTGAAGGCGGCCGTGAAGGCGATCTGGCCCGCGGTCGATCCGGCGAAGCTGGTGCTGCGGCTGCTCTCCGACCCCGGCTTCCTGGCCGCGCACGCGGACGGGCTGCTCACCGAGGACGAGCAGAAGACGATCCTGTGGACCAAGCCGGTCCGCAGCGTGAAGTCCGCGAAGTGGTCGCCGGCGGACGCGGTGCTGATCGACGAGGCGGGCGATCTGGTGGCGCGTACGCACTCGCTCGGCCATGTCGTGCTCGACGAGGCGCAGGACCTGTCCCCCATGCAGTACCGGGCGGTGGGCCGCCGGTGCACGACGGGTTCGGCGACGGTCCTCGGCGATCTCGCGCAGGGCACGACGCCGTGGTCGACGGAGAGCTGGGCGCAGGCACTGCACCACCTGGGCAAGCCGGACGCGGTGGTGGAGGAGCTGACGGCGGGCTTCCGTGTGCCGCGCGAGGTGATCGCGTACGCGTCCCGGCTGCTGCCGCAGATCTCGCCGGGGCTCGCGGCGGTGGAGTCGGTGCGTGAGTCGCCGGGTTCGCTGGAGGTTCGGCAGGTGGCCGGTCCGGCGGATCTGGACGCGGCGGTGCTGGCGGCGTGCGAACAGTCGCTGACGCGGGAGGGGTCGATCGGCCTGATCGCGGCCGATGCGCGCGTTCCGGCGCTGGCGGACGCGCTGACCGCGGCGGGCCACGCGTATCTCTCCCCCGGTGAGGAGACGACCGCCGAGTCCCGGCTGACGCTGGTCCCGGCCTCGCTGGCGAAGGGCCTGGAGTACGACTACGTGGTACTGGACGAGCCGGCCGCGGTGGTGGACGGCGAACCCGACGAGCGCACGGGGCTGCGCCGGCTGTACGTGGCGCTGACGCGTGCGGTGTCGGGGCTGACGGTGGTGCACGCGGCGGCGTTGCCGGGAGAGCTGGTGTAGGGGCGGGTGGGGGCGGCGGGGGCACGGGTGGGGGCGTCTGTGGCGGGCCTGTTCCCCTGCCCGCCGCCATCCGTGGCCGGGGCTCCGCCCGGACCCCGTGCCTCCAACGTCGGCGAGGCCGGACCTCCGCCGGGCGGAACCAGCCCGTCCGGCAACCACCGGCCCGTCCGGCGTTCGAGGACGGAACCGTTGAACGGAACCGTTCAACCAATCGTTCAACGAACGATTCAGCCGGGTGTACCCGAGCCCTTGGCCGGGACCACCCCGGGCGCCGCCCCCGGCTACGCGTCGAGCACCGTGCGCCATTCCCGTACCGCCGTCGCGTCCACCGGGCCCGACCAGCCGTGCGGGCGGGCCGCGCCGCCGATGTGCACCGCGTCGAGGCCCGCGGCCAGCAGCGTCGGCAAGTGGTCCAGGCGGAGGCCGCCGCCCACCAGGATCTGCGGCTCGTACCCGGCCTCGCCCTTGCGGGCCGCCTCCACGAGCAGGGTCGGGATGCCGTCGTCCACGCCCTTCGGCGAGCCCGCGGTGAGGTATGTGTCGAGGCCCGGCATGTCCGCCAGCTGCTTGCGCAGGGCGTCGCGGTCGGCGGCCCGGTCGATCGCGCGGTGGAAGGTCCAGGGGCAGCCGTCCAGCTCGGCGACGAGCCGTTCGACGGCGACCAGGTCCGGGCGCCCCTCGGCGTCGAGGAAGCCCAGGACGAACTGCTCGGCGCCCTCCGCACGCAGTTCGCGGGCCTTGGCCACGAGCACATCGATGTCTCCGGCCGCGAAGCCGTCCGCCACCCTGAGCATCACCCGCAGCGGAATGTCCACCGCCGCCCGGATCTCCGCGAAGGTCGCACAGGACGGGGTCAGGCCGTCCGCCGCCATGTCGGTGACCAGCTCAAGGCGGTCCGCACCACCCGCCTGGGCGGCGACCGCGTCCTCCGCGTCGAGAGCGATCACCTCCAGGACTGCACGGTTGCTCATGGGATCCCAATCCTCCAGGAAGCGGCAATAGGTCTAGTCCAATGGCCAGCCTACGGGTCGGTCGGCTGAGGGCGCAGCCTCAGTCCGACGTGAAGATACGTGAGGTCAGACGCATCCCGGGGGCTCGGACGCGGACACTCCGGACCCCGGCGACAGATCCACCCTTGCGCTTCATAGGGTAGGGGGGTATACCTGAACATGCAATGCATACCCCCCAGGGGTATGAAGTCTCCGCCAGGGAGGACATCGTGTCCGCGCACACCGCCACAACCGGCTCCGGCACAGCCACCGGCACCACCGCAGAGGTCGAGCTCGCGATCGGCGGCATGACGTGCGCCTCCTGCGCGGCCCGTATCGAGAAGAAGCTCAACCGGATGGACGGCGTCGAGGCCATCGTCAATTACGCCACCGAGAAGGCCAAGGTCAGCTACCGGGGCCAGGACGTCTCCGTACAGGACCTGATCGCCACCGTCGAGAAGACCGGCTACACCGCGCACGAGCCCGCGCCCCCGGCGCGTACCGGGGCCGACTCCCCCGAGGCGGCGGCCGACGAGCTGCGGCCCCTGCGGCAGCGGCTGATCACGGCCGTCGCGCTCGCCGTGCCGGTGATCGCGATGGCGATGGTCCCGGCGCTCCAGTTCGACTACTGGCAGTGGCTCTCACTGACCCTGACGGCCCCCGTCGTCACGTACGCCGCATGGCCGTTCCACAAGGCCGCGTTCACCAACGCCAGGCACGGCGCGGCGACGATGGACACGCTGATCTCCGTCGGCACCTCGGCCGCGTTCCTGTGGTCGGTGTGGGCGCTGTTCTTCGGCACCGCCGGGATGACCGGCATGACGCACCCCTTCGAACTGACCATCGGCCGGAGCGACGGCGCGGGCAACATCTATCTGGAGGCCGCCGCCGGCGTCACCGCCTTCATCCTGGCCGGGCGCTACTTCGAGGCCCGCTCCAAGCGGAAGGCGGGCGCCGCCCTCAAGGCGCTGCTGGAGCTCGGCGCCAAGGAGGTGACCGTGCTGCGCGGCGGCCGCGAGGTGACCGTGCCGACCGCCGACCTCCAGGTCGGGGACCGGTTCCTGGTCCGGCCCGGCGAGAAGATCGCCACCGACGGCACCGTCGTGGAGGGCGCGTCGGCCGTGGACGCGTCGATGCTCACCGGTGAGTCCGTACCGGTGGAGGTCGCCGTCGGCGACTCCGTCACCGGCGCCACGCTCAACGCGGGCGGCCGGCTCGTCGTCGAGGCCACCCGGATCGGCGCCGACACCCAGCTGGCCCGGATGGCGAAGCTCGTCGAGGACGCGCAGAACGGCAAGGCGGCGGCCCAGCGTCTCGCGGACCGGATCTCGGCCGTCTTCGTCCCCGTCGTCATCGCCCTCGCGCTCGGCACGCTCGGCTTCTGGCTCGGCAACGGCGCGGGCCTGACCGCCGCGTTCACGGCCGCCGTCGCCGTACTGATCATCGCCTGCCCCTGCGCCCTGGGCCTCGCCACTCCCACCGCCCTCATGGTCGGCACCGGGCGCGGCGCCCAGCTCGGCATCCTGATCAAGGGACCGGAGATCCTGGAGACCACCCGCCGCGTCGACACGATCGTCCTCGACAAGACCGGCACGGTCACCACCGGCCGGATGACCCTGCTGGACGTCCACACGGCGGACGGTACGGACGAGCACGACGTGCTGCGGCTCGCGGGCGCCCTGGAGCACTCCTCGGAGCACCCCATCGCCCAGGCCGTCGCCGCCGGAGCCGTCGAGCGCACCGGCGCCGCCCTGCCCACCCCCGAGGACTTCGCCAACATCGCGGGGCTCGGCGTGCAGGGTGTCGTCGAGGGGCACGCCGTCCTCGTCGGCCGTGAGCAGCTGCTCGCCGAGTGGGAGATCCACCTGCCGGTGGAGCTGGCCCGGCGCAAGGCCGCGGCGGAGGCCGCCGGCCGGACGGCCATCGCGGTCGCCTGGGACGGCGAGGCACGGGCGGTCCTCGAAGTCGCCGACGCGGTGAAGGACACCAGCGCGGAGGCCATTCGGCGGCTGCGGGCCCTGGGGCTGACCCCGATCCTGCTCACCGGAGACAACCGGGCGGTGGCCGAGGCGGTCGCGGCCGAGGTCGGGATCGAGAAGGTGTACGCGGAGGTCATGCCGGAGGACAAGGTCGGCGTCGTCAAGGAACTCCAGGCCCAGGGCCGTTCGGTCGCCATGGTCGGTGACGGCGTCAACGACGCGGCGGCCCTCGCGCAGGCCGATCTGGGCCTGGCGATGGGTACGGGTACGGACGCCGCGATCGAGGCCGGTGACCTGACACTGGTACGCGGGGACCTGCGGGCCGCGGCGGACGCCATCCGCCTCTCCCGCCGGACGCTGGGCACCATCCGTACGAACCTCTTCTGGGCCTTCGCCTACAACGTGGCCGCCCTGCCGCTCGCCGCGGCCGGACTGCTCAACCCGATGATCGCGGGCGCCGCGATGGCCTTCTCGTCGGTCTTCGTGGTCGGCAACTCGCTGCGGCTGCGGGGGTTCAAGGCGGCGGCGTAGCAACCGCCCACCCCGACGGGGGCAGGCCTCGGCCCGCCCGCACGAACCGCACCCGGGTTCCCGGCACCGCCTGTGCCGCGCCCGCGAGTGCGGTTTCGTGCACGACACCGACGACCGGGTAGCCCCCGGTCGTCGGATGGTCGTTGAGAAACACCACCGGGCGCCCGTCCGGCGGCACCTGGACGGCGCCGAGCACCATGCCCTCACTGGGCAGTTCGCCCTCGCGGGCACGTGCCAGGGGCGGCCCCTCCGTGCGCAGGCCGATCCGGTTGCTGTGCGGCGAGACCCGGTAGGTGGCTGTGTCGAGCGTCCGCAGCGCCTCGTCCGTGAACCAGGTGTGGCGGGGGCCCGGATGCAGAGGGAGCACGAGTTCGGCCGGTGCACCAAGCCAGGGGACGGCGTCGGCACCCACAGGTCTCGACGGCCCGTGCCCCAGCGGCAGTACGTCGCCGTCGCGCAGGGGGGCCGGGCCCAGCCCGGAGAGCACGTCGGTGGATCTGCTGCCCAGCACCGGTTCCGGCAGCAGGCCGCCCCCGACGGCCACATAGCTGCGCAGGCCGCGCACTGCGGGGCCTGCGTCGAGCACCGCCCCCGCCGGTACACGCACAGGGGTCCCCCAGGCCACGGGCCGCCCGTCGACCGTGACCGGGCAGGGAGCACCGCCGACGACGGCGACCACGGACCGGCCGGGCCGGACCGCGCAGCCGGTGACGGTCGTCTCCAGCACTGCCGCGTCCGCCGGGTTTCCGACCAGCCGGTTGGCGAGACGGCGGGCCGGGGCGTCGAGGGCTCCGGCCCTCGGCACCCCGAGGTGCGCCCAGCCGACGCGGCCCGCGTCCTGAACGGTGGTCAGGGCCCCGGCCCGGATCACAACGAGACCCGTCACGGCCCCACCTCTGCCGCGACGAAGCGCACCCGTGCCCCGGGGCTCAGCAGCGCGGCCGGTTCGCGCGCCGGGTTCCACAGTTCGCCCGGCTCGGGCATCCGACCGATGAGCTGCCAGCCGCCCGGCGAGGCGCGCGGGTACACGCCCGTGTACGCACCGGCGAGGGCCACCGCACCGGCCGGAACCCTGGTGCGCGGAGTCACGCGGCGCGGCAGATGCAGGTGCTCGGGGAGGCCGGTGAGGTAGCCGAAGCCGGGGGCGAACCCACAGAAGGCCACGCGAAATTCGGTCCCGGCGTGGATACCGGACACGTCGGCGACGGCGACGCCCCAGGCCGCCGCGACATCGCCGAGGTCCGGGCCGTCGTAGACGACGGGGATCTCGACCGCTCGCCCGGAGTCGCGCCGCAGCGGCGGGATCCGCCAGGAGACGAGTTCGCGGGCAAGCCGTGCGGTTCCGTCCGGGGTGCGATCCACGATGCCATCGAGCAGGACGGTCCGTGCACCAGGAACGATCTCGCGTACGACCGGCAGCTCACCAAGTGCCCGGCGCCGCAGCAACTCGGCGTGAAAGGCCTCGGCGTGCTCACCGGACGACAGTTCCACGAGCAACGCTCCGGGCCCGGCGGGAAGCACCTGAGCGTCCGTTGGCGCCGGGCCGCGCTCACTCGCCCCCGCCGTGCCCGCCTCCGTGCCGGCCCCCGCACGTATGCCCCCGCTCATGCGAACGCCCGCACGGCCACGCCCGCCTCTTCGAGCGCCGACCTGATCCGGCGGGCCAGTGCCACCGCGCCCGGGGTATCGCCGTGGACGCACAGGGACCGCGCCGTGACCGGTATTCGGCCGCCGTCCACCCCGGTGACACCCCGGTCCACTGCCATCCCGACGCTGCGGCGTACGACTTCGTCCTCGTCGTGCACCACCGCGCCGGGCTCTCCGCGTGGGACCAGAGTGCCCCGGCGGGTGTACGCGCGGTCGGCGAAGGCTTCCTCGACGCCCGTGAGGCCCGCGGCCCCGGCGTGGGCGAGGAGGCGGGAGCCGGGAAGTCCGAGGACCATCAGGTCTCCGCCGGCCAGCCGGACGCCCTCGACCACGGCCGCAGCCTGGTCGTCGTCCCAGACGGCGCGGTTGTACAGGGCTCCGTGCGGTTTGACGTACGTGACACGTGAGCCGGCCGCTTCGGCGAAGACCCTCAGGGCGCCGATCTGGTAGGCGACCTCGGCGGTCAGTTCGGCGGGCGGCACATCCATGGGACGGCGCCCGAATCCGGCCAGATCCCGGTACGCGACCTGGGCGCCGATCCGTACGCCCCTGGCGGCCGCGGTGTCACAGACGCGCCGCATCACGGAGGCGTCACCCGCGTGGAAACCGCAGGCCACATTGGCGCTGGTGACACAGTCGAGCAGCGCGTCGTCGTCGGTGAGGGTCCAGTGCCCGAAGCCTTCACCGAGATCTGCGTTGAGATCCATCGGGTTCGCCGCGCTCGCCGGGTTCGTCAGTTCGATCACGGGAACACGCTAGCGATTGTTCAACGATCCGAGTGCCGTGGAAGCGGCGCGGATCGGCCGGCCGCTTCCTGGCGCTCTCCCTGCTGCGCCGTCAGCTCACCGCCTCCGCAGGCCTCACCGGCGTCGGCGGCCCCGCGCAGAGCATGCGTCCGCTGATCCCCCGATGACCGAGGCCGCCACCAAGGCCGGGACGGGCGGCATCAGCCGCCCCCCGTGGACCGTCCGGTTCCGGGCTAGGGTCGTCCCATGACCGACAGCTCGCGCGGCAGCGGAAGCGGAAGCGACGGCCACGAGGCGGGCAGCACCGACGCCGCTCTCCGGGACCGCTGGCGGGAGGCGCTCGTCGGGGCGCGGGGCGGGGCGTCCGGGCCCGATCCGGTGCCGTATGCCGACAATCTGCTGGCGCGCTGGGCCGAGCCGCAGCGGCGGTACCACACCACCGCGCACCTGGTCGCGGTGCTCGACCGCATCGACACGCTCGCCGGTCACGCGGCCGATGCGAACGCCGTGCGCCTCGCCGCCTGGTTCCACGACGCGGTCTACCGGCCCGACCGGTCCGAGAACGAGGAACGCAGCGCCGCCCTCGCCGAACGCGCTCTGCCGGAGGCGGGCGTACCGGCCGACGTCACGGCCGAGGTCGCCCGGCTCGTGCGCCTCACCGTCACGCACGATCCGGCGGACGGCGACACCGACGGCGAGGTGCTGTGCGACGCCGATCTGGCGATCCTGGCGGCGCCCCCGAAGGAGTACGCGGCCTACGCGGCGCAGGTGCGGGAGGAGTACGCCTTCGTGCCCGACGACGCGTTCCGCGAGGGGCGGGCGACGGTGCTGCGCCAGCTGCTCGGACTGCCGCGGCTGTTCCGCACGCCGTACGGGACGGAGCGGTGGGAACCGCGGGCGCGGCAGAACCTGCTGACCGAATGGGAGCTGCTCAGCCACTGAGCGACGCGGGGCGCGGCGGCAGCATCGGGAATGCGACGCCGTCGGCCGCTGTTGGCAGATGTCATGCCCGACTCTGCCGCTCACCGCTCACGCATGCCACTTGCCGTGTACATTCTCGGCCTCTCCGTCTTCGCCCTGGGCACCAGCGAGTTCATGCTCTCCGGGCTGTTGCCACCCATCGCCGACGACATGAACGTGTCCATCCCCCGGGCCGGACTTCTCATATCCGCCTTCGCGATCGGCATGGTGGTCGGCGCCCCGCTGCTCGCCGTGGCCACGCTCCGGCTGCCCCGCCGCACCACACTGATCGCCCTGATCTCCGTCTTCGGACTCGGCCAGGTGGCGGGCGCGCTGGCTCCGACGTACGAGGTGCTCTTCGCCTCCCGTGTCGTGAGCGCCTTCGCCTGCGCCGGCTTCTGGGCGGTGGGGGCCGCGGTCGCCATCGCGATGGTGCCGGTGAACGCACGCGCCCGCGCGATGGCCGTGATGATCGGCGGCCTGTCGATCGCCAATGTGCTGGGTGTGCCCCTGGGCGCCTTTCTCGGTGAGAACCTCGGCTGGCGGTCGGCCTTCTGGGCCGTGGGTGCGGCGTCCGCCGTGGCGCTGGTCGGGGTGGCGACGCTGATTCCGCGGATTCCGCTGCCGGAGCAGAAGCCTCGGCTGAAGCGCGAGATGAGCATCTACCGGGACCGGCAGGTGTGGCTGTCGATCGTGATCACCGCGCTCGCGGCGGGCGGTGTCTTCTGCGCGTTCAGTTATCTGGCCCCGCTGCTGACGGATGTCGCCGGGCTGGACTCGGGCTGGGTCCCGACCGTGCTCGCGCTGTTCGGGATCGGCGCGCTGGTCGGTACGACGATCGGCGGCCGGGTCGCGGACGCGCATCTCTTCGGGGTGCTGATGAGCGGGATAGCGGCCTCGACGGTCTTCCTGGTCGCGCTGGCGCTGTTCGCGTCGAACCAGGTCGCCGCGGTCGGGCTCTCGTTCCTGCTGGGGGTGTCGGCGTTCTACACGGCCCCGGCGCTGAACGCCCGGATGTTCAATGTCGCGGGCGCCGCTCCGACGCTGGCCGGTGCGACGACGACGGCCGCGTTCAACCTCGGCAACACGGGCGGCCCCTGGCTGGGCGGCACGGTGATCGACGCGGACTTCGGTTTCGCGGCGACGGCATGGGCGGGGGCGGCGATGACGGTGCTGGCGCTGGCGGCCGTGCTGGTCTCGCTGCGGCTGCACGGCGGGGGCAGGTCGCGACGGGTGACCGGGGCGCCGGCCGCGGCGTCGGCCGCGGTGCCCGCGAAGGCGTCGGAGCCGGCGCCGGAGGCCTCCGCTTAGGCATCCGGACGCCGTCCGTTCCCCCGTTTCCCCGACCGCCCCCTCAGCGCTGCCTTCAGTGCTTCCCTCAGAGGCCGGGCGCCGGACGTCCCTTGGGTCGCCGGAGCCCGGCCTCCGTGATCCGGCGGACGAGCTCCTTCGAACCGATCTGCCGGGCCCCTGCCCGTACCGCGTCCACGTACCGCGATTCCGGTACGTCGTAGTGGTCCCGCTCGAACGCGTGGGGTGGGCAGCCGATGGACGCCGCGAAGGCGTGCAGCTCCTCGAAGGAGGCATCACTGACCAGGTGCGACCAGAGTCGCCCGTGGCCCGGCCAGTCCGGCGGGTCGATGTAGACCGTCACCGCCGCGGTATTCCGCCCAGCGAACCGACCGGTGCGACGGCGACGGCGGCCTTGGTGCACACCCAGTGCGGATCCGGGCCCAGTTCCGGTTCGACGTCCAGGGCGTGCGGGTCGCCCGCGTCGCAGACCGGGCAGAGCGGCCACCGCCCGTACCGTTCGAGCAGGGCGTCCTGCACGTCCTGAGCGACGAGGCCGACCACGAACGCGGCACCGTCCGGCCACTGTTCGACCCACCAGCGGCGGTGGGTCACGGCATCCTCGACCAGCGAGACGATCCCGGCCTCGGCGACGTCACCTGCGGCGAGATCGGCCATGACCAGCGCGCGGGCCGTGTGCAACGCCTGTTCCAGGGGGTTCATCTCCATGGGCCCATTGTCACCCCGCCCGCGAACCCGCTTCTCGCGCCCGCCCCCGCCCTTTCCGCGCTGTCAGAGGCAGGGACCAAAGGGGGGTTGACGGGCAACCGGGTTGAAAATATCTTTCAAAGGTGACCCATGACCTGAAGGAAAGTTTCAGCGCTGATTCCCCGCCCGCCCCGGCGGCTCTCGCGGCCAAGGTGCGCACGCTCGCGCCGTCCATGACCCGCTCCATGCAGCGTGTCGCCGAGGCCGTCGCCGGTGACCCCGCCGGCTGCGCCGCCCTCACGGTCACCGGTCTCGCCGAGCTCACCGGCACCAGCGAGGCGACCGTGGTCCGCACGGCCCGTCTCCTCGGCTATCCCGGCTACCGCGATCTGCGCCTGGCCCTCGCCGGGCTCGCCGCGCACCAGCAGTCGGGCCGGGCCCCCTCCGTCACCGCCGACATAGCGGTCGACGACCCGATCGCCGACGTGGTCGCCAAGCTGGCCTACGACGAACAGCAGACCCTCGCCGACACGGCCGCGGGGCTCGACACCGTCCAGCTCGGTGCCGCCGTGGCCGCCGCCGCCACCGCCCGGCGCATCGACATCTACGGCGTGGGCGCCTCCTCCCTCGTCGGCCAGGACCTGGCGCAGAAGCTGGCCCGTATCGGCCTGATCGCGCACTCCCACACGGACCCGCACCTCGCGGTGACGAACGCCGTGCAGCTCCGCTCCGGCGATGTGGCCATCGCGATCACGCACTCCGGCTCCACCGTCGATGTCATCGAGCCACTGCGGGTCGCGTTCGACCGCGGTGCGACGACGATCGCGATCACCGGCCGCCCCGACGGCCCGGTGACGCAGTACGCCGACCACGTGCTGACCACGTCCACCGCCCGGGAGAGCGAGCTGCGGCCCGCCGCCATGTCGAGCCGTACGAGCCAGCTGCTCGTCGTCGACTGCCTGTTCATAGGCGTCGCGCAGCGCACGTACGAAACGGCCGCACCGGCGCTCGCCGCCTCCTACGAGGCGCTGGCCCACCGCCACACCCCGCGCCCCCGCTGACCTCTCCGGCCCCTCCGGCCCGGCTGACCTCTCCGGCCCCTCCGGCCCCTCCGAGCCCTCTGGCCCCTCTGGCCCCTCTGACCTCGAAGCGAACCGACCGCACGCACCCGCACCCGCACCCGCACCCGCACCCGCTGAACCGTACGAGATCGAGAAAGCAGAGCTGCTCTCCATGACCCCCACCACCGACGCCGACACCAGCTCCCCCGACGGATACGGGGAGCTGCGCGCCCAGCTCGAAACGCTCACCACCGAGGCGTTCCGGCCCGAGCTCGCCGAGATCGACCGTCTGGACACGCTTGAGATCGCCCGGATCATGAACGGCGAGGACCGGTCCGTCCCGGCCGCCGTCGGCGCCCGGCTCCCCGAGATAGCCGCCGCGATCGACGGCACCGCGGAGCGCATGGCCCGCGGCGGGCGGTTGATCTACGCGGGCGCCGGCACCGCGGGCCGGCTCGGCGTGCTCGACGCCAGCGAGTGCCCGCCCACCTTCAACACCGACCCCACCGAGGTCATCGGCCTGATCGCGGGCGGCCCGTCCGCCATGGTCAAGGCCGTCGAGGGCGCCGAGGACAGCAAGGAGCTGGCCGCCGCCGACCTCGACGCCCTGGACCTCACCGCCGACGACACCGTGGTCGGCATCTCCGCCTCCGGCCGGACGCCGTACGCGATCGGGGCCGTCGAGCACGCCCGCGCCAAGGGCGCGCTGACCATCGGGCTGTCCTGCAACGCGGACTCCGCCCTGGGCGCCGCGGCCGAGCACGGCATCGAGATCGTCGTCGGCCCGGAGCTGCTCACCGGCTCCACCCGGCTCAAGGCGGGTACGGCCCAGAAGCTCGTCCTCAACATGCTTTCGACGATCACGATGATCCGGCTCGGCAAGACGTACGGGAACCTGATGGTCGACGTCCGCGCCTCCAACGAGAAGCTGCGCGCCCGCTCCCGCCGGATCGTCTCGCTCGCCACCGGGGCATCGGACGAGGAGATCGAGGCCGCGCTCGCCGCGACCGACGGCGAGGTGAAGAACGCCATCCTCACCATCCTCGGCCAGGTCGACGGCCCCACCGCCGCCACCCTGCTGACCGCGTCCGACGGCCATCTCCGCGCCGCCCTCGCCGCCGCCCCCCGCACCGCCACCTGACCCCACCGGCTCCACCCCCGCACCCCCGCACAGCAAGGCACCACGCACCATGGCAACAGAAGACAAGAACCGCGCCACCGCCGCCGCGATCCTTCCGCTCGTCGGTGGCGCCGCGAACGTCAGCTCCATCGCCCACTGCATGACCCGGCTCCGGCTGGGCCTGCGCGACCGCTCGCTCGTCGACGACGAGGCCCTGAAGGCGATACCCGCCGTCATGGGCGTGGTCGAGGACGACACGTACCAGATCGTCCTCGGGCCGGGCACCGTCGCCCGGGTCACGCCGGAGTTCGAGCAGCTGGTGGAGGAGGGCAGGGAGGCCGCACCGGAACCGGCCGCGACCGAAACCGCCGCCCCCTCCGAAGGCCCCGCCTCCACCTCCGCTTCCGCTACGGCGGACGAACTGGCCGCCCAGGGCGCCGCGATGAAGGCGGCGCGGAAGGCGAAGAACGCCACCCCGTTCAAGCTCTTCCTGCGCAGGATCGCGAACATCTTCGTGCCGCTGATCCCGGCGCTCATCGGCTGCGGCATCATCGCCGGCCTCAACGGCCTGCTGGTGAACCTGGGCTGGCTGACCTCGGTCACGCCCGCCCTCGCCGCGATGGCGTCCGGCTTCATGGCGCTGATCGCCGTCTTCGTCGGCTTCAACACGGCGAAGGAGTTCGGCGGTACGCCGATCCTGGGCGGCGCGGTCGCCGCGATCATCGTCTTCCCGGGCGTCGCGAACATCGAGGCGTTCGGCCAGAAGCTCTCCCCCGGCCAGGGCGGTGTGCTGGGCGCACTCGGTGCGGCGGTGCTCGCGGTGTACGTGGAGAAGTGGTGCCGCCGCTGGGTGCCCGAGGCGCTGGACGTCCTGGTCACCCCGACGCTCACGGTGCTGGTCTCCGGCCTGGTGACGATCTTCGGGCTGATGTACGTGGCCGGTGAGGTCTCCACCGCCATCGGCACGTTCGCCGACTGGCTGCTCTCCAACGGCGGCGCGGGCGCGGGCTTCGTGCTCGGCGGTCTCTTCCTGCCCCTGGTGATGCTGGGCCTGCACCAGGCGCTCATCCCGATCCACACCACCCTGATCGAGCAGCAGGGCTACACCGTGCTGCTGCCGATCCTCGCGATGGCGGGCGCCGGTCAGGTCGGCGCGGCCGTGGCGGTCTACTTCCGCCTGCCCCGCAACGAGTCGATCCGCCGGACGATCAGGTCCGCACTCCCGGCCGGTCTGCTGGGCGTCGGCGAACCGCTGATCTACGGTGTCAGCCTCCCGCTGGGCCGCCCGTTCATCACGGCCTGCGTGGGCGGTGCGTTCGGCGGCGGCTTCATCGGTCTGTTCAACCAGCTCGGTGACAAGGTCGGCTCCACGGCCATCGGCCCGTCCGGCTGGGCGCTGTTCCCCCTCCTCGACGGCAACCACGGCCTCGGCACCACGATCGCGATCTACGCGGGAGGCCTGCTGGTCGGCTACCTCGCCGGGTTCCTCGCGACGTACTTCTTCGGCTTCGGCAAGGACCTGCTGACGGAGTTCAACGTCTCCCGGGAACCGGCGGCCTCCACGGTCGCGGCAACGGACGGCCCGACGTCACCGACTCCCGGCCCGGACATCCCGGCGAAGGAACCGGCGGGGGTCTGAGCCCGATACATGGATGAGGGGTGGTACCCGCAGCGCGGGTGCCACCCCTCATCCATGTATCGGGCTCAGACCGGGAAATCCCCCGTGAGGAGCGTCGTACCGAACGGCTCCGGCAACGTGAGGGGCTTCCCGAACGGCACCGGATCGGACTGCTTGTACGTCCCGTCCTCATTCGGTTCCGTGAACAGCGTGGCCATCGCCCCACGGGTGTCGAAGCGGTCGATCAGCAGGTACATCGGCACACCCGCCCGCGCATAGGCGCGGTACTTCTTCGTCCGGTCCTCCCGGGCGTTTCCCTTCGATGTGATCTCGACGACGAGCAGAGCGTCCGACACGTCCATCGGGTCGCTGCTCTCGGGATCGGCGGCATCGATGAGCTCTGATGGCATCACCACGAGGTCTGGCACATAGAGCTTGTCCAGCGGGGCTACGTGCACACCGAGGGTCTGGTAGATCTCCAGCTCTTCAGGCAGATCTCTGTAGAGCCTGCGCTGCACTTTGGCGGCGATTCCGTTGTGATGCGCATGAGGCGGAGGTACCAAGACGATCTGCCCTTCGTCGATCTCGGCACGCCACCCCTCGGGCACGTCCAGTTCACGCCATGTCTGCAGCAGGTAGTCCCACGGGCGGCCCTCAGAGGCCTGGTCGTTCTCGACCATCGCGGCAGTCATCGCGGGTCCCTTCTCCTGTGGCCTGTCAAAGGAGCGTGGATCGACGGTTCCGCGGCAGTTCGCCGCTCCCATCAGCGTCCCACGATCGTGTGGCGTACGCAGCGACCCTCCGCCGTCCGTCCGGTCCCGGTCTTCAGGCGCGCCAAGGCAAGTGGCTGCGCCCGGACACCCGTCCGCGTCAACCGCGCTCCGCACGCCAGCCGTTCATCCGGTGCCCACCCGCTACTCGTCGTGACTTTACGTCGCCGTTGCGTTACTTTGCGTAATGAGCGGCCATGATCAACACGGCCGCCATGCACCCACGGAGACTCTCGTGCGACACCTGTTCACCAAGGCCGCAAGCCTCGCCGCCGTCGCGATGCTCGCCTTCACCGTGGCTCAGCCGGCCCAGGCCAACCAGCACAGCGAGGGAACACAGCGCGCCGCCGCAGTCGAGCCCGCGTACTTCGAGATGACCGACATCACCCGGAGCAAGTTCATCGTGAAGCTGGTGAAGGAGCGCGAGATCCAGCACGCGCGAGACCTCGTGAGCGGCGCGACGAACGACGAGCCGCACGTCATCGGCCGGCTCAAGAAGTACCCGACGTCGTACAACCCGGGCTGGAGCTTCCACTACGACCCCGAGACGGTCCGCTTCTTCGACATCGCCATCGAAGTCTGCGACGCCACGCTGCCGTACGTGGAGGACCACCTCGACGAGGTCGGCGGCCCCTTCCTGCCCGGCGCCTACTACTGCCCCTGGACCTCGAAGCTCGTACGGGAGGTCCCGGCGCCGTAGCTCGGGCCCACCCGGCACGGTGGAAGGGCGGCGCCCCGGCCGGGCGCCGCCCTTCCCTGCCCTCAGCCCCGCCGAACCGATCCGGCCCGCGCCATACTGGCCGGGTGACCGCTGCACGCATTCTTGTCGTCGAGGACGACCACGGCCTGCGCGATGTCCTGGCCCGTGGCCTGCGCGACGAGGACTTCGACGTCGTGACCGCCGTCGACGGCGCCACCGCTCTCAAGACCGTCGACGAGTCGGTGCACGCGGTCGTGCTCGATGTGGGGCTGCCGGATTCCGACGGACGCGATGTGTGCCAGGCGATGCGCGGTGCGGGGGTCACCGTTCCGGTGATCTTCCTGACCGCGCGCGGCGATCTCACCGACCGGCTCTCCGGTTTCGCCTCCGGGGGCGACGACTACCTGGTCAAGCCGTTCCACCTCAGCGAACTCGCGGCCCGCGTCCGCGCGGTCCTGCATCGCGTCGGCCACCACGGCAACGCCCTCGCCGACAGCGCGGGCGCGATGCGGCTGAACCCGATCAAGCACGAGCTCACGGTCCACGGCCGACCCGTGGCCCTGACTCCGACCGAGTTCCGCCTGCTGGCGTGCCTGATGTCCGGCCCCGGGAGCGTGGTGCGCCGCCGGGCCCTGCTGCGGGCGGGCTGGCCTGAGGGGGCGCAGGTCAGCGACAACACTCTGGACCAGTACCTGACCCGCCTGCGCCGCAAGCTCCGCGAGGCGGACAGCCCGCAGACCATCAGCACGGTCAGAGGTGTGGGTTACCGCTTCGAGGCTTCGCCTCCGCCCCAGGAATGACGCCGGCTCCCCGTCGCGCCGCGGAGGGGTCGCGCTCGACACGCATTTGTCATGCGCACCGCGAACAGCTCAGCTCAAGGCAGTTACATTTACTTCAGCGAACCATGGCGCGCGGGAGTCGCCGCGATCATCAAGTGGGCAGCCGGACCCAGCGGCGAGGCCCCCGCCCGCTCCCCACGCGATCGGCACGACACCGGACGACAACATCCGACGAGAGGGCAGGAGGCCGAGGCGTGACGGTGTCGACGGGCACGGCCAAGGGCTCCGGCGCGCCGGTGAGGCGTCTTCTCACCCCCCGGACCCTCCGCGGTCGCCTCGCCCTGATGGCCCTCGCCACCAGCGCCCTGTGGATCGGCGTCCTGACCACCGTCTTCAACATCGCCCTCGACAACCGGCTGCACGCACAGGCCGACGACGTCCTGCGCACCCGCGCCGAGGCCGTGGCGGCGACGGTGGACGTACGACCCGGCGGGCGGCTCGTCGTCCGGGAGCCCACCGAGGACCGGGCCCTGGACGTCGGGGTCTGGATCTTCCAGGGCGACACGGTGGTCGAGAAGCCCCCCACCGCACCCGCCGGCCTGGAGACCCAGGCGGCCCGGCTCGCCGGAGGGCGCGAGACGTTCGCCGACACCGGGGGCGGCGGGTCATGGCGGCTGTACGCGTTCCCCGTCGACACCCCCGCCCGGCAGGGACAACCGCCCACGCAGGCCGGCACCGTCGTCAGCTCCGTCAGCCTCGACCCGTACCGCAGCACGGCGGACACCGCGCTGGTCGGCTCGATCGCGCTGGCCGTGCTGCTGCTGGCCACCATCTATCTGCTGACCCGCCTCGTCGTACGACGGGCCCTGCGCCCCGTCGCCGCGATGAGCGAACAGGCCACCCGGTGGAGCGCGGCGGGCGCCCCCGAACGGTTCGGTGCCGAGGGCCGGCCCGCCGAGCTCGCCGCGTTCGCCACCAGCCTGGACGCCCTGCTGGACCGGCTGGCCGCCGTCCTGCGGCACGAGCAGCAGCAGGCCGCCGAGCTGTCGCACGAACTGCGCACCCCGCTCGCCCGCATCGCCGCCGAGACCGAGTGGCTGACCGGACGCCCGCGCTCCGCTCAGGAACGGGAAACCTCCCTGGAGGCCATCGCGGGCGCCGCCACCACCATGCAGCAGATCTGCGACTCGCTGCTTTCGGAGGTACGTACCCGCAACGCGCGGACCCCCGGCCGTTCCCGCTTCGCCGACATCGCGCACCGCCTGGCAGCGCGCAACGCGGCCCTGTTCCCCGACGCCCCGCCGGTGACCGTCGCGGCGGCAAACGACGCAACCCCCGGCGGCGAACCCAGCGGCACCCCGGGCACGGCACCCAACACCGCACCCGGCACCGCACCGGACGTGAGCATCGGCGTCTCGCAGGATGTCGCCGAGCGCATCCTGACGCCGCTCCTGGACAACGCCCGCCGCTACGCCGCCCACACGATCACCCTCACCTGCGCGGCGGGAGCGGGCGAGGTCACGGTCCACGTCGACGACGACGGCCCCGGCGTCCCGCCGGACTTCGTCGCCTCGCTCTTCGAACCCGGCCGTCGCGCCCATCCCGAGGACGGACACGACGGCGCGGGTCTCGGTCTGGCCCTGGCCCGCCGACTGGCCAGGGCCGCGGGCGGCGACATCGCACTGGACGCCGCGGCCCCCGGCGCACGCTTCGTCGTCACCCTTCCCGCGGGCTGACTCCCCGTGCGCCGGCCGTCTCGACGGCACCGTCCCGCGCCACATCGCGCCGGGTCCTGGTCAGGAATACGACCAGGCCGAGGATGACCACGAGGAACAGGATGCTGGTGCCGACCGTGCCCAGCCCCAGCCCGCCGTCCGCGGTGGGCTGCGACAGATAGTCGCCCAGCGAGGCGCCGAGCGGCCTGGTCAGGACATACGCGATCCAGAACGACCACACCGCGTTGAAGTCCAGCGTGCGGTGCGCGAGCGCCACGGCCGCGATCAGCGCGGCGAACACGACCGCGGAGAGCCAGTACCCCAGGTTCAGCTTCTCCGCCGTGAGGTCGCCCGCGGACGTGCCCAGCGCGAAGGTGAACAGGATCGCCAGCCAGTAGAACGCCTCGCGGCGCGTCGTGCGGATGCTGTGGATGGACAGCGTCCGCTCACTCGCGTACCAGGCGAAGAACGTGACGGCGAGCGCCACCGCGAACACCACGGTGGTGGTCTGGAGCGGAACGCCGAGGTTGTCGGTGAGGTTGTCGCTGATCAGCGTGCCGACCACGCTGATCAGGACCACGGACAGCCAGTACAGGCTCGGTACGTAGGAGCGCGCCCGAAACTGGAAGACCAGGGTGACCACCAGCAGCGCACTCATCAGGTACGAGGTGTTGGTCAGCCCCATGCCCAGGTTGTCGTTGAGCAGATCGGCCGCGGTCTCCCCCACGGTGGTGCACAGCACCTTGATCACCCAGAAGTAGAGGGTCACTTCCGGGACCTTGTTCAGCATCTGTCGTGCACGGGAGCGCGAGCCCGGAGCATGCCTGCCGGGTGCGCCGTTCGCGCCAGTGGTGCGGTCGGTGTCGGTCGCCCCGGCGGCGCCGTTGGTTTCGGTCGTCATGGAACGGCACGCTGGCAGGGCTTCCCTGAACTTTTCCTGACTGCGTGCCCGGCGCGACCCCGCGCGCGGGGCGCGGCCTTCGACTCCCACCGGCCGGCCCCGCAGGCCCGAACCAAGGGTGGCACCTCCCCCGAGGTGTCGCCCTTCCCCGTGCTCACCGTCGCGTCGGCCCCGATATCTCCGACGCCGTCACGGCAGCCGCCCCTCCCGGTTGATCTCCCTGACCCGGGCTCGCAGCACATCACCGAGCGGGGCGGGGCGCACCGCCCCCGGCGGACAGTCCCACTCGGGACCGCCGCCCGGCGGGCGCAGCTGCACGTACGGCCCGACGCGCCCCATCACACGCCCCACCCGTCCGTCCCGGGTGTCCACCGCGAACGACCCCGGCTCGGGCCCGGACGGCTCAGCTCCCTCACCCGTCATGACCGGCCTGCCTCTGCGTCTCCAGCGCCGCACTCAGCCGCAGCGCCGTGTCGAGGTTGCACCGACCGAGGTCGACCAGCGGCGACGCGGGTTCGTTCCCCGCGCACGACACCGGGTCGATCCGGAGCGAGGGCAGCGTGATCCCGAGCCCGGAGAGCCCGTCCTTCAACCGCGCCACCGCGTCCTCCGCGGCCCGCACTCTTCCCTCTGTCGCCCTGCGCCGTTCCATCGTCGTCATGATCCATCCCTTTCCACGCTGAGTAATGACAATGCATACCCAGCGTGTCCAACGCGCGGATAGCCTGGAAGAGGCGCAGAGCCAACAACCGCACGTGTGTCACAGGGAGTTGTCATGCCTGGCCCCAAAAAGCTCGACCCCTCCTCCTCCCCACGCGCCCTGCTCGGCGCCGAACTCCGCCATCGGAGGGAGGGCAAAGGCCTCTCCCAGGGGGACTTGGGCCTGCCCCTGTTCGTCAGCGGCTCCTTCATCGGACAACTGGAGTCCGGTACGCGCCGGATGCAGATGGACCAGGCCCAGAAACTGGACGAGATCCTGAAAGCGGACGGTTTCTTCGTGCGCAACTGCGCCGCCCTGAAGAAGTCGAAGTACCCGGATCACTTCGCGGAGGCGGCCGAGGCGGAGGCCGCGGCAAAGACGATCAAGGAGTACGCGCCACTGCTGATTCCGGGGCTGTTGCAGACGGAGGGGTACGCGAGGGCGGTGTTCCGGGCGTATCAGCCGACAGCGCCGGAGGAGGAAATCGACAACCTGGTGGCGGCACGACTCGAACGCGGCCAGCTTCTGAACAATCCAACAACGCCGCTGTTGTGGACGGCTCTCGACGAGGCGGTCCTTCGTCGGGGAGTGGGCGGCCCTGTTGTGATGGCGGAGGCCCTGCGCCACGTGGCGTCGCTGGTGCGTCAACACCGGATCATCGTGCAGGTGCTGCCGTTCAGCGAGGGTGCGCACGCAGCCATGGGCGGCGGCTTGAAGCTGATGTCGTTCGCCGACGCGCCCCCGCTCGCCTATCTGGACGGGCTCGGGTCAGGCCAACTGCTGGACGAACCAGGGCCTGTCGCCCGCTACGAACTGACTTACGATCTGCTTGCGGCCAGCGCATTGTCACCAGAATTGTCCCTGGCTCTGATCGAGTCGGTGGCGGAGGATTACGCCCATGAAGCTCAGCAGCCCTGACTACGACCTGTCCACGGCCACCTGGCACAAGTCCTCCTACAGCGGCGGCGACGGCGGCAACTGCCTCGAAGTCGCGACCTGGCGCAAGTCCACCTACAGCGACGGCAGCGGCGGCAACTGCCTCGAAGTGGCCGACGGCCACCCCGGCATCGTCCCCGTCCGCGACTCCAAGGCAACCGAAGGCCCGACGCTCGTGTTCCGGGCCTCCGCCTGGACGCCCTTCATCGCGGACCTCAAGCACACCTAAGAGGAGCTGGACTGGTCGAGGGCGGTGATCGACGGCTCCCACCGGCAGGCGCGTCGGGGCGGCCCAAAACCGGACCGAGCCCGGTCGACCGTGCCAGACCGGGCTCGAAGCACCACGTGATCACCGATGCGCACGGCCCCCGCCGGCCATCACGCTCACCGGCGGCAACCGGCACGATGTGACTCAGCTGCTGCCCCTGCTCGATGCGATACACCGGTACTTCCCCAGCTCCCAGGTCTGCTCCGCGTGCGGGCACAAGGACGGCCCCAAGCCGTTGCACACACGGCAGTGGACCTGCCCGGACTGCGGCACCCTGTACAACCGGGACCGGAACGCGGGCAAGAACGTCCGCCATGAAAGCCGCCGCATCCACGCGGCCCTCTCGCCCGGAGCGGGTGGCCCTCACCCTATGACGACCACTCACAAACGGAGAATCCTTGCCCTTCAGGGCAATCGGACGAGGCCAATGCGGCCGGCCCACCGCATGGAGCAGGTGTGGGTGTTTGACTTGCCCACGACATGCCGACAATGCGGACAATATTCTCTTTTGGTACTTTTAACTGTGCGGGTCGCGCCAAGCGGCGAAGAAGATGAGCATTTCGGTCGTAGAGATCGGTGCCAACAAGGAGAGCAGTGCCCTTCCCTACCACCCTGCTTGGTTCTGCCCGATCGTCGGCGCCCCTGCACACCGCAGCGGCCTCACCTGCCGTTCGGTGGCTGCTGCTCGCCACCGTGTGCTATTTCCTCGGCAACGCCGCCCGGTGGGCCGGCGTCCCGGCCGCGCACCTGCTGACCGCGCTGGTCGTGGGTGCGATCGCGACACTGACGGGCATCATGCGGTCGCGATTTCCCACGCGTGCAAACCGTTCGGCGCAAGCGGTGACCGGCGTGCTCATGGGCAGCTACCTCGACCCCGGGGCGGTACGGTCCGTGGTCGGCTCGATCGGACCGCTGGTCGGCGTGACGCTGGCCACAGTCGTTCTGTGCCTCGGCGTCGCGCTGATACTCCCGCGCCTGACCCGGATGAGCCATAGCGACGCCGTCCTTGGAATGGTCCCCGGCGGGTCCGCGGCGATCATCGCCTGCGCCGACGACCTGGACGCGGACAGCCGGGTGGTGGCGTTCATGCAGTACCTGCGGGTCGGCATGGTGGCCGCCTCCGCGCCGGTCGTCGTACTGGCCCTTCACACTGCTACGCACGCCGGGAACCCCGCTCACACCCGGCCGTTCGGATCCGCCCTGCTGCCGGACTCCCTCGCCCTGGTGAATTCCTCACACACCTTGGCAGGTCTGCTCGTCCTGGCCGCGCTCTGCACGCTCGGCGGCAGCCTCGGACACCGACTGAGGCTGCCCGCGCCCACGCTGCTGGGCCCCATGCTGCTGACCGCAGTCGGCGTGTTCACCGGCGCTGCGCACGGGTTCCAGCCGGTCGGACCGCTCCAGGACGCGGTCTTCGTGGTGATCGGCCTGGAGGTGGGCTCGCGCTTCACCCGCCCCACGCTGCGCCACGTCGGACGCATGCTGCCGTATGTGCTGGCCGCAACCTTCACCGTCTGCCTGATGTGCGCCGCGCTTGCCGGCGCGCTGGCCGCCGCGGTCGGCATCTCCTTCAACGACGCCTACCTGGCTACCACTCCCGGCGGCATCAACGCGGTGCTCGCCACTGCCGCGTCACTGCATTCCAACGTCGCCCTCATCTCCACCTCTCAGAGCCTTCGGCTCTTCCTCGTGGTGATGCTCACACCGTTGCTCATCCGCTGGGTGACGAGCTACGGGGCCCGGACCGTGCGCAGGCGCGCAGCGTGAGCGGGCGCACCGGCCGGACCTGGTGATCCCGCTCGATGAGATCTACGCGACCATGAGGCGGCCGCTGTGGGGAGAAGACCCGGCACAAGGGCCGCCCCCAAGAGGCGCTCCGCCCCGGACACGCTCGCGGAGATCCTGTTCATGGGCCGTCGGGTCCGCCTGCACGTCCTGTGTGCGACATCCCGTGAGTTCCCCTGGGACCCGCTGAGTACCTGACCCCGTGGCCAGGTGGTTCTTCCTCCTTGGGGTGCACTGTGGCCTTGTG